>JBBTTW010000022.1:0-4085 GCA_038064055.1 Patescibacteria group bacterium | reverse complement strand
CTCACCGCGCCGAGCGGAGAGGATTTGTCGGGGGGAAATGCTTGGGCGGCACTTCTTGCCGCCACCGAAATGGTCGGGAAATTTGCAGAAAGTCAGATTTTGGTGGAGATGCCGGGAATCGAACCCGGGTGCAATTGGTGGGCAAGGGTGAGTCTACGAGCATAGCCGATTTTAAATTTTAAACGCGAAGTGTCGAAAGCGGCAAAATCGCTTCGCGTCGAGCCGCTTAGTTTCAGCTAAACTGCCACGGCGAGCAATCGCTTATCCCGAAGGTTATTGCACCTACTTCTCCCTATCGGAAGTTAGGAGAGCAGACGCCAGCTTAAGCTAAAGCGAAAGCTGGAGTAAAGGCCTGGGCGAACCCCGCCTTTACTTTGGAGAATAAGTTAGCACTTATTCGATGCTCCGATATTTACGAGCGAAGAGCGCGCTCGGCTAGCACACGATCACTGACCCAACTGTCGAGGCCGATCATCCCCCTAAAACATTTTGCTTTGCAAAATGTTCGGGCGAACAATCTGCGGTAGCAGATTGTTTTAGCCATAAAACTTGCTTTGCAAAATGTTCGGGCGACCCTAATCCGAGCACCTCCAGTGCTCTAGGACGGGTTAGCCACAAAACATCAGTCGTGGCTGACTTTGTTTAAATAATCAGCCAAGACCTTTTTCTTGAATCTACTACCCCATAAGCTTTTAAGGAATCTCTCTCGATTAAAAGCTTCGGTTTTGTCTTCTATTTTCTCACTGTAGATTAAAGAAAAAGGTCTCCGATTCTTTGTTGAGTCTACTAATCCATCATTATGTCGTTTTAACCTCGATTCAATATCGCTAGTACAACCGACATACAACTTCCTATCCAGATGACTCAACAAGATATAAACAAAGTAAGCCACAACCGCTAATTACTTTTCAAAGTCCGATCAATGAGACGCTTGGTGTCTCTCTTTTTAATCGCTTCGCGTTTGTCGTACTGCTTCTTGCCGCGGGCGAGGGCAATCTCAACCTTGATATTCCGCCCTTTACTATACATGCTTAGGGGGATAATTGTCAACCGTTTCTCTTGCTCCAGCTCGAGTAATTGGCTGATCTCCCTCTTCGTTAATAGAAGTTTGCGGGTGCGACGTGAGTCGTAGTCGGGCGGTGTGTTCGCTGGTTGGTAGGGGGCAATGTCGGCATTTAAGAGGTAGACCTCGCCGCCGCGGACGACCGCATGGGCACCAGTCAAGTTGACGCGGCCGGCCTTCACCGACTTCACCTCAAGACCCACGAGTTCAATCCCGGCTTCCCATTTCTGGAGTAGCTCATAGTGGAAGCGGGCCTCCCGATTGGTCGTCCAAGTGGTCATTAAATTCCAGTCTAACACATTTTTTCCACCCTTTCTTTTTTGTGAGATTTCTGTATATTGGACGATAAATGGCTAAAGAATCACCCCGCCGCCGGATTGCCAGCCAATTCAGCCGCCAAATCTTAAGTGCTCTCCTTATCCTCATGGTCCTCGTGAGTGTGTATTCCTACTGGCTCGATGCGCCCGAGGCGGTAACGGAAGTGCCACTCTCGCAACTCGCGGCTGATCTTAAAGCAGGCCAAATTAAGGAGATTGGCATTATCGGCGACGAACTCGATCTCATCTATAACGATGGTCACGCCGGCCGGTCGCAGAAGGAGGCCGAAGCCTCACTCTCCGAAACGCTGGCCAATTACGGCATCACCGCCACCGAACTCAAGCCCGTCTCGATTAAGGTGGAGAATCCAGGCGGCCTCGGCTTCTGGCTCCTCAACCTCTTACCCTTCCTCCTGCCGATCTTCCTCATTCTCTTCTTCGTTTGGATGATCTCGCGCCAGATGCGTGGTGCTTCGATGCAAGCCTTCTCCTTCGGTCAATCCCGCGCCCGCATCATCGATCCCAATAATCAGAATCAGAAGATCACCTTTAAAGATGTGGCCGGTGTGCGCGAAGCGAAGGAGGAGTTGCTCGAGATCGTCGACTTTTTAAAGAGTCCGAAAAAGTTTCTCGACATTGGGGCCAAGATTCCGAAAGGCGTGCTCCTCATGGGCGCTCCCGGCACCGGCAAGACCTTGCTCGCTCGCGCCGTGGCAGGGGAGGCGCATGTGCCCTTCTTCTACCTCTCGGGTTCGGAGTTTGTCGAAATGTTTGTCGGCGTTGGCGCTTCGCGCGTGAGGGATCTCTTTAAGCTCGCCAAGAAGGCGGCGCCGGCGATCATCTTCATCGATGAGATCGATGCCATTGGTCGGCACCGCGGCTCGGGGATGGGTGGCGGCAATGATGAGCGCGAGCAAACCTTGAACCAAATTCTGGTTGAGATGGACGGCTTCGAGCCGAATGAGAAGTTGATTGTGATGGCGGCGACGAATCGCCCCGACGTGCTCGACCCGGCCCTCCTCCGCCCCGGTCGCTTCGACCGACGCGTGGTGCTCGACAAGCCCGACATTCGTGATCGGGAAGAAATTTTAAATATTTATGCTAAGAAGAAGCCATTGGCCGAAGATGTGAATTTGCGGGTGATTGCTGAGCGAACCCCCGGCTTCTCCGGCGCCGACTTGGCCAACGTGATGAACGAAGGCGCCATCCTCGCCGCGCGCGAAGGGCGCAAGCTCGTCAGTCAGTACGACCTCGTGCGCTCGGTGGAGAAGGTGATGCTCGGACCCGAACGCCGGAGCCACATCCTATCGGAGAAGGAGAAGAAGATCACCGCCTACCACGAGATTGGGCACGCGCTCGTGGCGAGCGTCTTGCCGTACTCCGATCCGGTGCACAAAGTTTCCATTATCTCTCGTGGGCACGCGGCGGGCTACACGCTCAAACTGCCGTTTGAAGATCGTAAGCTCCAATCGCGGAAAGAATTTCTCGATGATCTCGCCGTCTCGCTCGCTGGCTACACCGCCGAAGAAATGATCTTCGACGACATTACCACCGGCGCTTCGAATGACATTTCGGTCGCCACGGCCCTCGCCCGCGACATGGTCACGAAGTACGGCATGAGCGAGAAGCTCGGGCCCGTGGCCCTCGATCTAGGTAGTCAGAAATTCTGGGGTGGTTACGGCACGATGGCGGAGAAGTATTCGTCCGAAGCCGTTTCGGCTGCGGTTGATCATGAGGTCTCGAAACTAATGAACGAAGCCCGCGTGCGAGCGAAGAAGGTGCTGACCGATCACGCCGCCGCCCTCGAAGCGATGTCGCTTGAGCTTATCCGCGTGGAGACGATTGAGCGCGAAGAATTCGACCAACTTTTAACTAATTACGGCATTACGCCAAAACAGAGGACGGAAGCAGTCTCACTCGAATCACCGTTACCCTTACCAGAGAGCATAGTATAATCATTGGGGTAGGGTTGGGGCGCGTAGCTTCCGCCGCGGCGGAGTTAGAGCGCTTTGATTCGCGCGCGTAGCTCAGTGGTAGAGCAGGCGTCTTATACACGCCCGGTCCTTGGTTCAAATCCAAGCGCGCGCATAAAACATGGAGACAGAAACAGAATTAACCAAAGATTTAATAGAACAAAATTGGCCAATAGATGGCGTTAGAATTGGTGAGCTATTACGAAAGAGTGGTGGCAGTAGGGTCGGTATAATTGAATCAGATCACGGGAGATATATTTATAAAATTGCTCACACCTGGAAAACGTCGACCACAATTGAAAGGGACCTAACAACCTTTGATTTTTTAAATGACGTTGGCTTCAACCATATCTCTCGTTTACTTAAAACAAAAAATGGGAAAGCTTTTGTCACCATCAATAATAACCAGCTCATATATTTGATCGAGTATATCGACGGCGTCCATCCAGACAATTCTGCAAAAACGTATGGCGAACTAGGTAGAATTACTGGAGTCTTACACAAAGTTGCCAATTTTCCTTTCGAAACAGATTTCAACGCTGACATTGTAGTTCAAGATTTAAAGAAAAATTCTGGAAACTTTGAATTTGGAGAAGAATATTTAAAAGTGGTGGGTAATTTACCAAGCTTTCAGGGTTTACCTAAGACTTTAATTCATACAGATATATCGCCAACCAACACGATTCAAAATAAGGAAGGGGATTTCATCGTGATTGATTGGGACGAAGCGGG
>JBBTTW010000021.1:0-8814 GCA_038064055.1 Patescibacteria group bacterium | reverse complement strand
TTTTTATTCTAGCAACAAGGCGCCAGAAGTGTAGTGATTGGCTGGATCCCAGAGCATCCACGAAGTTAGCCCGGAATCATAAGTCGCTTGAATTTGCGCTCGCACCATTTCGGCCGTGTAGGTGGTACCGAGGTCAAAGTCTTGGAGCCATGGTCGGAGAGTGGCGATCTTTTTAGCTGGTAGCGGCGGAGTTGAGGTGGCAGTAGTACTGGTCGCGGTATTTAAGGCAAGCAATCTGTCTCTCGCTGTCGACATTGAATGCTTCACCACCGCATGTGGTTCGGTCGCCGGATTTTTGAAATTAAGGAAACCGCTGGCAAAGTGGGAAGGGTAGACCATCGGTGCGATGTAATCAAAGTAAGGTGCGGCCTCAACCAAAACCTGACCAATACCCAGATCATCGAGGCTGGTGGTGGTGAGGCCGAAAAGGTCAGCCGAGGTTCGCACATTAAGATCTGCTAATCCGCCATCAAGATATTTGAAGAATTTAGCCAACGCGGCGGAGCGAGTTTCGGTTTTTAAGTCGACAAATCGGTAGGCAATGTCCGACATGTTGCCATCCGAAGGGAATCGGATGTAATCAAAGTTGAGCTCGTCAAAGCCCACAGCATAAGATTCCTTACTAATTTTAATAATATAATCCCAAACCGGTGTCGCTCCAACTTCGAGCCAACTAATCCCCTTCCGGTCTTTCCATACACCACCATCAGACAAGCGATGGACGGCAAACTCCGGATGCCTTGAAGTGAAGAAGCTATCTTGGAAGACCGAGATCCGGCCAATGACGTAGATCCCCGCCTCGTGAAGCTCACCGATAAATTCTTTAATATTTTTAATCCGCTCTTCCACCGCGCCGCTCGCCATAATCTCGGGATCCGCCACGGCGAAGGCAATCCGACCCGAGTAATCCTTAATATCAATCACCACCGCGTTAATCTCGGTCTCTTTAATCAGTTTAATCAATTCATTACGACGAGTAAGCGTCCCCGCCACCCAACTCGTCATATAAATTGCCTTCACTGCCGCCGGCGGGTCGAGATGAGTCACGCGAAAAGCCGGCGGCTCCTCCGGTTTTACTTCTATCAGATTATCACTATCGGGAGCGGCCACCTGGTAACTAAGGGTTTGCCTTGTCGCTACCCAGTTAAAAAGACTGATGGCGAGAACGAGAAAGAGAGCCACTCCACAGAGTGAGAACAGAACGAGTGATTTGCCTTTACGCCGCGTTGACTTGGTTGCCACTTTGGTTTTTCGTTTCTGATTTTATTTCCACCCGACCACCGGATTCGGCTAGAGAAAAGAGGATCACCAAAAGGCCAAAGACGGCGAAAATGAGACTCTTGACCCAAAGGGGTAAACCGCCGAGGAAAGCAAGGATGATGATTAGGAAACCAATTAGGGCATTGGCTAAGCGAAACGATGAATATTTAACCATAGATTATTGATTGTAACGTAAGTTGTCAGCTAAGGCAAAGATGTCGCCGGCCCCCATCGTTAGCACAAGGTCGCCCCGACCAGTTTTCTCTTCCAAATATTGTTGAGCGCTCGCCAAGCTGGAAAAATATTTTACTGCTTTGACTGTGCCTGACTTAATGACCGCTTCGGTAAAAAGTTCACTACTGACAGTGGGGTCGGGTGTTTCGCGCGCGGCATAAATTGGTAAAATAAGTAATTCATCAGCCGACGCGAAAGCAGAAGCAAAGTCTGATAGAAGTAATTTAGTCCGACTGTAGAGATGGGGTTGGAAAGCAACCACAATTCGGTGACCAGGAAAACTTGATTTCACTCCTTCAAGGGTCGCTTTAATCTCTGTCGGATGATGGGCGTAATCATCGTAAAGGAGTGCCCCAGATTTCGTTTCCCCTTTCGACTCGAAGCGCCGCCACGTGCCCTTGAACTGATTCAAAGCCCCGAGCGAAGTCGAGGGGCTAATTTCCAAAACCGACGCCACCGCCAAGGCCGCAGCGGCATTAGATCGATTGTGGGCTCCGGGAATTTGGAGTTTGAGTTGATCCGTCTTCATTCCACGATAATCAATAATCTGGCACCGAGCGGCAGTAATCACCAACTTCAATCTCTCGTTTTGAGAATCGCAAATTAAATAGCCGGTGGGTGGCAACTTGGTCGCCAGTTTAGCGAAGGCTTGTTCGATTGCCCCGAGATCCTGATAGTAATCAAGATGGTCATCATCAATGTTTGTGATCACGAGCACTTGTGGGGTTAGATTGAGGAATGATTCGCGGTACTCACAAGCCTCGACGAGAAAGTACTCGGAACGTCCAACGATAAGATTAGTTTCTCCTCGTTTTAGGAGGCTGCCCACGATTACCGTTGGATCAAGGTCACCCTTAACCAAGACGTCGGCCAGCATGGCCGTGGTGGTAGTTTTGCCATGCGTCCCTGCCACCGCAATGGTGAACTTACCTTTTGAGATTAAACCTAGGGCTTCAGGGTAAGATAATTCTCTGATTCCTAATTGTCGCGCCGCCGCTCGTTCTGGATTATCGGCCGGGATCGCTAAAGAATAAATTAGAAGATCGGTATTGCTTGTCACCTGCTCCGCTCGATGCTCATTGTAAATCACCGCCCCAGCTTGCTTAAGCGCTAAAACAACTGGAGTGTCGAGCGACTCATCGGAGCCCGTTACTGATCGGCCTTCAAGTAGAAGCATCCTCGCAATAGCCGAAATACCGATCCCGCCAATGCCGACAAAATGGACTTTTTTAAAACTGGACAAAACTTCGATCATAGAGTAGAAATACAATAGCACTGATCTTTAACTTTAGAAAGGAGGTGACCGGTGGTGCCAAACAGCGCATATTTCCCTTTCAAGGACTCGACCGAGATCCGGATCTTCGGTAAGCGACTAGGTGATCTTGGTATTGAGCATGTCGCCCAAGTCGCTTCAGACTTACAAATTGGTCGCGTTCTTCACCCTTCAACCGACACCTTCAACGGTGAGGTTTGTACCGAGGGCGACTTCATATCAAAAAAGCGAGTTGGTAATATCGAATTCGTCTTCGATTACCCGGCCGATGGCGTCCTCGTTCCACCTCATTCTATGGCTTGGTTTAGGACAGCTGATTGCCCTACCATTATCACTAAGCACAGTGACGGGCGCGTCATCGCCGCTCACGCCGGCCGCTTCTCCCTTATCGACCAAGCTAGTGTCTCCGGCGGACCGAAGCGGAAGTTTCCGAGCGTCGTCGATGCTATCCTTGATCGACTCTTCTGGCCGAGACGAGACGTCCTTAGTTTGAACGTTTTCTCCTGTTGCGGGGTTGGGCCAATCTCCTTTCTTCATTCCTATAATCACCCCATTCACGGTAAGTGGAATCGCTTGATGAACGCCTTCATTCGAGACCACTACGGCGCTGACTGCTTCCTCGGAAACGACCTCGGGACTGGCGCGCTTGATCTACATCAATTGATCAGAAACCAGTTTGCGATGAGAGGGATTCCGGCTGATCAAATCCAGCGTGACAAGATCGACACGGCGAACGATGCGGGGCGCTGGTTTAGTCGCTGCCATGGCGATCGAACCGGCCACAACACCGTTCTCGTCATTCGTCGAGATTAAGTTAGGCGAAGTCAATTTAACCGTTCGAGATGAAAATCTTCGAGCGGTTTTTTTATGCTTCGGCTTGTTCAACTTCCCAAATTTCGCGTCCAATATAGCGTTCCACCATCTGGAGATCTTTCAACAATCTCTCTTCAGCTTGCTTCTCTTCGAGAGCCAGCTCGCGCTCCAATTTCACTTTTTTAATCACCGCGAGCTCAGCATTAATGTCTCGGCGCAAAACGGCGAAGCCGCGACGGACAGACTCTTCAGCCTCCCTGATTTCTTTCAAGAATAGTCGATGCTTCACTCGACCACGTAGACCATGAACAACAATTGAAGTAATGAGTATTGTCAGTACCAAAAGAAGGATAAGAAGTAGCACGAGGAAAACCGAGGCGTAGCTCAAGCGCGAAACGCCAAACTGGAAAGCGGCTCGCTCCACTTCGAGGACAATTTGCGGACTAGGCGGACTCAACTCATCTCCCACTTGAGCTTGGACCCAGAGTTGGTAGTGGCCACTCGTGAGGAAACTATTGTGCCGATAGAACCAATCGCCCGCCGCGTTACTCGTTGCCTCATAACTGACCGTCTCGCCAGTTGTTAAATTTTGAAGGTAGATCACTACTTTCGACTCCGGCACTTTAGTCTCGCCGCCCAAATAGAAGATGTCTTCGTTGGTGATCGTTCGCGAGACGACATTCACTAACGGCGGCGACAGGGTTTCTGCTAGGGCAATCTGCCGGCCAAAGATAATGGAACCAAGCATTAAAATCACTACCATCGCCTGGCCATACTTAGCGCGATATCGCTTCAACTCTTCGAGTTGCTCCTTAACGTCAACTGGCAGAACTTTCTTCCCGCGCTTCTCATCAAGTGAATGGTGCCAACGTTTAATTTTAAACAGGGTATACCAAGCCAAAGCGATGAGAAAAGTGAAAATAAACCAAATCCAAAGCCATGGAATGACAAAAGCTCCACCTATTTGTAAACCCTCCCCACCAACCAGTTTGAAAAAAGGATTAACAATCGCCAATGATTCGACTGTTTCAACGAAGTTGCCGGCTCGATCGAAGCCGCGGATAATCACGTGGTAGCGCCCGCGCTCGAGTAAGGGAGTGACGTAGGGACTTTGAACTTCAATGAATAGGGTTTGCGAACCATTAAGACTAGTCGGATCGCCCACACCCTGGGTTAGCGGAACAATCTTAAGTTCGTAATGATCGAGACCGGAATTGGCATCCGTCGTTGACCACTGCACCACTGGTTGGCGACGGGTCGTCCGACTCGAGGGGGTAATGTCTAAGGTGAAAACTGCTGGCGGGGTAAGATCAATCGAGAGGGCAAAGTGGGTCACTCCACCCCAAGTGCCATTACGTAAAGCTTTGATATGAAAGTAGTAGATACCATCAGCCAGACTACTGTAAGTTAGGCTGGTCTTCGAACCATCGGTGATGTCGTCGGGCACCGTGGTTGGATCATTGTTTAGAATGTAACTATAACCTTCGACTGGCTCATCCGTGGCCGCCCAATTTAAAATCGGATTATTGTTCGCATACCATTTAGTCGAATCAGAGTGGGTCTGAGAACTAACGATCGGGCCCGCCGGTGGTGGTAGTAAAAGCTGGTAAATTGCACTTTGGGAATGTTTTAAAACATCCGTACCCAGACCGTCGTTAGAAAGAACCTTGGAATCATCGAGGAGTTTGATCACCGCTTGACCGACAGACTTGACGCGGAAGGTTAGCGTAGCAATGAGACCATTGGAAGTTTTGATCCCCCCAGGGACAAGACCCTGCAGATCAATTGTCCCCTCTTGATTGTTAAACCGCGGTGGCGTGGGCCAGATACCGATAATGGAGCGGCCTGATGAGGGAGAGACGAGTTGTAATTTGTCGGGTGGAAATTTGAGCGCCACCGCGACGGCATTAATTGATTCGTTCTGGGTATCGACATAGATCGGGACATCAAAAGTGCTTCCGACTGTGAAAGTCCCGCCGGCCGGCGTCACCATAAGTGACGCCGCTTCGGCGGGTGAGGTAACAAAAAGACAGATCCCGACCAGAATCGAGACAACTAAACCGAAACCTTTTTTCGACGACGAAAGAACCATAGGATGATTAGACTAATTATAACAAGGATTATGAATAAAATCTGCTTTTTAGAACCCAAATTGCTTGAACCTACTTTCAAAATTAAATTATCCACTGTGAGTGAGACGGGTGTACCCTTACCATCATTGAGTAAAGCTAAGGTGTTATCGAAACGCACTTCTAGTTCGCCCTTTTTCAAAATTTCGAAGTTTAGGGATAGTAGTTGCCCTGATTCCTCCAGAAAGCCACCCGGTAAGAGACCGGAAAATTTCAAACTATTGTTATCCACAACTTCCGGTCGCTTGATCCAGAGACCGATAATCGATGGCGCTTCTTCAATTTCCAGTAATTTTAGTTTGTCGTCTGGCCAAATCAACATTCCTTCCAAAGCATTAATGTCGCTCCCCTCACCCTTAAGCCAGACCTCGAGTTTAAATTTATCGCCCACCTTTTCCGGCTCGTGATCAATCTTTGTTGTCAATAAAGCCGCCAAGCCGAGGGTCGGATGGAGCCAAGTAATTAGAGCGAGAATTAAAATTAATTTTTTCATCAAGGTTGTTTAAGGCTCTAGCCCGTCCAGTAGTAAGCCGCCACACTGAAGTCACGTAGATCGATGGTTTGATTTCGCTCGAGATCTACCTTGAGTGGCGGATTAGGACGATCAAGCCAGTAAGTGAGAATCGAGAAGTCATAGAGATTGACCAAACAATCATCATTGAGGTCCGCGGTGCGAGGGCAACGCGTGGCCGGCTTTCGTAAGATCGTCTCGGGGCCGACGGTCCAATCGGTAAGGAGACCAAACAAGCTAGTCGAACCACCGATGACGATCGAGCGCGCCCGCGAAGCGTAATCACCCAGAGTTAAACCCTTGGTAGATAATGAGTAATTATAATTGCCGTTCGAATCCGTTAGCACCTGGGTGCGGGACGTTTGTCGACCATTAATCGCTTCCACCTCCACCATTGCTTGAGCTGGCCCTTGGCCAAATAATTTTATCTCTTCGCCGGTTTTAACTTCAGATTTATCGGTGGTGATTGTCGGGGGGATGAAGATGCCAACCGCTCGGGCGACGACTCCCGGAGTGGCCGTGACGGGGAAAGTTAGCGTTCGAGATTGGATATTATTAACGTCGATGGCGTAAACACCAAAGACGCTCGTACCCGGAGTGGCCGTATTAAGAGAGAAACTGAAGTTCCCGACAGCATCCGCCTTGGTTTCGCCGAGTCGGCGGCCGGACTGGAAGATAATCACCGGCCGATTCGGATAAGCCAAACCACTCAATTCAACTCTTAAACCGAGCAAAGAAGAAGAACTGCCGCTGGACGAGCCAGTGCTCCCACCGGTCGTCACCGTTACCCCCGAGCCACTAGACGGCTCGGGGAAATACAAGAAACCAGCTTTGGCACTGAAGCTAGTCGCAGTACTAGTGCCGATGGCTGGTTGAGCCAAGACACTCCATAGTCGATAATCATTGGAAGTAGAGAAACCACCGGGCTCAAGTACCGGATCAAGAACTTTGTAACTAGTGGAGGTAAACTCTTGAGCCCGAGTAAGCCAACCAAAGAAGAATAAGATGCCTAAAATTAAGAGTTTAGACCCCTGGCTCATCTATTTTCAACTAATCAGTCGCGGCAGGAGTTTCAGCTTGTTTAGCTTGTTCTTCCTTATAGCGCTTAATCGCTTGAGAAACTTGGGAATCCTCCTTCAGATTCTCAACAAAGAGGATGTGCTCCCTATTGATCTTCATCTCATCACTTGGGCCATGCAATTCAGCTCCGAGTTTTATCAAATTAACATTACTGGCTGGTTCGCTAGGCTGAAGTGGTTGGCTAATTTGAAGATAAAAAATCTCGGTTAGGGTGGTGAAATTTCGGTTCATGTTCGACAACTTGCCGAAGTAGACCTGATTATTATCTAAGAAAACTGCTTGATAGCCGCTGGTTGAGCTGGATTTAGTCATTGGCAACCGGTCAGTGAACCAAGCCCAAGCCAAGAAGGCGACAATGATAACAAGAATGACCATCCACAGACCGCCGTGGCGGCGCGGTGAATTGATAGTTTGTGTTCCCTCCATAAAAACTTATTCTTTAATTTATTAAGCTTATAAACTTTAATAGTCTACCATTCTTAATTGAAATGCCAAGTGGATAAAATATCTGATAGCCACTGATCAAGACTGGCTACCGCGGTTACTTCAAACAGATAACCGTTATGCAGGAACCAGACTTCTCTCATTTGTCCTCCAATCTGCTGGCTAAAAAATATTAATCCTCTAACTTGATCATCTAAGATAACTTCGGCCGGTTCAGTAAAATTTCCACTGGGAATGTCTCGCAATATTCTAGAAGAAGTTATCGACTCTCCCAAATATGGCGTGAAGAAAACTTGAAAGCCTCTTTTTTGATTTCTACCTTCAAAAATAATAGTCTTGGTCCCATCGCCTTCATCATACTCCTTAACTAATAGTTCTGGTGGATAAGCGAGGGAGAACGATTGATCTGGGTTATGATACTTTAGCCAACCAGCCGGTTCATTTTTTACTGAATTATTATTTAGAGCTTTTCCCCCCTCTAGTAGTTTAAAATGGAGATAAGAAAAAATTAGTCCAAAAATTATAAAGAGGAAATAAATAATGATTTTTTTAGACATCACTTAAAATTATCTCAAACGGATACCTTGAAGACGTACGCCGTGGAGGCGAATGATTCTTATTTTCTCCGGCGCGTAGGTCACGACAATGATCCCATTGGCGCCGGCACCAGCCGCCCCTTCCGCTCCGCCAGAACCGCCGCCATATAAACCTCCCCCCACTGAGTTAGACCCATCGGCGGCTCCACCAGAGCCACCCCCTGATCCATACGGAGTTTGAGAATCCCATTCAATTCCCGCTCCACCGGCGCCGCCATGATCGATACCACTACCAGTATCACCGCCGCCAGCACCACCGCCACCGCCGGTGCCGGCGGCACCGGCGCCGGCGACCCCAACAGCGCCACCGAAACCTCGTAAATTATTTCCACCACTGGCACCAATTGTGTCACTTGTCACACCACTCCCACCATCACTGCCGCCGCCATTACCCCCCCCGCCGCCGCCAACACCGTCTGTGGTGTTGTCATTGTCACCGAGACCACCATCGCCACCATCGCCACCTGGGCCGGC
>JBBTTW010000020.1:0-21787 GCA_038064055.1 Patescibacteria group bacterium | reverse complement strand
CAAACTCTTCCATTCGGTCGGCCACTTCGTCGCGGAAGGTCGTCTCGTCTCGTTCGGCCGGTACGGCTTCCCAATCACTCTGATCTTTGGGATTGACGCGTGCCACCTCCTTCAATTCTTCCTCAAGTTTAACCTGCTCCGTTTCGAGGAGTTCGGCGTAGTGTTTTAGATTTAAATTTTCCATAAGGCCATTGTAACAAATTAGTTTCTTTCCGCAATTCGGCTAATTGGTCCCGCCTGCCAAGCGGTTAATTATCTCGGCCAGAGCTTCATTACCTTCGGCGATGATGATGAGCTTTTGATTAAAAATGGTGTGGAGAAGGACGGCGCGGCCATCACGAGTGAGGGTGCGGGTGGCCAAATTATTCTTCAATCCACTAGACCACACCGCCGTGCTGGTGCCACTCGCGGGCGAGAGCGCGACATGACCAGTGAGCTGATAGAAGAGGGCGGGTAGATCCTTCTCCCAAGCGGCCAGGCCGGTCAGGGCGCGTTGGTAATCTTTCGCTCGCAGGGCGAGGAAGGTGCTTGGCCCGGAAGGATCATCATAACGACCGAGGAGAAACTTCGGTTCGAGCGTTTGCTTCAAACTGTCGGGCCAGATCACCTTCAGGCTGTTAAGCCATGGTGCGAGCGCGATTGGTGAGCCGCCCGAGGTGAGTAAGATTCTAGCTGATTGGGTGGGCACAATTGGACCGTCATTTAACGCTTGGCGGAGCGCGAGGGCTCCGGCTTCGAGTGTGACGGGTACTTCCACATCGCTTAGTAATTTAAAGTCAGCCGTCGCTTCGTCGAGCGGCGCGGCTGGCGTCGCTGGGATCGTCGGATTGGTGGTCGTTTGTGCCGGTGGTGGAGTGGTGGGAGTGAAGAGGAAGGCGAAGAATTGAGTATAGAAATAGAGGTAAGCCACAATTCCCATACCGAGCAAGAGCAAGAGTAAGACCAACCAACCAAGCCAACCGCCGCGCTTCGCCGGTGCCGCGGCGGGGATGAAACTTGGCTTCGAGGCATTCTCGATCACCGTTTGACTAAGGGAGCCACCGCCGGACGCCGCCGCGGCTAGGTCACTGCGGAGGGTCCGCACCGGATTCATCGTGACGGGGGTCGACTTAAGCTGGTTGATCGTCGCGGTCGCGGCCGTGGCCCGCTCTTGCCGCGCGGCTGTTTCGGCCGCCGCCGCGGCGGCCCGAGCCCGCTCGGCTTCAAGGGCCGATTGCGCCGCGCCCCGCGCGGCGGCCTCCTTCTCGGCCACCGCGCGAGTGGCGATCTCGGCTGCTTCGGCCGTCGCGCGTTTGGCCGTCTCCACGGCGAGGCGTTTCGCCCGCCGATCGCTCCCTTCCATGGCGAGGCGCGCTTCTTCGCGTCGCTTGTCGCTCACCGCCGCTTCAGTGGTGCGCCGCTTCTGCCACTCCTCCCCTTCCATGGCGCGCCGCGCTTCCTCACGACGATCGACGATGTTAGCTTCAGGCATTTTAAAATTAAATGGCGAGTGAGTTTAATCGCTTCTTCAACTCATCTTCTTGATCAAGAAGGGCGCGGTACTTCACCGTGTTGGTCTCGATCACGTTCTCTACTTTCCACAACTTCTCCTGATGAACCCACTTCTCCTGCTCGACCTCGCGCCGCGTGGCTTGGATGACTTGGCGCTTCTTCTCCACCGCTTGCTTATCTTGAGGGATGGTGGCTTTGGCTTCTTCCAATTCAAGCTTCGCTTCAGCTTCTTCCGTCTGCCGCTCTCGCTCGAGGACGGGCGCGAGCTTCTCCCTCATTATCTTCCGCTCGTCATCGAGCCGGACCCACTCGAGCTCGAGCGCCTCCTTCTGCCTGGTTAAGTCAGATAAACTTTTCTCCACTTGGCCGCGCTCGCTTGTGACTTGCGCCACCTTCTCCTCGCGCTCGCGCTTAGCGGTCCACTCGGGACCTTCCATCGCCGCTTTCGCTTCGAGACGTTTCGCTTCGAGTGATTCTTCGGGTGTCATACGAGTTAATTATAAAACAAACTGTCTTGATGCGCTAATCAAGACAGTTTGTTTTTGGTTGAAAAATTAGTTTAAGCCTGAACTTTGGGCGGTCCGCCAGCTGGTGGCGTGGGGCGGCTGCGCCGCTCACGGCCGAAGCCGAGTAAATATTTGCGTGGATTATCGCCTAAATCGAGGAAGTCATCAGCCGCTTCTTTAAGCTTAGCCGAAGTACTCTTACCGAAGGAAACTACTTCTACTTGGTTGCCACTGTGGACCTTAAGGTATTCAACTAAGGGGACGAAGTCGCCATCGCCGGAGGCGATGATCACGGCGTCCACGCGGGAAGCGAGCTTAACCGCATCCATGGCGAGGCCGACATCCCAGTCCGCCTTCTTCGCGCCGCCGACGAAGACTTGTAAGTCCTTCGTCTTGACCTCAATTCCCATCTTGCCTAAGGCTTCGAAAAAGTTCTTCTCTTCCCCTGACTCGGTCGTGACGACGTAAGCGACGGCGCGGACGAGGGTTCGGTTGCCGAGCGCTTCTTTCAAAATGGCGCCGAAGTTAACGCGCGCGCCGTACAAATTTTTCGCACAATGATAAAGGTTCTGGGTGTCGATAAACATACCGACCCGTTGACCCTGATGTTTGATGATAGACATTTAAAACTTACTTCGCTTTAGTGGCTAATTTCTTTTTTCGGCTCTCGATATATTTAACGTGGGAGCGGCGCTTGGCCACGAGCTTAAGCAGGCCGCGGCGGGAGTGCTCATCTTGCTTATGCTTCTTCAAATGCTTGGTGAGAAGGTCAATTTGCTCGCTTAAAAGGGCCGTTTGGACCTCGGCCGAACCCGTATCCTTATCATGGACGCGGCTCTCGCTGATTAACTTTTGTTTCTTCTTAGTTGACAACATGGATCGATGATAGCAGATCTTAATTCGCTTGGCAAGTTAGTTGGTTGATTATAAAAAAGCGGCCCGTTTCGCCAGAGGCGAACGGACCGCGGGGTCGTCATCACTATTTTTTCTTAGGGCAGAGTCGTCGTCGCACTCGATCGCAAATGGCTCGTTGATCGAGCGGCAGATCCGGGCGCTTCCTCATCGCTCGATTCATCCGTCGGTGATACAACTTGGCCTGGTGGCCGATCACCGTGGCATGCAATCTCCACGACAGCCTCTCTTGCAGGCGTCGCCCCTTCTCTCGACTCAACCGTCGTGCCTCCTCACTCGCAAGCCAGAAGGTTAACGCCGCGCGGGCGAAGGCCGTTACGAGTGAGAAGCGATGGTCGTCCTCGGTTCGGAATTGCCACGCCAGCTTCAGGCGTTTCTTCTCCGCCTCCAAGGCTCCATCGGGGCTGTAGAACTCTTTTCGATCCGCCGCTTCCGTCACCTGATCGGTGTAGACCTTAAACTTTTCTCCGCGCAACATTTGACCCGTTCCTCTTACTTCCACTCCACTCATCTCACGTTCTCCTTTCCGTGACTTACGCCGCTTTTCTTTCGAGAACTTCACAGATCAAATTCACCAGTTCGCCGACGGTGGTTTTGATTGGGTAGATTCGCAAAGGGGGCCACTCTCTTGGGAGGCGCACCTCAAACCCTGACTCAATCCGATCTCTCAGGGCTAGGAGCTGACCAATACCCTCCGTCCCCGCCGCTTCTCCAATTCCGAGATCTTGACTGAGCCTGGTTGTATCGGAAATCTCCCCTAGGTTTTTTACCGATAACTCCACTAGGAAGGTGAGTAGCTTTTGCCGGACTTCGTCCCGCATCTCCACTCGTCGCTTCTGCTCACGCAGACTGGCAACAACCTCCTTTCCCCTCGATGTTCCCTCTCCGTGGAGGTAGCTCATCCTTTTCTCCCACGCCTCGATGATTCGATCGTGATCGCGGGGGATCAAGACCTCCTTCAGCATGGTCGCGACGAATCTCACTTCGATTGGTTCAGTGATAGCCTCAATTGCTTCCACAATCACCTCATGGAAGGGGCGAAAATACTTTTGGCTAGACAACATAAAAACTCTCCCTATCAAAGATCCGTAATTTAAAGTTGACTCCACTGCCAACTCGCTATTTTCCATCTCTCACCCTACATTTGTAAATCTAAATTGTCAACTGGAGTTTTTAAGGAGAAATTTGAGGAGAAAAAAGCGCCGGACCCGAAGGTCGCGGCGCAGAGACTTCCTGTTGGAGCTGGGCGACAATCAAGCCACCTGCCTTTGTTGGAGTAGTTTTTTGATGAACTGATCCTGTTTCCGGCTGAGAGACAAGAGAACATCGATCGCCATCAGAGATCTAACCCCAGACGAAAGCCGATTGCCGCTTCGTCTTTGCTTCTTCCTCTCCACATACATCACTTTTCGATTTTGCCTCTTGCCGACCTTCTTTCCTTTCCGGCGTCGTCTCCTCAACTGTGATTGGGTCATCCCTATCCCCTTTCGAAAAAAGCCCCGATGGAACTATTTACTGAATGAAACTTTAGCAAAATGTTAGAATGGAGGCAATTCGTAAATATGGATAACCTCCCCGAACTCCACCGCCAATTCTTAGAATATCTCGAGATCGAGCGCGGGCGGAGTGTGAAGACGGTGGCCGCCTACGATCGCTATTTGCACACCTTCTTCAACTTCGCCCAGATCTCTAAGATCGAAGCCATCACCGCCGAGGCGATTCGCAAATTTCGTCTCCATTTGAACCGCCGTGAGCTGAAGAAGAACACCCAGAATTATCACTTGATCGCGCTCCGCACCTTCCTCAAGTACTTGGCCTCGCGCGAGGTGGAGGCTCTCCCCCCGTCGAGTATCGAGCTGGCGAAATTATCGGCTCGCGAAATTAATTTAATTAGTCCGGAAGAACTCGAGCGACTCCTTAAGCAGCCTGACACAGCCACCGACGCCGGCCGGCGGGATCGCGCTATTTTCGAATTACTCTTCTCCACCGGCCTCCGGATCTCCGAGCTCTGCAATCTCGACCGCGAGAGTGTGAACTTGAAGAGCGAGGAGTTCAGCGTCCGCGGTAAGGGCGGCAAGGTGCGCGTCGTCTTCCTCTCGCCGGAGGCGAAGCAAACGTTGGAAAGTTATTTGAATAAGAGAAAAGATATGAGCGAGCCGATGTTTGTGAATAATAAAGAGGGTCGGATCACCCCGCGCAGTGTGGAGAGAATTATTAAAAGGTATGCCATCGCCGCCGGCATCATGAAGCCCGTCACCCCGCACACTCTCCGCCACAGCTTCGCCACTGATCTCTTGCGCAACGGCGCCGACCTCCGCGCCGTCCAACTCCTCCTCGGCCACGCCAATATCTCAACGACGCAAGTCTATACCCACATCACCGACCGCGAGCTGAAATCTGTCCACCAACGCTTCCACCGCTCAAAATAATGGTCCGCCTTCGCCGGTTGGCGAACGGCGGATGTCGGGAGGCGGTGCCTCCCAGCAGTGGCCTTGACCTTTAACTATGTACATGCTAAAATCCGAGCGGAATTGACCCGAGGTTGAAATTGAAATTTTCTGTCATTAAACAAGAAAAGATAAGGAGGAATTATGGTATGTCCGCTGTGCGGCAATGTCTTTGTTAACGGGAGTCTGATATGCGGTCATTTTGAGGAGAAACCCATACCCACTGAAGAGTATTTGGCAAATGTCCGTGCTTTTCATCGGGGGCAAGAAGACGCCTTGAAGGGAATCGTTGAAAGATTTACAGTTGCCCAGATGTCAGAAACCCTGACCAAAAGAGCACAAAAGAAACGTCGTCGATCGAGATAGGTTAGGTCTTGAAAACAAGGAAATGGAGAAAAACATGGCACCGTATCTTTTCGGCGCTTCGTTTGGGATTGGGGCTGTGGTCATCCTCCGTGCTTTCTTTGTAGAAAGAAGGAGAGTGACGCTTCTCTTCTCGGGCTTGGCTCTCTATCTCACTGGTCTCTTCGGACTACTGAGCCTCTAGGGGAAAGTCAGTTCTCTACAGAAGTCACACCGTCCCGATTTGCACACAAGCAATGACGGGCGGTTTTTTTATTCTCTGAACTGCATATAATCTGTAACAATTTCGATAATTTTTTTCAATGTATTAGATTTTTGGTAGATATTCTTTTGCCGAGAGCCGCGACCATAGCAATAACAACTGGGTGGACTGATACCCATTTGTGGTTAGAGGTAACTATCAGCTCGCCAGGGTGAGAAGGGTCAAAACTTCTAAGAAATGGGTCGATATTACCCAGAAAGGCACTATTTGGTAAATGTATCTTCACAATGCGATTCTACCGGGAATTGGTATTTTCTGCAAATTCATGCAATTCCCGGTAATAAATAAGGCTATTTTGAGACGTTTTGCCAAAATACGTTTAAATATAAAGGGGTTATAAACTAATTCATAACCGTGAAAAAGTGGATAGAAACACTTTTTTCACAATTTCAGCTCATAATATTGGCGAGCCTTCTAACCCCCACCCAAACCCTCCCCGAAGGGAAGGGCGGGGGAGGTCCTTAAATTTTTTCTACACCTCGCTGATGATTTCGAACCCGCTGAAGCTGCCGGTGATGGCGAGGCCGATCGCCTTTTTGGCCACCCCCCGCTCTTTTATCTTCTTCGCGGTTTCGTTGAGGGTCGCCCCCGAGCCGAGCGCGTCGTCGATGAGGAGCACGGTGTCGTAATGGCGCTTCTCGTCGGCCACGATCGTCCCCCTCGCGTTCTCAATCCGATCTTCAAGTTTGGTGAGAGTCTTTTGCGCCACCGCGATCTCCGTCTTCACCTTCACCAGCGAGAGCTTGGGGAGGGTCAAGTTAAGCTTCCCCTCCAATTCCCGCATCAATTGCACCTCCCGCTTGACTGTCGGCGGGATGAAGCCCACGGCCTGGATCGAAAATTTGGTAATCAATTCTTCGATCGGAGTTCTAATTTGCGCTACCAATTCCCGAATCAGGTTCAAGCTCTGACTTTGCTTGGCGTAGAGCAATAGTTGACCCAGTTTGGTTTTGCCGAAGCGTTCGATACTGTAGAAATCGAGGTAGAAGACTTGGTCCAAATACACTTCTTTGAATGTGTGCGTCATTTTATACCCACCATCAATCAGACCATCTTTCTTATAAGGCTCGTATTTTTTTAGCGTCTCGGCGTATTCCAGAGCCGTTTTTTCAAGTGGCAAATTATGCCGCTCGCACCAATAGCTGAAACCGAGGAATCCTCCCTTCCTCTCCCCCTTCGGCGTAATGATCAGATAATTTTCATCAATAACTTTTTTCAGCTCAGCCGAAACGTTATCCACCTTCTCTTCCTTTGACTCTTTTGATTCTTTTTTAATCACGTAAAAAACTTTTGGCGATTTACCAATTTTACTCACCTTGTTTTCGGCAAAAAGTTTACTCAACTGCTTCCGCACCGCTCTGGTGGTCAGGTTCAGGAAATCAGCCAACTCTTTACCTGAAGCTTGGCCGTGGCTCGAAATATAGTTGATTATTTTTCCCGATGTTTTCTTGTCTGCTTGATCCATATAATAAAGATAACATAAACAAGTAAAAGTTCCTAGTAGACTAGGAACTAGGAACTAATATGGTTGACTTTCATCTTTTAATATCCTAGTCTTATCCTTGGAACAGTTTCACCGGAATCGCGTGAGTTCGGAGATGTCTAAAATTTTAGGGAGTGGGGGTAGAATATGGGACTAAGTATTCTAAGTTTTTTGGCCGGATTATTGGTGGCGATTGGTTGTTTAGCAAAAAACAAGAAGCTGCTGTTGTGTGGTGCTATTTTCACCCTGGTTGTCGTACTTCTTGACTTCTTTAAGTAGGGTCCTCGGCGAGCTCGAAAAAATCGCCAACGCCACCCTGATTTGCTAACCAGCAATGACGGGCGGTTTTTTTTGCTCAAAACCCCACCCAAACCCTCCCCGAAGAGAAGGGCTCTTCACCCCTTCTTTTGGAGGGGGTAGGGGGAGGTCCTTAAGTTATCCACAGAAATAGTTTTGTCTTTTATAATGTCTTTTAGTACAATTAATGTCGGATATGATTAGGTCTGAAAAGGACATGAATCAGAGGACGCTAAAAGTCTTTACTGCCTGACCGATAGCAAACTACGTTTCATGATCCACCTCTATGCGCTACGGCCCATAGAGTTTTCGTTTTTTAGGCCTAATCCCCTATTTCACGTGATACTTATCTCTAATTTTAGATAGTTCTTCTTGTTCAATCCCCTCTTTCTTCTCCTTTCCCTCCTCCCCAATTTTTCTAAGTTCTGAATCACTTAGTTTGGCTAGCTCTTTAGCCCTATTTTTAAGCCAATCTTCGGTGTTTAAGGACGGATTATCAAGCACTTCTTCAAGTAAGCCATGGAGAATATAGCCAATGTTTGGGCCCGGTTTTAACCCTGTTTCACGTAAAACATCCTCCCCTTTTATCTTAAGCATCTTAACGGAAGTTGGGTCACGCAAGGCCTCCTCAATCATTGATTCATATTTACGCAGTCGATACGGACTTTCTTTCGGTCTTCCCATCCCAATCCGGTCACAGTTACGAACCTTCATCAGATCCCAGACATTTTCTGGTCCAACATTTCTGATAATTCGTCGTACGGCCGATAAGGTAATTCGCTCAATATCGCTGAAGAACATATGATTACGAACCAACTTCTCTACAGTGTCGGTGATGTTTCCCGGGAAACGTAGTCGCTCCATAATCTTCCTCGTCATTTTAGCCCCCACCACATCGTGGCCATAGAAGGTCCAATCTTTCTTATCATCACCCCATTTACGGGTTCTAGGCTTGCCAATATCGTGGAAAAGGGCGGCAAGTCTCACGTGTAACGGCCAATCTCGGTCGGCAGAGTGTTGAGCCACGCGCAATGTATGCTCCCAAACATCATAAATATGGTCTCCATTCTGTTTCACGTGAAGCCCTTCCTCCAATTCAGGCAAAAAATGGCTTAAAGCCTCAATTTTATGGAGGATAATGATCCCGGTCATGAGGTTTTTCGACATGAGAATACGAGAGAATTCGTCCCTAATCCTCTCCGGAGAGATGAATTTAAGGAGTTTTGAGGCTTTAATCATTGCTTCCATTGTTTCCGTCTCAATTACGAAGTCGAGTTCGCTATTTAATCGCACGCCGCGCATAACGCGCAACGGATCCTCGGTTAAACGCTCCTCGGCCTTACCCACGGCGCGGATTACTTTGTCTTTTATATCCTTTTGTCCTTGATGGGGGTCAACTAGTTCCTTTGTTGTTGGGTCATAGGCGATGGCATTAATAGTGAAGTCGCGGCGATCGAGATCTGATTTCAGATCAGTGCTGAAGGTTACTTTGTCTGGATGCCGCTTATCCGTATATTTCGCCTCTTCGCGGAAGGGGGTGATCTCAACGTGGCGAAGATTATCTTCGCGCTCCTCATTTACTACCGTTACGGTACCGAAGGCATTCTCATAGAAAGTCTTGGGGAAGAGAGCGACAATTTGCTCTGGCTTGGCATTGGTGGCGACATCCCAATCCTTGGGTTCACGACCCATCAAAAGATCGCGAACGCAACCGCCAACCAAATAGGCCGAGAAATCGGCCTTTTTCAGCGTTTCAATAATCTCAATAATTTCTTTTGGCACCGTCATATAGCGTTATTCTAGCTCAAATTTTGTGGTTTACCTATATTTTGCTAGACTACACTCCGGTTGCCCTCGTGGTGAAATGGATATCACAACGGTCTTCGGAACCGTTATTGGGGGTTCGAATCCCTCCGAGGGCATAGCCCGAGAAGGGGAGAAGCGGGTATGGTTTAGTGGTAGAATGCGTCCTTGCCAAGGACGAGACGGGAGTTCGATTCTCCCTACCCGCACTCGGTATAAGTCAAAGACAATGGCGTTTAAACCGGACAGTCCGTTAAAAATTCATAAAACTGTGGATAAAACTGTGGATTGTGTGCATAAGAGACATAAATGGCTCAAACGGACAAACAGACAATAGGTCAAAAAGGTGAGGAAATAGGCCAAATGTTCCTTAAAAAACAAGGTTTTGAGATTATTGACCGCAATTACCTCAAAAAGTGGGGAGAAATCGATATTGTGGCCAAAAAAGGGGGAGTAATCCACTTTATTGAGGTTAAAACGGTGACCAGAAGTTCCGCTTCGCTTATTGGCCGAGGCGATGATTATGAGCCGGAAGACAATATTCATCCTTGGAAGCGGCAACGCTTAGGTCGAGTTATCCAGACCTACCTATTAGATAAGAAGGTGGGGGATGAGGTTGATTGGCAAGTTGATGCTCTCTCTGTCTACTTAGCGCCAGATGGGGGAGTATTGAAAATCGATTATTTAGACGATATTACGTTGTAAACCGGGGTATAGTGTAATGGTAGCACGAGTCTTTTGGGAAGATTTAGTCTCGGTTCAAATCCGAGTACCCCGATAAATATTATTATGTAGACTGGGTTCGATTCCCAGCAGCCCGATGATATAAAAAGACCCCACCAGAGGTGGAGTCCATTTGTTCTACTTCCGCGGCGAATGACTACTTGCCATTGCCGTTATTAGGGAAAACTTTGCCCAAGATGGCCTTACTGACCATCCCTTCCACGCATTGCTCGAGGGCCTCGTCCTCCACATCAATCCAGTCGGGCAACTCGAGACTTACCGTCGCGCCGCCTTCGGAAATGCCCTCCGGCGTCATCTTGGCGCCACCCGTGTTTTGCCCGAACGATTCAGTGATGAAGCGGGTTAAGGAGAAGCTTGGGTCGGTGCTTCGGAGACTCAATCGCACCTTCTTGCCCACCACTCCCCAGACCACCACGAACGTCACGCCAACCATTCGGAGGAGGAAGTCGGCGATGGTGGAGATGTTGTCGCCATCATCCAACCCAATCGAGCCAACGTTGGTAACGAGGCGTTCATTCACGTGCCGCATCTCGGTCAGCGCTCGACTTAGAGCGGAGAAGTAGCTTTCCGGCAGGGGATAACGAATGAGCTCGCTAAACTTGCGACCATCGATGTCGGCTGAAAGCGTGGCGAAGGCCAAGCGATCCCGCTCGGTCGAGTCGACCAAGGACTTGGTATCGTTGTGGATACCAAGCGCGAGGAGCATCTGTTCGGTGTCGCCAATCTTGAAGTTGCGAGCGTGAGCGAGCTCAAAGACCATGGTACTTGAGGACCCGACCCCGTCACCCGAACCATCCTCGATCCAGTAGAACTCCTTGCCCTTGGGCTTGGCCTCACTCCGGTGATGGTCGATAATCATCGCCGGATGCTTGCCCCTTAACGCGCTCGGTAGGCGAGAGTCATTGAGGTCTGACGAATCAACCAGTACCAGTCGGCGATCGCTAATTGGGCTCGAATAGGTGTTGACGTGGCCGAAGCGTCGCCCCAAGTCGTAACGATTGAAGAGAGCGCGATTCTGCGGATGACCAATACCACCACAATAGAGGGGGAGAACGCTGACCTTCTTACCCCGCTCTTCAATCATGTCTTCGAGCATAGCGGTGAGGACTAAGGCGCCACCAATGGCGTCCGGGTCAACTTGCGTTACCATCACCACGATGGGACTTTGATCGTTTCGGTCTTGGAGCATCCAATCGAGACAGGTTTGGAACTTCTTGATACTTCCTCCGGGTTTTTGTTTAGACATGAATCCATCTCCTTTCTTAGCCATTTTTCCCTAAATTGCCGAAGAACTTCCGTCTCCACATCTAGCACTTTTTGTCCTATTTGACAAGTGGTTGAAAAAGGTATATAATAGGGGGAGTAGTACGTTGATTTTCTGGGAAATTTTAATTCGCTTCGGCGGAAAGGAAAGTGGCTCATGAGTAAGAGGCAAGTATTCTGGTTCGTTGTTGTCGTTCTTATCCTAAGTCTTTTGGGTGTTTTGAGTGCTGGCTGCGTCAGTACGACGTACGTCAGGCACAACGACAAGGGGGAGGAAGTGGAGCGGACGAAGCAGACGCACTTCGCTCCGGTGTACGCTCCGTCGTTTGTCCACGATGGCCCGTACGTTTACACCCGCGGCGGATTCCGGTATCGGTCGCCGGTGGTGCGGACCTATGGTGGTTACTGTGAGCCACCAGTGCGAGTGAGGCGCGTGGGTCGACCGGTGGTGATCTATGATTCGCACCACCGTCATCATCACTAGGTTTTCCAAAAAGTTCTTTTGTGGGGTAAGACCCCAAGAAGCTCCCGGCACGTTTACGTCGGGGGCTTTTTTGTTTAAGATGGTCTCCATAAGCGGGCCGTGGCCCGCCGAAGGCGGGCTGTAGTATACCGGTAGTACGCATGCATGGGGTGCATGTAGACCGAGTTCAATTCTCGGCAGCCCGATCAATTTACTTACCACACCCTTTCTGTTAGGGTGATCGTGGAACGTAGCACCGGCCGAAGCTGGTGAGAACAGCTCTTTAAGAAAGGAATCATCCTATGGACAGCCGACAATTGTGGCAGATGATGAATAAGTCCGGCGCGGTGTGGGAGTACCCGAAAGATGCTCGAGCTCCTCACGTCATCCTCCGGAGTGGTCTCCACTCCAATGGCCTCATCGACGCCCTCCAATTCCTCTCGCAAGTTAAGTATTTGGAGTTGGCCGCTGAAGCTCTGACCGACAAGTTGCGGCAGAGGATCCGAACCAAGATCGACTGGGTCTTCGGTTCGCCGATGGCCGGCATACCCTTTGCCACCGCCGTGGCCCGCCATCTCGGGGTTAAGCACATTGGCTTCACCGAGAAGATCGGGGAGAAGGATCTCATTTGCCGATTTAACCTTGAACCAGCCGACTCCTTCCTCATGATCGAGGAGATGACGACGACGGGCGCCACGCCGCGGCGGGGCATCGAAGCGGTATTGAAGAAGAATCCGCGAGCCATGGCTCTCAATTGGGTTGGAGCTTGCCTCGCTCGCTGCGGCCCTCAACCGGAAGAGTTAAAAAGCGGAGAGATCATCTCGCTTGTGAGCTTGCCCGAACTCAACGTTCATTATAGCGAATGGTTTGAAGGAGATTGCCCCCTTTGTAAGACCGGCTCAAGAGCGATTAAGGATTGCAAGCGAGTTTGGCCAAGCTTGCTTCGAACGATGACCGATCCAACCTTCCCGATCGCTTAGTTGCCAAGCTAGTTTAGTCGTGCTTTAATCGAGGGAGTCACGCGTGATCTTTTTTGAACAGAAACCCCAATTGGAGGACACAGGGATGGGATCGGAAAAGTTGGTACCCAGAACCTCGCTAGAGAATCGGAGTTCGCGTTTGGGGCAAGGTCTCGTCATCTTGCTGGGGATCTTCTTCACCCTGGTTGTGGTGCCCATCATGTTGGTTCGGGATTTTGCCAAGAAGCCAAGAAAACCGGACTAACCCTTTCCACGAGAGTCGACACTCGCCGCGCCCAGCGCGGCTTTTTTTATCTTGCCAGTTTTGCTAAACTTAAACTCATGGACTTACTCCTGCGCTTGCTTATTACCGTCGTCGCCACCCTCGGCTTCATTGTGGCCTACTATATCGGCCACAAGAAGCGTCGTTCGGAAGCGCTCGTCTGCCCCCTCAATGCTAATTGCGAAGCGGTGATCCACAGCGACTACTCCACCTTCCTCGGGATTCATCTCGAGTATTGGGGGATGGGTTATTACGCTCTCGTGGTCTTAAGTTACCTCTCCTTCATCTCTTGGCCGCAGTTTAATTTCGCCAGTTTGCCCCAAGCCATTGAGTGGCTCTCGATCATTGCTTTCCTCTTCTCTTTGTACTTAACTTATATTCAGGCGTTCAAATTACGAGAGTGGTGCACGTGGTGCCTCATTTCGGCCCTCTTCTCAAGCATCATCTTCCTCTCCTCTTTGGCGCTGTATCAATAACCTTTCGGCACGCGGGATTAGTTAAATGGTATAACGACAGTTTTCCAAACTGTGGTCGGGAGTTCGATTCTCCCATCCCGCATTATGCGTATCGCGATCTTGGGTTTCGGTCGGGAAGGGGAGTCGCTGTTGAAATTCTTGAAACGCGCGCCGGCGTACAAGGGGGCGACGATCGAAATCTTGGACCAGAAACGAGACAAGAATTATTTAAAAAACCTAACTCGTTTCGACCTCATCTGCCGTTCGCCCGGCGTGTACTACAATCTGCCGGAACTCGTCCGCGCGCGGCGCGCGGGCGTTAAGTTCTCGAGCGCGACTCAACTCTTCTTCGATCTAGCGCCTTGTAAAATTATTGGAATTACTGGCACCAAGGGTAAGGGGACTACCGCCACTCTTCTCTACCAAATTTTGAAAGCGGCGCAGCGCGACGTGCATTTGGTGGGCAACATTGGTCAACCGGCCCTCGCTTCGCTCGGGAAGTTGAATAAAAATTCTCTCGTTGTTTATGAGCTCTCAAGTTTCCAATTGCAAGATCTTAAGGCCTCTCCCCAAGTGGCCGCGATCCTTGATCTCTTCCCCGATCATCAAGATGCGCATCGGAGTCTCCGCGAGTACTACGAAGCGAAGGGGAACATTGCCCGTTACCAAAAGCGCGGCGACCAAGTTTTCGTCTTAGACGACAACGCGCGAGCGCGTCGGTTGGTCCGCCGTGGCGGAGGGAAAGTTAATTTAATTAATTTAGCCAAATTTAAATTGTTTAAACCCAGTGATCTTAAGGTGGTAGGTGAGCATCATTACCGCAATGCGGTGGTGGCGGCGAGCCTCGCCCACTCTCTTGGTGTGCCTCAAGCGACGATTCTAGCGAGCGTGAAACGGTTTCGCGGTTTGCCCCATCGGCTAGAAATGCTTGATTCTCCTTCAATTCATGGGATCAAGTTCTATGATGACTCGGGCGCGACCAACCCGGCCGCCGCCGCGGCGGCCATCCGCACTTTCGCCGGCCACCCGGCCATCTTCCTCATGGGTGGCGCGAGTAAGAAATTGGATTACGCACCACTCGTCCGCGCGTCGCGCGCGGCCTCTCCCCACACCATCATCCTCTTTGGTCAGAATGGCCGCGAGGTGGCGGCCGCGCTGAAGCAGGGTAAGGTGCCGAGCCAAATCATTCTTACAAGTACTCTAACGGAGGCAATGAAACGAGCGCACAAGGTCGTGCGCGAAAGCAAATTTAATTGGTCGATTATCTTATCCCCTGCGGCGGCGAGCTTCGATCAATTTCGCGATTACATTGATCGTGGAAATAAATTTAAACAACTTGTTCGCGAATGGTGATCTGCTATCATAACCAACATGTCTTTAACTAAAGATTTGAAGAATGGCCATCTCCGCACTTGGATCGAGATTAAGACCGCAGCGGTGAAAAATAATTATGACGCGTGGCGAAGAGTAATTTCCCCGTCAGTGAGGTTGATGGGTATTGTTAAATCTAATGCCTACGGTCATGGTCTCGTGCCCTTCGCACAACTCTTGGAGAAGTTGGGAGTGGATTATCTCGGGGTTGATTCAATTGTCGAAGCCGTGAGACTGCGGGAAATGGGGATCAAGAAAGACATTCTCGTCCTCGGCTACACCCGGCCGGATAATTTTGCGAGCGCGAGCGAGCAAGACATTACGCTTACTATTTCTACTCTGGAAAACTGGCGCGCCCTTTCAAATTTGAAACTGGAGAAAGTTCTGAAGGTGCATTTAAAAGTAGATACGGGGATGCATCGACAGGGATTCTTGATGGAGGATTTCGAACAGTTACTTAAAGAATTACCTACCCAAAAATCTCAAATTATTATTGAAGGTGTCTACAGCCACCTTGCCGCCGCTTCAAACACGGAATTGAAAAATTCTGTCGTCGCGCAACAGCAAGAATTTGAAAAGTTTTTAGACAAGCTCGACCAAGCGGGGATTAAACGCGAAAATTTAATTAAACATCTCGCCGCCTCCGGCGGCGCCATGGGCTACCCCGAGACGCATTATGATATGGTGCGCATTGGTCTTGGGATGTATGGCTATTATCCGAGTCCGGAGTGGGAGAAAAATTTTGCCGCCAAAATAAAGCTCGAGCCCGTCTTAACTTGGAAGACGATCGTGGGCGAAGTGAAAGTTATCCCCGAAGACGGCACGGTGGGCTACGATTGTACCGAAGCCGTTGCGGCCGGCACTAAGCTCGCCGTCTGCCCGATTGGTTACTGGCACGGCTACCCGCGGGCGTTATCGAGCCTTGGTCTGGCGCGAGTCGGAGGAGTAACGGTTAAAGCCGTCGGTCGGATCTCGATGGACATGATTGTGCTCGACGTCACTAAAGTTCCGGCCGTGAAAGTTGGGGATGAAGTAACTCTGCTCGGGCCAGACGTCGCTCCCGCCACCCAAGCCACCCTTGCCCACACCAGCCAATATGAAATCATCACTTGCTTAAACCCGCTTGTTGAGAGGTTCTATGTGTGATAGTTGTAGGGTAGTTCTTTGTTGAGTTAGAGAAAAAATGATACGAGAAAGGAAAGGCTATGCCAATTATCACCATCCTGCCGAAGCCCGTGCGCGTCTCTAGCGACCGGACCGCTTGGACCGTGAGAAATTATTTCGGGCGGAAATCCTCGATCGGTACTCCACTACCCGTCCCTATCTCGAGTCTACGCGGACGATTCGAGAAACTGTTTTTCGATCGAGTTGAGGCATTGTCACCCGAGGGACTGCTCCAGCCCCATCCTCTCAACCAAGCAGCCACCGAGGAAGAGATCATCGAGATTCTTGGAGGGAGAATGAAGGTAGTGGTTACTTTGCGCGATGTCTACTCCTCCCTTCGTGTGGCCGAACGCGGTGCGATGGATCTCGTTAGTAAGCGGTACCTCTTCTTCGTGGAAAACGATGACGACTCTCTTTCTTTGATTGACGCCTTCTTCTTCCGTACCGGTTGGAATATCGACGTCAATCCAATCAGTCACTCGCGGAAATGGGGTGCTGGTTGCATCGTCGTCTCCCGAGTTTCTCCGGAGCTCTAATCCAAGACAAGTTCTCAAGTCCAAGGCCCCTAGTTCATCATCACGAGCGGGGGTCTTTTTTAGTAGTCAAAAGAAAAACTCTCCGCGGGGGAGAGTTTTTCTTGCAATGGGCAAAAGTTCGAATTACTTGACCGCGTCTTTCAAGGCCTTGGCGGCGCGGAACTTCGGCACCTTCATGGCGGCCACTTGGATGGACTCACCGGTGCGAGGGTTCCTCGCGGTGCGAGCGGCTCGCTGTTTGGTAGAGAAAATGCCCAAACCAGCAATTGAGACCTCGTCGCCCTTCTTCAAACTATTGACGATGGAATCAACTACCGTGTCGACGGCTTGCTCGGCCTGCACTTTCGTGCCGCCAATTTTCTCGTGAACGGCGTCAATGAGGGATTGTTTGTTCATAAAATTATCTGACCGTGGTTTTTAATCGTCGACCAATTAATTTAACTGCCTAGCCCTATTATACCGCCTAGCCATTTAGAGTGCAAGCTATCTTGCATACTCCACCACCCGCGCTTCGCGGATGACGGTAATCTTGATCTCGCCTGGGTACTTAAGCTCTTGCTCGATCCGGAGGGCTAGATTCCTAGCCAATTGCTTGGCTTCTAGGTCGCTCACCTCATGAGGCCTAACGAAGACGCGAATCTCGCGGCCGGCTTGAATGGCGTAAGTCTTCTCAATCCCGGGGAAGGAATTGGCTAAATCCTCAAGATCCTTAAGGCGTTTGAGGTAATTCTCAATCGAATCGCGGCGGGCACCGGGCCGGCCGCCGGAGATGGCGTCGGCCGTTTGGACGATCACCGACTCGAGCGTCTCGTAGGGGTACTCACCATGGTGGGATTGCATCGCCTTCACCACGAGCGGGTCGGCGCCGAACTTCTCTAGGATGCGCTTACCGATCTCGACGTGAGTGCCGGAGACCTCGTGGTCGACGGCCTTGCCGAGGTCGTGGAGGAGGGCACCAGCGCGCGCCACTTGCGGATCACCGCCCAACTCCTCGGCCAGCATGCCGGCAATGTGCGACATCTCGACCGAGTGTTGGAGCACATTCTGGCCATAACTCGTGCGGAAGTGGAGGCGACCTAAGATGAGGATGATCCGCGGATCGAGGTTGAAGACGTTGGCCTCATAAGCCGCTTCCTCACCCTTCTTCTTAATCACTTGGGAGATGTCTTCCTTCGCTTTGGCCACCGCTTCCTCAATCTTGGCCGGATGGATCCGACCGTCGAGAATTAGGCTGTCGAGCGCGAGCTTGGCAATCTGCCGGCGCACGGGGTCGAAGGAGGAGAGAGTAATGGCGCCCGGCGTGTCGTCGATAATTACTTCCACCCCCGTCTCCTTCTCAAACGCGCGGATGTTGCGACCTTCTTTGCCGATGATCTTACCCTTAATGTCGTCGGAGGGAATCTCGACAACGGACGAAGTGATCTCGGTGACGGTGGCGTTGGCGAGGCGCTGGATGGTGGTCGAGAGAATGTCTTTAGCTCTAGCCTCGAGCTTCTCGGTGCCGGTAGCCTCGAGCTTGCGCAAGTGGACGAGGAAGTCCTCCTCGTAATTCTTCGTCACTTTGGCCATTATTTCTTCTCGCGCTTCCGCTTCGGAGAGTTTGGCCACGCGCGCGAGCTCCATGGCCCGCACCTTCTCTTTGTCCACGAGCTTCTCCTTCAACTTCTTCACCTCTTCCACGCGCGCCTTAATGTAATCAATCTCTTTATCGATATCGAGCTGGCGCTTGTCGAGCGTCTCATCCTTCTTCACCAGTCTTTCCTCCTTCTTCTTCAGCTCCTCTTCCTTCGCCTTCTCTCGCTCTTTAATTTCGCGCGTTAGTTCCTCCGCTTCCGTATTGGCGCGGTCGATAATCTTCTGCGCCTGATCCTTAGCTTCAAGAATCGTTCGCTTAACCGCAATCTCCATTGACCCCTTCTGCCCTAAGGTGATGAGCCAACGGGCGAAGTAGCCCAAAACAGCCCCCCCGAGGCCGCTCGTGGCGATAAGTAATAGTAAGGTTTTAATTGGCACGGCTTTAAGTAATCGCCGTAAAATCTATATTGCTAGACGTGTTTTTTGAGCATTGGCTATTTTAGCTGAATAAGAGATTTTACAAAAACGATAAAAATTAAAATTGATAAATCAGTGTACCGATACAGGACACCTATACTATACAGAGAAAACAGCGGATGTCCATCCCGTTAGTAATGGTTCAAGGTAAAAATACCGCCACGCTGAGCGTGGCGGGGGTGGGGTCTATGAGGACATGGAGTTCTACTCATGAATACAGGAGTGGTCATTCTTGGGCGGTCCTTCGCAGGCAGGACAGAACGGAAGGGGAATCAATTCAACTTGACCAAACCCCGAGCAGGTCTCAAAAAGTTTGGTGTGAATTGAGACGTAGCATGGCCTTTGCTCGATCTTAGAACCACATTGACGGCACTTACCTCCTCCATCAGCATCAGGTTCATAGTGGGAAGTAATATGACTGCTAATTGTCCTGAGGAAATCACTGCGACTCAATCTTGGCGGCGGCGCTTCCATACGTTTCTCCTTCTCTTTGCAATTCCCGATGTCCAACTTCCAACCCTAACAACTAACACGATTGATCTTGAGTTGCAATTACTTAACAACCCCACCCAAACCCTCCCCGAAGGGGAGGGTCTTTGGTCCCCTTCCTTGGGAGGGGGTAGGGGGAGGTTTAGGAAGTTTTTGCCTTCACGATACTATCAATCAAGCCATACTTGGCGGCTTCGTCGGCCGACATGTAGTAGTCACGATCGGAATCCTTCTCGATCTGGGTGATCGATTGGCCGGTGTGCTTGGCGAGAATCTTGTTTAATTTATCTTTAATCTTGAGAATTTGTCGCGCGGTGATGGCGATGTCTGACGCCTGACCCTCAGTCCCGCCGAGCGGCTGGTGGATCATGATCTCGGCATTGGGGAGCGCGAAGCGCTTGCCCTTCGCGCCGGCGGAGAGGATGATGGCGGCGCCGGAGGCGGCGAGGCCAACGCAGACGGTGGAGACGTCGGACTTCACATAATTCATCGTGTCGAGGATAGCCATGGTGGCCGTCACTTGGCCACCTGGGGAGTTCACATAAAGCGTGATGTCCTTCTTCGGCCCCTCGGACTCGAGGAAGAGGAGTTGGGCAATGATGATGTTCGCCATATGATCATCAATCACGCCACCCAAGAAGATGATGCGATCTTTGAGCAGGCGGGAATAGATGTCGTAAGCGCGTTCGCCGAAGGGCGACTTCTCAATGACGGTTGGGATTAACATGCCGGCTATGTTACTTGACTCTTGGAGCAATGTCAACTAGGGTTAGACTTGGAACCTGATCTTTTTTAACCAGAAAGGAGGTGGACCTATGGAAGACAGGCCATTCATTCTCACGCCAGAGTTGGCGGTTCGAATCCAAGAGGCCGTACGGCAAGCGGGAGAAAATCAAGATTTTGTAGAGCAATTAATTAACCCAACCAAGTTAAGCGAAGTGGCGGCCGTGATTCGGGGTGAGGTGATGACCTGTGAGCCGGACGATATCGTCCCACTCGGTGCCGAAGCTTGGCTTCCCAATGCCGCCGAGCATGAGCATTGGGCGGTCTACAGCCACATCCGCCAGCCGAATTGGCGATTCCAATCTAGTCAGTTAAAGCTTTTTCGCTCGGAAGTGCAGATTAAGGGTGGAGTCATCCGCGGCGACAAACTGCTTAACCGACAAGAGTTGAGAGGGAAGAGTCTAGCCAATTCTTGCCTCTTGGATTGGTTTCGACTCCACATTGCTCGCGTGCCACGTGAATGGTCCGAACTTACCGGAGACGGTCGTCCCTCGATCCTGTTTCCGGGTACGATCTACCGCGACGGCGCCGGTTATCTTGCAGTCCGTTGCCTAACCGAGATTGATGATCGCCAATGGACGTGGCAGTCGCGGCGAATCAAGAGCTATTGGAGTCCCAACGACTTCGTGCTCTATGTCGACCCACCTCTCCGGACGTAAAAGGCCCTTCAAACGAAGGGCCTTCTTTTTTTGTTCGCCCCGCCAACGGCGGTGGTTTAAACTAGAATTATTTTTTCTCGGTTTCGAGTTTCTCCCAAATGAGATCGTTAACGAGACGGTTCGCGATGTAACTTCGCGCTCGCGCCGGATCCGCCTTCGGGTAATGCTCGAGCAAGTGTTTTATCTCAATCTCCAGTTTTTCAGCCGGCGGCTCGAGCTTCTCGGCGCTCGCGATCGCTTCCAAGACGAGTGAGCCACGGACGCGCTCATCGGCTTGACCTTGCCACTCTTGGCGCAAGTCGGCCTCGGTCTTCTTTAAGTGAGTCAGGTAATTCTCGAAGTTTAGGCCGAAGCGCTCAATCTCGCCTTTCATCTCACCGAGCATCTTATCTAGCTCCGCTTCGCGGAGAAGTGGGGGGAAGATGATTGCGGCCGCCTCGCCCAACTCCTTCAAGAATGCAATCCGGCGTTTGTCGCGCGCTTCAGCGCGCTTATTCGCCACAATCTGCTCGCGCACCTTGGTTTGGAAGTCAGCGACGTCTTTGAAGTCACCCCAAGTTCGCACCAGTTCGTCGGTGAGTGGCGGTAGGGCAGCTTCGGCCAGCGTATCTTTCGGTAAGTTCTGTTTCCGCCAGCTTTCAATAAATTTGGTCACTTCTTCATCACTCGCGCTCGCCTCGATCGGTGGGCCGAAGTGCTTCGCCGCGCGCGCGCGGTAATCCGGCAATTTAAATTTGGGATAGATGGCGGTCGTGATCTTGAAGGTAAGCGGATTCCCGGCCGCGAGCTTCGTGATCTCGATCTTCGGCTCACCGATAGCGTCGATGGAATTATCTTTCAGTACTTTCGGGTAATGCGCGCGGAGCGCGAGCTCGGCCATCTCTTCGAGTACTCCCAGCTCACCCAAGCGCTCGCGCAAAACCGGCTCGGGCGCATGCCCGGGCCGGCAGCCGTCAATCTTAACCGACTGATTTAGTTTCTCGATTGCGGCGGGGCGGTAAC
>JBBTTW010000019.1:0-39040 GCA_038064055.1 Patescibacteria group bacterium | reverse complement strand
CCACGACCTCTCGCGTGACAGGCGAGTGCTCTACCGTTGAGCTACAGCCGCATAAAACTGACATAGGTAATTTAACAGAAAAGGGGAGGGATGGAAAGGATGGTGTCGGGGGTGGGGATTGAACCCACGACCTCGGGCTTATGAGTCCCACGCTCTACCAACTGAGCTACCCCGACAAAATCTAAATCTAATTGTGCTACCCCGACAACTGGTAGCGGGGCTTGGATTCGAACCAAGGACCTCAAGGTTATGAGCCTTGCGAGCTACCACTGCTCCACCCCGCTATGTGAAGATATTATATTGAATTTAGCCAAAATAGCAAATAAAAAGGCGGCACCGAAAGAATCTGGTGCCGCCTTGCCTCTTTTCCCATGCCGATCGCTAGATCGCGATTTTGGCGCCCGCGAGGAAGTCCTCCGCCTCGAGGGAATTGCTCCAAAGAACATCTTCCATCGTGGCCGACCCGCAGGTGTTGGAAAGAACAGTCTTCTTCATGGTACCACTCCACTTCTACTGCCTGTTAGCTGATTTGTTGACCGCCAACCCATCAACTAACGATTGCTATAAGGTTAGCATATTTAAGATTATTTGTCAATACCATAATTGACTTTTTATTAGATAAATTGTTAAATATGGCTTAAAATATGATGATTTTTGGCTTATTTATTTAACCATGGTAGATTGATGGTTAGGTTATTTGCCAAGATAGCTCAGTTGGTAGAGCACGCCCATGGTAAGGGCGAGGTCCCGGGTTCGATCCCCGGTCTTGGCTTTGAAGAAAGTACTAATTTTAGGCGCGGGCTTTGGTGGCTTATATGTGGCACGCCACTTAGGTCATCTGATGGCCCACGAGTCGGCGGAAATTACAATTATCGATCGACGTAATCACTTCCTCTTCACCCCTTTACTCCACGAAGTAGCGGCCGCCACGATTGATGAGTCACAACCAGTTGAGCCGATCCCGGGCTTCATTAATCAATGTCGAATCAAGTGGCAAATTGGCGAGGTGGCTGAACTCAATGCCAACACTCGTGAGGTTAAGCTCCAAGATGGACGCACCTTCCCTTACGATCTGCTGGTTGTCGCCTTAGGCTCCACCACTAACTTCCATAATGTCATTGGAGCCAAGCAATTTTCTTACCCGCTGAAAGAAGTGGCCGAGGCCTCGGCCATTCGACGGCAGATCATCGGGCGTCTCGAGGCGGCGCAGTCGGCGGGTAATCCAGCGACCCGCAAGCGACTGCTCTCCTTTGTCATTGTCGGTGGTGGGCCGACGGGGGTGGAGTTGGCGGGCGAAATCTCCGACCTAATGCGAGACAGTCGGCGTTATTTCGGCCGTGGTTTCTCGGCGGTCGAAGTTTCTTTAACTTTAATCCATAATGCTTCGACCTTACTCAACCAATTTAAGTCACCGCCGATGAGTCGCTTCGCTGAACTTGCTCTGCGTGAGAAGGGTTGGCAAGTGCTGCTTAATGAGACGGTGGTTGAGGTGACGGCCCAAGGTGTTCGGCTCGTCAGTGGGCGTCAGCTGGAATCAGAAACGGTAATCTGGCTCGCCGGTGTGACGCCCGTGCCGCTTACGACGCTACCACCATTCGCCAAAGATTCCACCGGCCGCACTTTGGTAAATGAGTTTCTACAGGTCAAAGGCACGCCCGATATCTTTGCCCTCGGTGATTGGGCGGTAGGTGAGGGCGCTAGTGGTGCTTGGCCCATGCTCGCCCAAGCGGCCGTGGCTTCGGCGAAAGTGGTGGCGCACAATGTGGTCAATCGTTTGCACGGACGACCCCTTCGACCCTTTCGTTTCCGGAGTAAGGGGGTGCTCGTCTCGATTGGTCGGTGGCATGCCGTGGGGGAGATCTTCGGGGTGGCTGTGCGGGGGCGCCTCGTTTGGCTTCTTTGGCATCTCGTTTATTGGACCAAATTCCTCTCTTGGCCGAAGCGCTTCAAGCTCCTTGTCGATTGGTTTCTTAACGTCTTCCGCGCCCGCGACCTCTCCACGTTTTAAGAATAATCATAATAGCCTAGACTTTTTATTAGACCACTTTTAATTTTGATATTGGTCGTCAGATAGTGTACTATATATACATGCCAGTAGTTAAAAAAGCTAAAGGGGAATGTTTAACTTGCGGTAAGAAGCCAGCGCGTGCACAATATAAATATTGCAGTAACGCCTGCCAGATCGAGCGACAGCATCAGTTATATATTGAGGAGTGGAAAACTGGCAAAATAAGTGGTCTGCAAAGCATCGGTACAGTTTCGCCCTACATTAAAAGGTATTTGAGGAGAAAGTTTAGGAATAAGTGTTGCTTGTGTGGTTGGGCGCAAGCTAATTCAAAAACTAGGGAGATTCCATTGGTTGCGGATCACATCGACGGTAATTGGCGAAATAACGTTGAGTCAAATCTTCGTTTAATTTGCCCGAATTGTGATTCTCTTACTCCCACCTATGCCGGACTCAATCGCGGGAATGGGAGGAAAAACCGAGTTTTGAGTAATAGGGTAAAAGAGGGGCGTTTGTTTGTTACTAAGCCGAGATAGCTCAGTTGGTAGAGCGGCGGTATCGTAAACCGCAGGTCGCCGGTTCAATCCCGGCTCTCGGCTCCATAAAATGAATAAAGATGAATTAAACGCTAAAATTGTCGAACTCGAGCAGGCGATGAGTGAGCCAACCTTCTGGCAAGACAAGGCCAAAGCCCAGAGCTTGCTTGAGGAACATAAGCGCTTGAAGCTTGAGGCCGAAGGGGTTGGCGAGTACGACGCCGGTGACGCGGTGATCACCATCTTCTCCGGTGCCGGCGGTGATGATGCGGAAGACTTCTCGCGGATGCTCTACGAGATGTACCTCAAATTTGCCGCGCGGCGCGGCTTCGAAACGGCTCTAATCCACGAGAATGAGAATGATCACGGCGGGGTGCGAAACATCACTTTCGAAGTGCGAGGCCAAGGCCATTCGAGTGGCTCAGGCCAGGGCGCCTATGGTATACTGAAGCATGAGTCGGGCGTGCACCGACTCGTCCGCGTTTCGCCCTTTTCCGCTAAAAAGCTCCGCCACACCTCCTTCTCCCTCGTCGAAGTAATTCCGAAGTTTGAAAAGAATCAGAAGATCGTTATCAATCCGGCTGAACTCAAGATCGAGTTCTCCCGGGCCTCCGGCCCGGGTGGGCAGAATGTGAACAAGCGCGAAACGGCGGTGCGGATCGTCCACTTACCGACGGGTCTCGCGGCGCATTCCATGACTGAGCGCTCTCAAGAGCGCAATAAGGAGAAGGCGCTCGAGATCTTGAAGGGTAAGCTCTACAAGCGGCAGGAGGACGAACGCCGCGCCAAGGAGGCGGGGATGTATGTAAGTAAGACAACCGAGATTGAGTGGGGGAGCCAAATTCGCTCTTACGTCCTCCACCCGTACAAGCTTGTTAAAGATCACCGCACCGAAGTGGAGACGAGTCAGATCGATAAGGTGCTCGACGGTGAGATCGATGACTTTTTAGTGGCGGAGAAAAATTTGCTTTAACTTTAAATAATGATTTTCTTTGATCGCGTTACCAAGATTTACCCCGATCGGTCGCTCGCGCTCGATCAAGTGAGCTTCTCCGTCGAGAAGGGGGAGTTCCTCTCCGTCGTCGGCCACTCCGGCGCGGGTAAGACGACGCTCCTCAAGATGATCCTCGTCGAGGAGACGCCGACTTCAGGGAGCGTCTTTCTTAACTCCACCGATCTTAGCGCCATGGGTCGTCAGCACTTGCACCGCCTCCGGCGGAAGATCGGCTCCGTCTTTCAAGATTACCGCCTCTTGCCGAACAAGACGGTGTTTGAAAATATTGCCTTCACCATGGAAGCGGCGGGCCGCAGTGACGAAGAGATCGCCTCCGATGTGCCCCACGTGCTTGAGCTCGTCGGTTTGGCCGATAAAATTTGGAACTTCCCCAACCAACTCTCAGGTGGGGAGAAGCAACGCGTCGCCATCGCTCGCGCCATCGTTAACCAGCCCGACATTTTGATCGCTGATGAACCGACCGGCAATCTCGACCCAATCAACACCTTCGAAGTGGTGCAAATTTTCAAAAAGATTAATGATCTCGGCACCACCGTCATCTTAACGACGCATAATAAAAATGTGGTTGAGTCAATTGGTCGACGGGTACTGACTCTCGAGGGTGGTCGCCTCGTCCGAGATGACAACCACGGCCGCTACGTCCTATAATAAGCATTAAGACTAATTATGCTCACTAACGCCAGAAGAATTGTTCGGTCAGGGTTCATTAATTTTTGGCGGAGTGGCATCGTCTCCCTCTCGTCGGTGGTGGTGCTCGTGACTACTCTCTTCGTCATCGGCGGGCTCTACTTGGGCCAAGCTTTCTTAAACGACTCCATCCAAGCGATTAAAGACAAGGTCGACATTAGTGTCTCCTTCCAACCCTACGCGGTGGAGTCCGAGGTGCTGGCCTACCAGAAGCAGCTCGAGCTCCAGCCAACCGTGGCGAAGGTCACCTATCGCTCGCGCGAAGACGAGCTCGCGGACTTCAAAGAGCGAAACAAGGGCAATGCCCTAATCCTGCAATCGCTTGAGGAGGTGGGTAACCCGCTCGGCGCGAGGTTAAACATCCAAGCCACCGACCCGAGCCACTACGAGAGCATTGCCAAATACTTGAATCAAGATAACGCTCTCACCACCGACGGTCGCGACCTCATCTATACCGTTAATTATAAGAAAGATAATATCGATCGCTTGAACGCCCTCATCGCCGCCGCGCGGCGCGTCGGCTCGGCCGTGGTCATCGTCTTCATCATCATCTCCGTCCTCACCGTCTTTAGCACCGTCTCGCTCGCCATCCACGTCTCGCGCGAGGAGATCGCCGTGATGCGCCTCGTCGGAGCCGACAATCGCTACATCCGCGGACCCTTTATCGTTGAGGGGATGGTGACCGGCATCTTCGCCTCACTCCTCGCCATGCTCATTCTCTACCCGGCCGTGATCTGGGCGAGTCAGGCGGCCAGCGCCTTCCCCGAAAGTCTCGATCTCGTCGGTTATTATTTAAATAATTTCGCCACTCTCTTCTTCCTTATCCTCGGCTCCGGTCTCATCCTTAGTGCGGTCGCGAGCTACCTCGCTGTGCGCAAATATCTGAAAGTTTGAGCCGAATGAAAAAGCATAAATACATCTTTGTGATTGGGGGCGTGATGTCGGGGGTCGGCAAAGGTGTAACCGTCTCCTCGATCGGCAAGATCCTCTCGGCCCGAGGGTTCAAGATGAGCTTGATGAAGATCGACCCCTACTTGAATGTCGACGCCGGTACGATGAACCCCATTGAGCATGGGGAAGTTTTCGTTCTAGATTCCGGACTCGAGTGCGATCAAGACATGGGTAATTACGAGCGCTTCTTGGGCGAGAGTGTGCCGGCGGAGAATTATATGACGAGCGGTATGGTCTACAAGTATGTGATCGACAAGGAGCGCGCCTTGGGTTACGGCGGCAAGTGCGTTGACCCCGTCCCTTTCATCTCCGAAGAGATCTTGCGCCGGATCAAGCGGGCGACGGATAAGAGTAAGGCCGACATCTCGGTGATCGAGATCGGTGGCACGGCCGGCGAGTATCAAAACACGATCTTCTTCGAATCCGCCCGAATCCTCAAGTTGCGCCATCCTGACGACGTGATCTTCGTTCTCGTTAGTTACTTACCAGTGCCAAACAAAGTGGGCGAGATGAAGACGAAGCCAACCCAATACGCCGTGCGCACCTTAAACTCCTACGGCATCCACCCCGACGTCATTGTGGCGCGGAGCGATCGGCCGCTTGATGACAGGCGGAAGGAGAAGCTCGCCTTCGCCTCGAACGTTCGCCCTAAGCACATCATCTCGGCGCCGGATGTGAGTAATATCTACGAGATCCCGATCAACTTCGAGAAAGACGGCTTGAGTGAGACGTTGCTCGATCTGCTTAAGTTGAAGCCACGTCAGCGCGACTTGAAGGAATGGCGTGGAATGGTGGAGAAGTACAATAAGGCGAAGCACCCGCTCCGCGTGGCGGTGATCGGCAAGTACTTCAAAACCGGTGACTTCGTTCTCTCCGACGTCTACATCTCGGTGATCGAAGCGCTGAAGCATGCGGCTACGGCGCTCGATGCGCGCCTCACTCTCGACTGGCTCGACTCGGGCGATTATGAGGATGACGAGTCTAATCTAATGAAGCTCGATGACTACGATGCGGTGCTCGTGCCCGGCGGCTTCGGCGGTCGGGGCGTGGAAGGCAAGATTAAGGTGATCCATTATGTGCGGGAGAAGCTTATCCCTTACTTTGGCCTGTGCTATGGCATGCAACTCGCGGTGGTGGAGTACGCGCGGCACGTCTTAGGTTGGGCCGACGCTCACACTGCCGAGATCGCACCCGAGTCGAAGCATCGCGTCATCGACGTGATGGCCTCCCAGAAGCAGAAGTTGGAAGACAAGGATTACGGCGGCACCATGCGCCTAGGTGCTTACCCGGCCAAGCTCGCCAAAGGTAGTATTGCCGAAGCGGCTTATGGGGCGCCGCGAGTCTCCGAGCGGCATCGCCATCGCTACGAGGTTAATCCGGCCTATGTTGCCAAATTAGAGGAATATGGTATCATCTTCTCCGGTCGGTCGCCCGATGGGCGGCTCATGGAGATAGTTGAATTGCCGCGCGAAGTGCATCCGCATTTCCTGGGGACTCAATTTCATCCCGAATTCAAATCCCGGCCCCTCTCGCCGCATCCGCTCTTCCTCGCTTTCCTCCGGGCGGCGCTCGATCGGGCTAAGAGTCGTAAAGCGGTTTGAAGCGATTATTATTAATTATTAGTTAATTTTTAAATTATGAAGAAATCAGTTTGGATTATCGTTATCATCATTCTCGCTCTGGCTTACTGGTGGTACTCACAGAGTGCTCCAGCCGGGGTGGACAATCTTCCTCCTGCTGGTGCGGCCGTGGGCTTAGTGACGGGAGTGACGCGGGAGTTCAATATTAATGGTACGGACTTCGCCTACTCGCCAGTCGAAATGTCGGTTAATGAAGGCGATCGGGTGAAGATCAACTTCACGAGCGCTGCTGGCTTCCACGATCTTAAGATCGATGAGTTCGCCGTCGCAACGAAGCAGCTTAAAGAAGGGGAATCCGAGACGATTGAGTTCGTGGCGGATAAGGCTGGTACCTACGAGTACTACTGCTCCGTCGGTAAGCACCGGGAGATGGGGATGAAGGGTATCTTCACCGTCCTCACCACCACTCCAACCGCGCAATAATCAAGTTTAGTTTTAGGTAAATAAGAAAAATCGCGCTCGAGTTAATCGGGCGCGATTTTGGTGACTAGCAAAGAACTATTTTCGATCAGACCTAATCTTCGTTGAAGAAAAGTCATAATCGGTGGCTAATTCGGTGAAGAGTTCTTCGTACCGAACGAACCGGTCGGCCAAAAGGTCAGACAGCTTTCTTGTGCCCGGCCTTCTGGCGACGTAGAAATGGGTGCCCAACTTTACAAATTGAGCCAACATTTCTTCCACCCCGAAGGAGTAGTATTTGGGGTCAAGGATCCGTTCTAGGGTATCGGCGCCAATCAGGAAGGCGAATCCCGGGAAGGCCTTGGCCTTATCCAAATAAAGATCCAATTCCTCGGTTACCAGCACTGGTGCGTGCCAAGCGAATTGCTCGATTCGCCTGCGCACACTCTCCGTCTCCACCTTTCCCTTGTCGGGGTGGCCGGTGTTTAAGACGTAGACGACCTCCTTACTCGAGACCCTGGCGGCTTCGGCGGCGATCAACTTGTGACCATTGTGGAGGGGATTGAAGGAGCCTGAAAACAAGAGATGCTCCGTTGGGTTGAGAGCGTCGACCGAGTCAATCTGGCCGTCTGGTTGGTAGAGGGTGCCACCAGCTAACTTCTCGGGGTTAATCGTCACTCCCTCACTCTCGAATGGCACTTGATCGATCCCAGCTTGAATGAGAAGTAGGTTGAGAGCGAGAGCGTCAACCAGAGCACTCTCGCGCTCGCGACCGAGGTGAGAGAGCCCAGCTTCGTTCTTGAGAAACTCAGCTTGGACGATCGACATCCCGGACCGACTTTTCAAGGCGATGAAGACTCGATGAGCTCCCCGCAAGAGACGGTTAGTGGCTAATACGGCCGTTAAGCCAAGACCACAAACCGTCTCGAGCTCGAACCCATCTTTCTTGGCTAGCTCGCAACCGCGAGCGTAAGCCACGCGAGCCATCTTGATCGCCGTTTCGCGGCTGGCGAACTTCTTCGGTTCTGCCCCTAAGAAACTCGTTAGCGCCGCCTTACTGTAAGGGAAGACACTTTCAATCAGTGTGGCGGAAGCTCCGGGGACGCGAGTTAGGAGTCCTTGGAGTCCCGCGCCGGCGCCAGCGCCGGCTAGGTATACTCTTGTCGAGCCGGCGTGGAGAGCTGCCACTTCTTTGCCGAATGTTTCCACGGTCAACCTCCTTTCGGTTGAGGCCACTCATTCGAGCTCCGCACGAGCGCGGATATTGTCGAACGACTGTTCCCTTGTTAATTCTCCGTCACGGAAAACCGTGGCGAGGACATCCTTGAAACCCGGGGTCCCAGCTCTCATGGTGGAGAAGCGCGGACCAGAGTCTCGCTCATTTTCAACCAGCATCAGGCGGCCACGCTTACTGTCCTTCGTGGGGTCGGTGCGAGGTCGTTTATATACCTCGCGACCCACACCACTAACTTCCGCGTAAGAGCACTTCATGGCCATCCGCTCGGTATCGCGATTGCAGTCTTGGAGCAGTCCGCCACCTGAGCCGAAGCTCAAGCAGTCGGCTGACCAGCCGCGCCGCATCACCGCTTCGAGAATCCCTGCCAGAGTACTCCGCTTAATGCCATCTCCTTGGATCAAGAGAACCTTTGAGGGTAGAACGCGGAAACCCTTGCCGTTAATGGGGGAGGGGAAGTTCTTGCCCAAGGCATCAAGTAGGTCGGGCAAGATTACTTCCGGATCACCCGAGTCGGGCCTAATCACGAGGGTCCCGTCACGCGCCAGTACTTGCTGACGGAGCGTCTCGCCCCAGTGTCGGGTGGCCGCTCGATGGATGTCCCACGAATCAGAGACGACGGCTACCAAGCCGGTCGGATACTGCTCGAGCATATTGCGGAAGGCATCAACTTCGCCGTCTTCGCCCCAAGTGGTGATGGTGGAGTGCTCGGCGGCCGGGATACTGAAGCCGGGCATCGCTGTGCCATAATACTCCATCAGCAACTCGCAAGCGGCGAGGGTGTCGGTCCCTTGGAAATTAACCAAGTGAGCGGCGCCGCCGATGGCGGCCGATTCCGGCGAACTGACGCCGCGATAGCCGAAGTCGTGCAAACGGAAGACCAAGTTCTCCGGCGTGTCGGTGCCGGAACGTTTGAGGGCTTGCTTGATAACGCGCTTCATCTCCCTCGAGATCGTGGCGGTGGTACAGCCGTACCAAACTTGGACGAGCAAGGTTTCGAGATAGTTCACAAGCCAGAAGCATTTCGGGCAGGTGTTCTCGATCGTGAGGAGGACGTTACCTTCGGGGACGACCAAGCCTTCTGGTACGGCCTTGATCTCGACCGGCAGTCGGCCGTGATGATCCTCGAAGATGTGCTCCCAGCCGGCCCGATTGAATGAATCGGGGTTGCCGAAGTGGTGAGCGAAGAAGCGAGCGGCTTGCTCGATCTTCTCTCGCGTGACCACTTGGCCGGTGAAATAGCGCTTGAGCCAATACTGGAGACCGAAGAAGACGACGTCCTTATACTCGCCGCCCACGCGGGCTTCGAGGTAGGAGTAGATCTTCTCCGTCCCCGGCGGATACTGCCGGTAGTGACTGACCTTGTACGAATCGGTCCTTAGGATAACGTTGCCTAGCATCTCATTCTCCTTTATTGTCAAAGACCTAAAATCTCGACTTCTTCCAAGAAATCGAGGTCGCTGGCTTCCACGGCTGGAGGGCAGGGATCTAGATTTCTTAATGTATTATTTACACTAACATTAAATAAAAAAATGATTTTAAAGGATCTCGAACACCTGACTCCCGCCCCCCACGAACCGGTAGAGGTCCGCTGGACGGTGCGCCTCACCGCGACGCTTCGCGCCGAGCTTCTTCAAGCAGCCGAGGGCGAGCACCTTCTTCCGGAAGTTACGCTTGTCGAACTCGTGGTGGAGAATTGATTCGTAGATGGACTGGAGTTCGCTTAGGGTGAATTGCTCGGGGAGTAACCCCTTGGCAATGGTGGTGTAGCTAAGTTTCGCCATGAGTCGCTCCACGCCCTTAGACACGATTTCGTTGTGATCGTAGGCTAGGCGCGGCAAGTGGCGAACGTCTTGCCAATACACCGGCCGCTCCTTCGTCCCCAAACTAATCGTTGGTCGCAGGCCAAGGTAAGCTACCGAGACCACTCGACCCCTAGGGTCACGCTTGACCGAGCTGAAGGTGTAGAGTTGCTCAAGCTCGGCTCCGCTAACGCCGGCCTTGTGGGCTAAGTGCCGCTCCACCGCTGCCTCGGCCGTCTCGTTGGGGGAGATGAGGCCACCGGGGAGAGTCTTCATCTTAGGGAAAGGGGTCGCGGCGGCAGTCTCAACTAGGAGAACTTTCAGCACCTTTTTATCCATCGTTAGGAGCACCACATCGGTGGCTAAAATGGCGAATTTAAGCTCTTTCTTTGTTGTTTGGCTATTCCGCTTATTCATACTTAGTGTAATTATACACACTTACTATTTTAATGCAAGCTCGAGTTATCCACCTAGGTTAATGACTCTCCCAGGGGGACCGCCATTTACTTCTCTCGCCCGATCCATATAATGGGGTCGGAAAGGATGGTGATTAATGAAATTACCTTCGCGCCGTGAGCTCATTGCAAGGATTAAGGACATAAGGAAAGCGATCCGCAGCCATCGAGATGCGAAAGGGGATGACCGTTGCCATCTCGATGACTATAAGGTTTGGGCAAGTATTAGTGAGTCTGCGTGGACCCCGATCAAATTACCACCTTACAATGAGATGATGGCGACTTGCCTCGAGTTCTACACTCATCGTCGGGCCGAGACGGCCGATCCAGTGCCCGAGGGAGCGATTCGTTCGCCTCGCTTCTGGAATGTGGATTTGGATCAGATGACGACGAAGCAATTGAAGTCTGAATTGTCTCGACTCACCAAGGCCATCACGAGACATTGGGTCATCGTCCCCCGGCCACGAACGACTGCTGACGATCGGGAGCTCTACGCCATGCTACCGGAGAAGATGCCAGCCGACTTCCGCCTCCCGCCAGAAGAAGAATTTCTTGGTGAAGCCCTAGCCCCGCATGCCGGTTGCCCATCCTTCTACCGCAGTCACGCCGGTTGCCCGAAGGAAAAAAGTTGCAACGTCCACCAGTGGGGCCCGTGCCACAAGAAGTGAATTGCCGAGTCAGAACCAATCAAGCCTCGTCAGCCGCCAACCCGCGGCGCCGAGGCTTTTATTTTTTTGTCCGACACTCGGGGTTGGACGATTAGTCGTTTCTTCGGGCAATTTCTCTCCCCAACTCTTGCGATAAGAGATTGATTAGCCCCGCTCCTTCCTTAGAGTAAATCCAGCAATATAAAGGTAAAACTTTCCCCTTGGATAATTTGTCGATACTTTCTGTAAGTAGTTGTTTCGCGTATCCCTTCCCCCTGTATTCAGGTAGGACGAAAACAGCACATAGATATAGAGCTTCAAATTTTTTCTCTTCCGTCGCCATATCCAAGAGTTCTTTTTCTGAAATTTCTTTATTCAAGAATCCATTCATTACTCCTATGCTAGTCGGCACGACAACAGACCAAGCGATCGGATTTCTAGGTCCATCAAACTTGTAGATTATGGTGTCAGGGTGAATAGCGTGAAGTTTGTCTGCCGATTCTTGATTTACAGGCATCTGGTCCGGGTCTGACTGGGTTCCAAAAAATTTCTCAGAAATCCTCCGTATTTTTTCAAGTGTTTCTTTGTCCATATAAAAACTATATCACATCTCAAGTGTCCGACACTCGGTGTTCAGCAGCTCCTAACGGGACTAGCTTAATTCTGACACCTTAAACGACAGGTCTCGAACATTCATATAAATTACATCTCCGGCTTTTCCTGAAGAGTGACTGCATCCCTAATTTCTTTAATGATATTAGCATGTTCAACCCCCGTTGACTCAATACTTTTAAGAGTGTTTTTAAGACGAATGAATAGTTCTGGGGTTAAAGAATATTTACCAATTTTTCCTTTTAGATCTTCCAGTTTATACTTCAGAAGATAAGGTTCATCTCTAAAACATTTCTCAACGGCCTCGATTGTGAATATAATTCCGCCCATCTTGCCCTCCATATCGTATTTATAAGCCTTTAGCTCTAAAAGATCCCCCGCGATTTTATTAACACTGGTGTTGGTCTTTTTCTCAAATAATGAAAACCTCTCACTGTTCGTTTTTTTATGTTCTTCCAGTAGAGCGGTTAGAGACCTTTCGATAGAAAGAATTTTATTACTCATTTCTGACAGGAGTATTTCTTTTAGTTTCAAATCTTTATCATTTGATATCGAATTAACCTTCTCTAAAATATTACTCTCTGCGATTTGAATTTTATTAGTCACTTCAAGATAAATATTTTCCTTTTGCTGATCAAACGCGGTAGAGACTAAAGAGGTTTGCTTTTCTTCAAATTCTTTTAGGGAAGATTTGGTTTGGATATCAGCTTGGCCGAGCAAATCGTTAGCTTCCTTCTTCAGATCATTAATTGCATCCTCCTGTTTCCCTAACTTTTCTTGCATAGGTTTAATATTGAAATATACAAAGACACCCAATATGACAACCGAGATTCCTAAATAGCCCAGATTTAGCTGGGCGAGATCTTTTGATATATTGATTAAATCTAAAAAATCAATCAGAGTAGTTGTTGCAGTTTCCATATTTAATTTATCGTTTGGACCACTTCCAGTAGTTTTATTAAGCGATGCGTCTCGTGCACAAGGACCATACCAAAGATGACTATTGGCCAGGGACTCGGTCACGCATATTCACCTACTGGCGAATTGCGCGACCCCGCCTCACTCGTCTCCACTCGCTCCGGCCTTCGAGCCCTTGAGCAACGGCGATGCAAATTTGTTAAGGAATAAATCCCTTACAAATTAGCATTACTGCCGGCCAGGGACTCGAACCCCAATACTCGCCTCCAGAGGGCGATGTCCTACCATTAGACGAGCCGGCAAATCAATTGACAATGGTTACAAAATACTAGAAAAATCAAGATTTTACAAGAGTTGGTGTGGTGCTAGTATATTCATATGAAAGAAGGAGAAATTACTAAACAATTTATTGCCGTTAGAGCGGTCATTATTAACGATGGTAAGGTGTTAATTATTCGTGAGGCTGGTAACTATTTAGGCGGAACTAATCATGGTAAGTACGATTTTCCGGGTGGAAAAGTTAAATTAGGTGAGTCGATAGTAAAGGCTGTAAACAGAGAAACCTCAGAAGAGGTTGGAGTTAAGGTCAAAATAATCCGACCTTTTTTTGTTGATGAGTGGTATCCGAAAATAAAAGGGGAGAAAATTCAAATAATTGGAATATTTTTTGCTTGCGAAATAGTTGATCGAGAAATCAAATTAAGCCACGATCATGATGATTTTGTTTGGGTAGATAAAGACAATTTTTCGAGCCACCCGCTGATTGAGGCAACAAGAAACGCCCTAGATAAATTATTTTCAGAATAAAGTAGTTTCGAGGCAACCATGAAAAGAATTAAGGAAGAATTTTTGGATCGGGTGGAGGAGGTGGTTTCTCTGAAGGGGAAGAGGGTCCTCGAGATTGGATGTGGTAACGGCGCTCGATCAAGTCAAATTTCCAAGCGGTGTGCGTCTGTGGTTGCGATAGAGCCGAACCGAGAATTGATTGATGAGGCGAAGAAAGTGAATCCGGCTGAAAATATTGAATACCAGATCGGATCAGCCGAAAAGTTGGATTTTGAAGATAAAAGTTTTGATGTGGCAATCTTTACCCTATCACTCCATCATGTGCCGGCCAGCATGATGAGCGCGGCGATTGATGAGGCGGTTAGGGTGACGAAGGAGGGTGGTCATATTATCTTCCTCGAGCCGGCAACGGAGGGGACATTCTTTGAAGCCGAGCTCTCCTTCGATGCTTGTGATGGTGATGAGAGGGAGGAGAAGCAGGCGGCCTATGATGCAATCAAACGACATGGATGGGTGAATAAGGGGTTGGAAATTTTTGACGAAACGGTCTTTAAGTTTGAATCGGTTGATGATTTTATCTCAACGATGAAGCCGAAAAAGAATATGGAAATGATCGCTGATTTCCTTGAAAATAATGACTATATATTAAGAGCGTCGAGGAGGATTAATATATTTAAGGTTTAGGGGAAGCTTAAGTGGCCAGCAACTCTGGTTGTTATCCACAACAGGAGGATTTGCATATACCCCCCGTAGGGTATATGATAAGACAATGAAACATATCGGAGATAAAAATAAGTCTAAGCTCGTCCGGCGGCTCAAGCTGATTGAGGGCCAAGTCCGCGGACTCCAGAAGATGATTGAGAGCGGCGTCTACTGCATCGACGTGATTACCCAAACCTCAGCGGTGAAGCAGGGTCTCTCCAACGTCGAGGATCTCCTGCTCGAGAATCATCTCGGTGGCTGCATTCTTGATCAGGTTAAGTCGGGGCAAACGGCTAAGGCGAAAGAAGAGATTTTGAAAGTTTATAAACTTAAGCGAAAATAATATGCACACCGAAACCTATCGAGTGAAAGGGATGCATTGCGCTTCGTGCTCCTCGCTGATCGAGAAGAGTTTTAAGAAAGTGGCTGGGGTGCACTCGGCCGAAGTTAATTACGGCACGGAGAAGGCCAAGGTCTCCTTCGACCCATCCAAGACGAGTCCCCATAGCTTGAGTCAGAAGATCGAACCCCTCGGTTACTCGCTTGATCTCGAGTCCGGCGCGTCATCGGCCGCGGCGATGGGCATGTCGGAGAGCGAGCACGCCGCCCATCTCGGACTCAATCAGTCAAAGAAAGAAAAGTTAGCCGAAGTGGCCGATCTCGGCACTAAAGTTTGGTCGGCTGTGCCGCTCGCCATCTTGGCGGCGCTCATCATGGGGTGGGATATTTTAGCCGAATACGATCTCGTCTCGCCGATGGGTGAGACGGTTAAAGAACTTTTCCACCACCTCTTGCCTCTCATGGCGACCTACGTCTTGTTCGTGGTAGGGAAGCCATATTTGCTCGGCTTCTATCGCTTCCTCCGCTACGGTAAGGCCAATATGGATACGCTTATCGGGATCGGTACCGTTGCGGCCTTCCTCTACAGCTTTGCCGTTACCGCCTTTGAGGAGGTGCTTCGGCCGTTTATAAACGTTGAGTATCAATACTACGACGTCACGATTGTTGTCATCACCTTTATCGCCCTCGGCAAATATTTAGAAGCGCGATCAAAAGTGAGAACCGGTGACGCGATTGAGAAGCTCCTCAACCTTCAAGCCAAGACCGCTTTGGTGGTTCGAGATGGGAAGGAGGTGGAGATTTCGGTAAACGACGTTAAGCACGGTGATCTCATTGTGGTGAAGCCGGGGGCGAAGATTCCGGTTGATGGCGTTATTACCGAGGGCGCTTCATTTATCGACGAATCGATGGTGACGGGTGAGCCAATGCCGGTCCAGAAGAAAGTTGGTGATAGCATTGTCTCGGGGACGATCAATACGAGCGGCGCCTTTACCTTCAAGGCCACCAAGGTTGGGTCCGAAACTTTGCTGGCGCAAATTATTAAGCTGGTCGAAGAGGCTCAAGGCAGTAAGGCGCCGATCCAAGCTCTGGCCGATAAGATTTCTAGTGTCTTCGTCCCCATTGTTCTGGTGATCGCTTTCGTCACACTCGGACTATGGCTCTTAGTTGGCGCGCAATACTTGGGCTTCTCTCAAGCGTTATCGTTCGGTCTCGTTTCCTTCGTTGGCATTCTGGTAATCGCTTGCCCGTGCGCTCTTGGCCTCGCCACGCCGACGGCGATCATCGTCGGCGTGGGCAAGGGGGCCAAGGAGGGGATCTTAATCAAGGATGCGGCCACTCTGGAAAAGCTCCACAAGGTAACTACCGCGGTGGTGGACAAGACCGGCACGATCACCAAGGGTAAGCCGACTTTGGTGGATATCCAGAATCTGTCGTCATTAAAAGATGAGGATTTTGTTTCAATCATCGCTTCCCTTGAGAAGAAGTCCGAGCATCCGATTGCTCACGCGGTGGTGAATTATGCCGAAGAGAAGAGTGTCCCAATCTTGGAGGTGGCAAATTTCGAGGGCATTCAGGGTAAGGGCCTCAAGGGATCAATTAAAGGCACTGAATATTTTGTCGGCAATGCAAAACTTGTCAGTGATTTAAAACTCCCATTCGACACCACAAGACTTAATGAGTTTACGGCTCAAGGTAAAACGCCGGTGATAATCGCTACGAGAGAAAATGTCCTCGGCTTCGTGATGGTCGCCGATGAGATCAAAGCTGAATCAATCGAGGCGGTAAAAAGCTTGCATCAGCTCGGGATAAAAGTGGTGATGCTCACCGGCGATGATGAGAAGGCGGCCAAGTACATCGCTTCGCTCGTGGGGATCGATGACGTAGTGGCTCAGGTTCTGCCGGCAGACAAATTGGAGAAGATTAAAGAACTGCAAGCGCAAGGTCAGGTGGTGGCCATGGCCGGCGACGGGGTGAATGATGCTCCGGCGTTGGCTCAAGCCGATGTGGGCATTGCGATGGGGACGGGGACGGATGTGGCCATCGAGTCGGCCGGCATTACGCTCTTGGGCGGCGATATTTCTAAACTAGTGAAGGCGATTAAGCTGTCGAAGCTAACCATGCGTGGCATCAAGCAGAATCTCTTCTGGGCCTTCGTTTATAATCTGGTGGGGATACCGCTCGCCGCCGGAGTCTTCTACCCCATCTTCGGTTGGCTCTTGAGCCCCATTTTTGCCGGTTTCGCCATGGCGATGTCGTCGGTCTCTGTGGTGTCGAACTCGCTTCGAATTAAAGCTAAAAACTTATAACTAATATGACCACCCAAACGTTGAAAACCTATCGCTTCCATGTGAACGGGATGCATTGCAATTCTTGCGTCGTGCTCACCGAGAGCGAACTTGGTGACTTGCCGGAAGTGACGATGGCCAAAGCTTCGTTGAAGCACTTGAGCGTCGAGGTGACTGGCACTTTCGGCGATAAGGCGCCCGAGCACGTCGCCCGAGATTTAAGTGAAGTCCTCAAACCTCATGGTTACAGTCTCTCGCTTGAGCGAGTCGCCCACTCGGCCAAGTGGTCCGACTTCCGTCTCGCAGCACCGATTGCCGCCGCCTTCATCTTGCTGTTTATCGTGTTGCAGAAATTAGGTATCGTTAATCTTGTTACGGCTTCGGAAGTAAGCTACGGCACGGCTTTTATTGTCGGACTGATCGCCTCGGTCTCCACTTGTATGGCGGTGGTGGGTGGGCTCGTGCTCTCGATGTCGGCCAACTTCGCTAAAGAAGGCGACAAGGTTCGACCGCAAATTCTATTCCACCTCGGTCGGCTCGTCTCCTTCTTCATTCTCGGTGGGGCTATCGGCGCTTTGGGCTCGGCCTTCCAGTTAGGTCAAACCGGAACCTTGGTCCTAAGCCTGCTTGTGGCGATCGTCCTTTTAATCTTAGGTCTTAATCTACTCGACATCTTCCCTTGGGCGAAGAAGCTCCAACCCACGCTCCCGAGCTTCCTCGGTAAGCACGTCCAAGGTCTAAAGAAGGTGAATCACATTCTGACGCCGCTCTTAATCGGGGTCGCCACCTTTTTCCTCCCTTGTGGTTTCACTCAATCGATGCAGATCTACACTTTAACCACCGGCAACTTCCTCACCGGTGCGCTCATCATGTCCACCTTCGCGCTCGGGACCTTGCCCGTCTTGGCCCTACTTAGCTTCAGCTCCTTGGGCGTCCACAAGAAGGCTCAATCCGGAGTCTTCTTCAAGGCGGCCGGACTGGTAGTGATCTTCTTCGGCCTGCTTAACCTAATCAACGCTTTGGTGGCGGGAGGAATCATCCCGCCGCTCTTTAGCTTCTAATCTGGTAAGATATGTTCTATGAATAACAAAACAATCGCTTCCAGTATCTTGGCCTTGGCCGTCCTTGCCGGCGCCGCGATTTTACTTGTCGGCGGAAACAGTGGTTCTGGAGAGGGGATTACCCCAGTTGACAACGTGGCAATGGTGGATGGCAAACAGGTAATCACCATCAGCGCGAAGGGGGGATACTCTCCGAGAGTGACGGCCGCGAAAGCCGATCTCCCCACAGTGCTCAAGGTCTCGACGAGCGGCACCTTCGACTGCTCGTCGGCTCTGGCCATTCCGAGCTTGGGTTACAGGAAGAATCTGCCGCCATCGGGAGTGGTAGAGATTGAATTGCCGCCGCAAGCCGCCGGATCGAAACTGAATGGGCTATGCGCAATGGGGATGTACAACTTCTCAATTAACTTTAATTGATGAAGAGAAACTCGGAGTTCCATGATTATGTGGTGGGGGATCTGTTGAGCGACGTCGCGGGGATCACCTCGCGGGCGATGTTTGGCGGGTATGGGATCTACAAAGATGGTAAAATCTTCGCCATTATCGTCGAAGGCGAACTCTACTTCAAGGGTATCGGCGGCACCACCCAATTCACTTACAGCAAGAAGGACGGCAAGACGTATAAGATGAACTACTGGCTCGTGCCGGCGGAAGTGATGGAAAATCGCGAAGCGCTCGCCGATTGGGTCCAGCGCGCTTGCGCTGTTGGTTTTTGATGAAAGGAATTTCCATCTCCAACGTATAAGTCTATAGTGGAGTTATGGGTAATTCCGAATCCTTACACACCGACGAAGAGTTGGCGCACTTAGCCTTAACCCACACGTGGAGTTTTGCCATTCTGATCGATCGTTATGAGACTAAACTGCGGCGCTACCTTGACCGCCTAGGGCGAATGCCAGTCGAGGATGTGGAAGATCTATTACAACAAGTCTTTATGAAAGCTTATCAAAACTTGAATGAGTTCGACCCCTCGCTCAAATTTTCCTCTTGGATTTACCGCATTGCCCACAATGAGGCAGTTTCCTTCTTTAGACGCAATGATGTGCGACCAGAAGGGCATCGGGTGGAATTGAGTGATCAGTTACTAGAGACAATGGCATCGGAGCTTAATGTGCTTAAGTCAGCTGAGAGCGAAGACGCCCGACGGCTCTTAGCGGAGAAAATTGGTCAATTAGATAATATTTATCGTGAGGTTATCATTCTGAAGTTTTTTGAAGACAAGAGTTATGATGAGATTTCAAACATCTTGATGATCCCGTCTGGGACGGTAGCGATCAGGCTTAAGCGGGCCAAAGACAAGCTCGAAACGTTAATGAAAAGCGAAGGTTACATTCATGAGTCATAATCAAGATCAGCAACCCATCTCCGAGAAGGTGCTCGAGCGGATTGAGGCCGAGAAGGCGGTTCCCACCCCTCGTTTCTACTTCCGCGCCCGCAATCTAGCGATGTGGTCTTTGGCCGCGGCCGCTCTCATCTTCGGGGCACTGGCTTGCTCCACCATCATCTTCCGTCTCCACAATCTGGGCCGGATCTTCCCACCTCGAGCTTCACAACTAGAAGATTTTTACGACTTTCTAACTGCTGCACCACTCTTATGGTTTGCCACTTTTATCATTTTTGGTTACTTAGCCTATCGAGAAGTACGCCAGACAAAGAGAGGTTATAAATACGAACTTTCGACCCTACTTCTCACTATGGTGGTAGCGAGCGGAGTCCTCGGTGCCATCTTCTACAATCTTGGTAGCGGCTATCTCATCGACCGTTTAGCGGCCGATCACCTTCCGTTTCAGCGAGGGGTCGAGATGCTTCAACGTGAACGCTGGTTCAATCCAGAGCACGGCTTCCTTATGGGCGAAGTGGCGGAGAAGAGAGAGAAAGACTTCTTACTAAGTGATCCGCGAGGGAATGTCTGGTTTGTAACTTACGCCACTACCACCGCTGCCGGTGAGAAGGAGCTGGTAGTAGTAGCGCGGCGTGTCGGTCTCTTGGGACGGATTCTTAATGAGCAGACCCGAACCTTCGAAGTAGAGCAGATCCGACCAATCGAAGTTAGAGGTCAAGGGCTTTTCCCTCATCGAATGATGATGAAAGGAATATTCTAATCGAGCGTAATAATGAGTGTGGGGACGTACGGCCTTCACACATTACTCACTAAATTATGATCATAAATAGTTTATGAAAAATAAATCAAAATATATTTTATCAGCCTTTGCACTTGGTTTGGCGGCTCTGGGGGGAGTGAGTGCTTATGCTTACAACGCGGTAGGACCCAACCTCGCGGCCTTCTCAAGCTTCACTGCGGCCGAGCAGGCAGCAATCCAAAAATCATTTGATGTTCGTCAGGCAGCAATGACGGAGGCCGATAAGATTCTCACTGATGCTGGCTTGGATCAGGCGAAGCTTCGCCAAGCGATGCAGACTTATCATCAAGCGGAGCAGGCCAAACTTAAGGCGGCTATCGATTCTGGCGACCTAGCGACGGTGAAGAAGATTATGGAGGAAATGAGTTGGGGTGGGATGGGGGGTGGCTTCGGCGAGAAGCCAAAAGGGCTCGGTCGACACATGGGAGGAATGATGTAGATCATCAACTTCTTACTACCAGAGATCGCAGAAAATGCACCCTAAGGGGGTGCATTTTGGTTATATGTTACAATAGGATATATGATTAAAAACAATATCGTTAAATATGGCATTCTGCATGCCTTAGGCACGGCGGCATATATTGTGCTCGTGGCCACCTTCCTCTCGCACGCGCAAGACATCTTCGGTCCGGAGGAGCCTAAGAGCGTGCTCGTGCCGATCATGATGCTCTCACTGCTCGTCTTCTCGGCGGCCATGGTTGGCCTCTTGCTCCTCGGCCGACCGATTCTCTGGTATTGGGATGGTAAGAAGCCGGAGGCCGTCTCGCTCGTCATCCACACCATGGCAGCCTTCTTCGTCGTTGTCTTGATTGCGATTTGGGTTGTGTATTCGTTTCTGTAGTTTATGGAAGATAAGTACGCTAAGTTTCTAATCAAAGACTATACTTGTTGGAGTATACAAGTGCATGAGTATCAGAATTATATTGGTCGGTGCATTGTGTGGTGCAAGCGACCCGATGCCCTCGACCTAACAGAGGCCACCCCAGCCGAACGAGACGAGTTACTTGTGGTGCTAAAAGATTTGCGCCAAGCGATCACCAAAGCTTTCCAACCCGACTGGTTCAACTACGCTTTCCTCGGTAATGAGACGCGCCATTTGCATGGCCACTTCATCCCACGCTATGCCAAATCGCGCGAATTTATGGGAGTGAAGTTTGAAGACAAGCGCTGGGGTCATAATTACGAGACTGATAAAGGTTTCCAGATTTCGCCGGCCGTTCTAATGGCGATTAAGGATAAAATTGGCGAGGGTTTATTGCCATAGCCAAGTTTGGATAATTTCTTGATTTGTGCTATGCTATTAGGGCTATATATGGAAACAGGGTCGGGTTTTACACTAAAAGCAATATTAAAATAGTTGTAATAAGAATCAAATGAACGGAACAATCAAGACTTTAACTGGTAAGGGCTTCGGCTTCATCTCCCGCGCGGGAGAGGAGAAGGACCTCTTCTTCCACTCTTCGGCCTTGCAGGGCGTCGCTTTCGACGAACTCAAGGAAGGGGATGCCGTCACCTTCGAGGTGACAGAAGGGGAGAAGGGCCCGGCTGCTACCAACGTGGCTCGCGCCTAATTAGGCTAGTTAGAAAAACCCTCCGCTCCGCTCCGCCTTTGGCGGACGGACGGAGGGTTTTTCTTTTGCCTCGGCGTGGTAAGGTTAGGGATATGAAAGCTAAGGCGGTCGAGACATTTAGTGAACGGGTGGTGCGGCTCGCACTTAAGGTGCCTCACGGCAAGGTTACCACTTACGGTCGCTTGGCCCGCGCCGCCGGAGGCGGCGCCATGGCCTCGCAAAGTATCACGGCCATCTTAGGCAAGGCTTGGGATGCAGGAGAGAAGCGGATACCCTTCCACCGTATTGTCTATGCCGATGGGCGAGTATGGATTGATGATCGTCACCGCGCGGAGCGCTTGCGGCTATATAAGAAGGAGAAGATCAAGCTTGATGTTAAGGGCCGGATCGAAGATTTTCGAAAACACTTGTTTGAATTTAAATAGTTGTTTAGTACAATATAGAGCATGAATGTACATTACGTTTGCAAGGGGGATTGTAAGGGAGTCTCGGAAGTGCCCAAAGTTTGCGACACCGAAGGTTGCTCGCATAAGGGTCAACCACTCGAGGCTTGCAGTTGCGCTGACGGCGCTCACGGTGAGGCTCCGACCTCGGTCAACTAACCTGAATGGTTAAAAATGGTAAAGGCCGTTGCGATTTTTCCTTAAATCGTAACGGCCTTGAGGTGACTCCCTAACGACGACCACTACCACTCGCCTGACCATTGCCGCGCCTCCTGATCAACCGTGTTTGCTTATCCCTAATACTCTTCCACAGCACTTCGCGTCTTACTTGCTCCTCCCTGTCTGGAGGGACTCGGTGGTTGTTACCACAGTGGAGCTCGAAGAGAAACATCTGTTCTTCCTCGGTGAACTCTTTCCAGGCATCTCGTCCACCGTAGAGATCTTTTAACTGATCTTCGGCCATCATATTTATCACCTCCTTTCGGTGAAAGACCGATCCGTCTGGATCATACCACGAGTTTCTGGTAAAATAAAGGGATGAATAAAAAACTAGGCATTTTAATTATTGTCTTATTTTTGGCTTTTATCGCGTTTAAATTATTTCCAAGTGAGCCAAGCGCTCCCACGCCTAGCCCCATCACTGGCCCCGTTGGCTTCGATCAGTCCTTCAGCGATCAGGGCATCGCCTTAACGCCGCTTGAGTTAATGCAAGATAGTCGTTGCCCCGAGGGCGTGCAATGCTTCTGGGCGGGGACGGTTAAGGTTCGCGTTAAGCTCGAGAGCGAAGGTAATATGCAAGAAGCCGAGCTCGAATTAGCGAAACCGATCACCTTCGTCGGTCAGCGCGTCACTCTTACCGGCGTCACGCCGGCCTCGGCCGAGAATCGAATTATCCCCAAGGGGGACTATCGCTTCCAATTCCTCATCGGTCAGTAGGGTGGTATAATTATAGACGTATGATGCAATTTGGTGGCTGGGCTCCGGGGACAAGCGGTTTCGGTAGTCTCACGGCAATCGTGATACTAATCGACCTCGTTCTCCTTGGCGTCTGGCTGTGGAAGCAAATTCAGAAGTAATCATCCTCGTCCCTACTCGCGATGATTAAAAGTAACGCTTTTAAGCTAGTTACGTCTTTAGTTGTCTGCCAATTGGCCGGCGCTCTTGGCTCCATCTTTACCACCAATGCCATTAATGGCTGGTATGCGGAATTAGCTAAGCCTAATCTCGTACCACCCAACTGGATCTTCGCTCCGGTGTGGATAACTCTCTATGTCCTTATGGGTTTAGCCCTTTACCTTGTCTGGAAGAACCAAGTAATTTCTAAGGAAGAGCGTTGCTTGAGTATCTGCCTGTTTGGAGCCCAACTCTTACTCAATCTCCTCTGGTCAATCATCTTCTTTGGTCTATACCAACTAGGAGCGGCCTTAATTGAGATCATTGTCCTCATTCTTACGGTGCTTTGGACGATGCTTGCTTTCTATAAGATTTCTCGGCCGGCCACTTGGCTCCTTCTGCCCTATCTCCTCTGGCTTAGTTTCGCCGCTTATCTCAACTACGCGATTTGGATGCTTAATTGATTTATTTTTCCACTTACGCTAGACTAATTCCGGTACCGGTTTCCTTGGCTCTTTTTGTCAATTCGTAAGGGAGACTTTGAGATGAGGAAGAGACTCATGGGTTCGCGCAAGCACGTCAATCCGACGAAGTTAACTCCAAAGGCTTACCGTCGAGCGGGGCGACGTGGATTGAGGCAGAAGGTCAGTCAACTGCTTCGCAAGGACCTCACCCCTCAAGAAGTGACCGCGGGGGGTGAGAACTTCGAGCGGATGACCGACATCCGGATCGTCAAAGTGCGCACGACGAGAGCGCGCATCGCTGCTGGTCGTCAGGATGGGGCGGAGCAGTTGGAAGGCACCGCCGAGAGAGTGCTTAACCTTATCGGACAGGCCGCAGCCTAGTCACGCATCATCAACCTTACCCGCCCTCCACTTGGACTACCGTCTGACTGGAGGGCGATTTTTTTAAACTAATTAAATCAAAAAATGTATTTAACGATTGTGGCAATTAGTCTCGGTCTCGCTTATTGGCTCCTCCTATGGGCTCTGCCTAAGGTTTTCGCCCTGCCGGCCGGGCCATTCCGCTTCCGCTCGCTTCTCGCCATCATCTTCTTCAGTGTCGGGAGTTACTTAATCAGTTTCCAATTTACAAGCGTTGATTGGGAGAATCGCTTTCTCCACGTCTTCGGCGGCGGCTTCGCCGCCGTCTTGGTCGTCTTCCTCGCTTGTCGTGATGCCAAACTGCCGCTCAAGCGGTCGCAGTTCATTACCCTCGCCGTCCTTCTTGCCACCACCTTCGGCACAATCAACGAATTATTGGAATTCACCCTTCAGCGCTACACGCCACTCACTTTCGCTGAAAGCACCGACGATACCTGGCTTGATCTCGTGAGTAATACCGTCGGCATTATCCTCGCTTGCCTCGCTCTCTTTCCGGCTTCAAACTTCGATGCGCGTAAATTGACGACTACCAATGATCACCATAAGGACGATCATCGCCGCGAGGAAGGCGAAGCCGCCTAAGGGCGGCAAATGGGAAACGCCGGTTAAGCCATAACGCAATCCCTCCACGCCGTAAGAAAGAGGGTTTAATTTGGTAATGACACCAAGGATGGCTGGCAAATTCTTAAGTGGGAAGAGCGCGCCCGAGAGGAAGAAGAGTGGTTGAATGACGAAGTTTAAGATAAGCGGGAAGCCCTGCATGTCTTCTAGTCTCGCAGCAATGGCGGTGCCGAGAGCCGAGAAGAGGCAAGCCACGAGAATGAGGAAGCCCAGCGCCACCGGCAAGAGGAGTAAATTCTCCGGTCGGAAGCCAATGATGAGCGTGATGAGGAAGACGAGAATACCCTGGATCACTGCTACCGTGGCGCCGCCTAAGGTCTTGCCGACGAAGATCTCGAAGCGGGAGACGGGTGCGACCAACGTCTCTTTCAAGAAGCCGAATTGTTTATCCCAAATTACTTCCATGCCGGTGAAGACGGAGGTGAAGAGAGCGGTCATGGCAATGACTCCGGGTGCTAAGAATTGGATGTAGCTACCATCGCCCGCCTTGGCAAAAATTGGATTCAAGCCAAAGCCGAGAGCAACGAGGAAGAGGATCGGTTGACCCAAAGCGCCGACGATGTTCGCCTTCTTGCGGATGAAGCGTTTCAACTGCCGGAGCCATAAGATGTAGATGGTGCGCATAATTTAAGGCGATTACATTTTACTAAAACCGCGCATCGTACTTTTGCTAAACTCCGCCGGCGCCTCTCGAATCTGGTGACCGGTGAGCTTGATGAAGGCTTCTTCTAAGGTGGCGGTGCCCGCTTCGCGGCGGATTGAGTCGGGCGAACCGTGAGCAATGATCTGACCGTGATCGATAATGGCGATGCGCTCGGCCATACGATCCACTTCTTCCATATGATGAGTGGTGAAGAAGACGGTCACCCCCTCTTCTTGGTTTAAATTTTTCACATAAGTCCAGATGTGGTTGCGCGTTTGCGGATCGAGTCCAAGCGTCGGTTCATCGAGGAAGAGGACTTTCGGCTGATGGAGCAGGCCGCGGGCGATTTCGAGTCGGCGCTTCATGCCACCGGAGAAGGTCTTGACGAAGTGGTCCTTGCGGTCGGAGAGGTCAACTAAGTTGAGAAGGAGCTTGATCCGCTCGAGGTAGAGCGTTTTCGGCAAGCCGTAGAGGATGGCGTGGAATTGGAGATTCTCATAAGCCGTCAATTCATTATCTAAACTAGGGTCTTGGAAGACAATCCCGAAGGAGCGGCGCGTCTGGCTCGGGTCGGCCGTGACGGAGACGCCATCAAGGTAGATCTCGCCGGCGGTCGGCTGGGCGAGAGTGGTCATCATCTTGATCGTCGTCGTCTTACCCGCGCCATTCGGCCCGAGGAAGGCGAAGATCTCACCGTGCGGCACCTCAAGTGAGATGTTGTCTACGGCGACCAGGTCGCCGAATTTCTTCGTGACGTTAATTAACTTAATCATGGAGTTATGAGTATAACATAAGCTTCTTTAGCCTGACCGCTTGATTCTCGAATGAATGTGTGATATTGTAGCTCCATGGTTCAATCATCCTATGGTGAGCGCCGGCCGCGCTTTAGCGGTCGCCGGCCAAACGACTACGGCCGCCGACCGTCGCGTTTTGGTGGTGGCAGTGCCACTCACGGTCGCCCCCCATCTCGCTTTAGCCGGCCCAGTGGTGGCGGTGGCCGCGGCGGTCCGCGGGCAAAGCACTTAGACGTTAACTTGTTTGTGAACAAGGCGGTTTCGGTGGAGGAGACGGAGACTAAGTTCATTCCCAGTCAATCCTTCGCCAGCTTACCGGTCCATGATCAGTTGAAGAAGAACATCATTACCAAGGGCTACGTGGAGCCAACGCCGATCCAAGATCGGGTGATCCCGCACATTTTACGCGGGCAGGACGTGGTCGGGATCGCCAATACCGGCACCGGCAAAACGGCCGCCTTCCTCATTCCCCTCATTGATAAGATGATCGCCAAGCCGCGCGAGTCGGTACTCATTGTGGTGCCAACGCGCGAGCTCGCGCTCCAGATTAATCAGGAGTTGAAGGGCTTCATTCCCAGTTTAAAGATCTTCTCCGTTTGCGCCGTCGGTGGGGCGAATATCGGTCCCCAGATCAGTCAACTCCGCTACCACAACCAATTCATTATCGGTACCCCGGGTCGGCTTAAAGATTTAATCGAGCGCGGCCGACTCAACTTAGGCGCCACAAGTACGATCGTACTCGATGAGGCTGATCGCATGCTCGACATGGGCTTCATTAACGATATGAAGTTCCTGATGAGCAAAATGTCGCGCGAGCGCCACACGCTCTTCTTCTCGGCCACGCTGTCGCCCGAGATCGAACGCTTGATCAAAGACTTCCTCCGCGAGCCGGTGATGGTGTCGGTGAAGACGCGCGACACCTCGAAGAATGTGGACCAAGACGTAATCCGTCTGCGCTCGGGCGAAGATAAGCTCGAAGCGTTGCACCAGCTCCTCCTTAAGCCGGAGTTTGATAAAGTGATCGTCTTCGGTCGCACCAAGTATGGTGTCGAGAAGCTCGCGACCAATTTGGCCAAGCGCGGTTTCAAAGCCAGTTCCTTGCATGGCAACAAGAGTCACGGCCAGCGACAGAAGGCCCTCGGCCTCTTCAAAGAAGGCGCGATCCAAGTACTGGTAGCGACGGACGTCGCGGCCCGCGGTCTCGACATTGCCGGCGTTAGCCATGTGATCAATTACGATTTACCGGCTACCTACGAAGACTATGTCCACCGGATCGGCCGCACTGGTCGGTGGGGTAAGCGGGGCAAGGCTTTAACCTTCATCGGCTAATTTTAATTTTCTCGTCCATGGAGATTAGGAACATTGCCATTATCGCCCACGTTGACCACGGTAAGACGACGCTCACCGATGCGCTCTTGCGGCAGACGGGTGCGGCCCGCGAAGGCGTGTCGATGGATTCGAACGCGATTGAGCAGGAGCGGGGCATTACCATCTACGCCAAGAACGCCTCTCTTTTTTATAAAGATACTAAAATTAACATTGTCGATACGCCCGGCCACGCCGATTTCGGTTCGGAGGTCGAGCGCGTTTTGCGTTCGATCGATTCCGTCTTGCTTGTGGTTGATGCCCAAGAAGGACCAATGCCCCAAACTCGATTCGTTTTAAAGAAATCTCTCGAACTCGGACTGAAGCCGATCGTGGTGATTAATAAGATTGATAAGTCTGGCGCCGATCCGGCGCGCTGCGAAGAGGGAGTGCTCGAGCTCTTCCTCGAGCTTGGAGCTTCAAATGAGCAAGCTGACTTCCCTCTGATCTACGCCATCGGTCGGCAAGGAGTGGCGATGCGCCGCTTGAGTGACGAAGCTAAGGACCTGACGCCACTCCTCGACCTCATCTTAGAAGTGGTGCCGACGGCTTCAACGCCGGAACTCGTGGCGAAGCCGTTACGACTCCAACCTTTCAATTTGGGTTACGACAACTTCCTCGGTCGGCTCGCCGTCGGCCGGATCTATGATGGTGAGATTAAGGTTGGCCAAGCCGTCTGGGTTAAGTCGGCCGATAAACCAATTCGCTCCGGTAAGATCACTAAGCTCTTCAGCTTCCGCGGCCTCGAGCGCGTGGAGGCGCCCGCCGCCGCGGCGGGCGACATTGTGCTCATCGCCGGTTTGCCCGACATTTATATCGGTGAGACGGTGACGACGAGCGAAGCGGCCGAACCCCTGCCGGCCATTGCCGTCGATGAGCCAACGATCAGCCTTAATTTCTTAGTCAACAGTTCGCCCTTCGCCGGCCGCGAGGGGAAGTACGTCACCTCGCGCCAATTACGCGAGTCGCTTGAGCGGGAACTTGAGGTCAACGTTGGTTCGCGCATCGACTTCCAATCGGCCGACACCTTCCGCGTCTCCGGCCGCGGCGAACTCCACATCGCCATTTTACTTGAGAACATGCGCCGCCAAGGTTACGAGCTCCAAGTGTCGCAACCGCAAGTCATCATTCACGAAGTAGACGGGATGAAGCAGGAGCCGTTCGAAGAAGTGGTGGTGGATACGCCGGCCACCTACCAAGGGGTGATCATCGAGCGGCTCGGCTCGCGCGGCTTCGTGCTCAAAGAAGTGCGCACCCACGGTGAGAGCGTGCGACTCGTCTTCGAAGGTCCGACTCGCGGCCTCCTCGGCTATCGCAACCAATTCGTCATCGACACCAAGGGCGAGGGGATCTTGGCGGCGCGGGTGATTGGCTTCAAGCCTTACGCCGGTGAGATTCGCCGGCGCGCCGCCGGCTCAATGATCTCGATGGCGAGTGGTAAGGCGCTTGGTTACGCTCTCTGGAATTTGCAAGATCGCGGCGAGCTCTACATTGGACCGAATACCGAGGTTTACGAAGGGATGGTCATTGGCAATACCGCCAAGGGTGAAGAGATGCTCGTTAATCCAACCAAGGGTAAGCAATTGACGAACGTCCGCGCCTCCGGCACCGATGAGGCGATTGACCTCGTGCCACCGCTTGAATTGACGATCGAACGCGGACTTGAGATCATGAGTGAAGACGAATATTTAGAAATTACGCCGCAGGGTGTGCGCTTACGGAAGCAGCAATTAACGGAAGTCGAGCGCTCACGCGCGAGACGGAAGGAGTAACTTAAATTTTAATGATGGAGAAAATTAATAAACCTAATGAGGATTGGGAGCGCGAGTTAACGGCCGAGCAGTACGAAGTGATGCGCCGCAAGGGGACGGAAGCCCCCTTCACCGGCGAGTATGTAAGCGAGAAACGGAGCGGTATGTATAAGTGCGCCGCTTGCGGCGCCGAGCTCTTCGCCTCGACCACTAAGTTCGACTCGGGGACGGGGTGGCCGAGCTTTACCGACCCAGTCAATCGCGAGCACGTCGTCTTAACGGAAGATGTGAGTCACGGAATGCATCGCACTGAAGTGAGTTGCGCCGCTTGCGGCTCGCACTTGGGGCACGTCTTCAACGATGGGCCGAAAGTAATGCCCGATGGCCGACCGGCTTCCGGCGCTCGTTACTGCATCAACTCCGTTTGTCTTAAGCTTGAACCGGAGTCTGAGTCTTAATCCGGCAGGCTGAAAATTTTGCTTGGCGAGTGGTGACCGCTGACGAGGCGCACTTGATTTGATTTAAGGCCGTAATGACCGGCCACTAATTCCTTAACGCGTTCGTTGGCGAGATTCCGTTTCGCCGGCGCGGCGACGGCCACTTCCAATTTGGTTTTTGATTTTACCACCAGTTTCTCCTTCTTGCTTTCGGGTGTGACTTTAACGTGGAGGTACATAAGTTAGAGTCCGAGTTGCCACTGCTTCAAGGCCTCGAGCGGGTAGAGGAGCATGATAATGTTGATGATGAGACCATCGCGGATCCAGAAGGCTAATCCAATCTCGATTAAGATAAAAAGTAAGACAGTCAGACTCGGCCGCAACTTGTAAGCGAGGTAGAAGCCGGCAATCATCATTAAGATGTCGCTAAGTGAGTTTAAAATACTGTCGCCATAATAACCGAGCGAGACCGTCTCGGTGCGGTAGCGATCGATGGTGTAATTGGTATTCTCGAGAATTTCCCACCCGCCTTCGAGTCCAATCGCCACAAGTAGTCGGACGGGGATACTGATCTGGGGCGCGACGACGTGGAGCAGGCCGTAGAAGCCGAGACCGTGGAGGACGTGGGTGAAGCTGTAAGGATCAACGACTTGCTGCGAATTTTCAGGACCATTAATATCACTCGACCAAAGCCGGACGAAGCCGCATTGGCAAATCGAGTTACGCCCCATCGCGAAGAGTACTGCACCCGTGATTACAATCAGCACCAAAGCGATAATTAAGTATTTACCGCGTGTCATTTAAGACGTATTATAACATAAGATGTTAAGAAAATTGATCAGATTGGCCCTCGTGGCCGGACTCACATTCCTTATTTTTAAATTCTGGCTTTTGCCGGTTCGGATCACCGGTCTTAGTATGGAGCCGACTTACCATAACGGGCAATTGATCTTGGTTAATCATTTGGCCTATCTTTGGCGTAGCCCAGCGCGAGGTGATGTGGTAGCGGTGAGAACGAGTGGTTTAAGAGTGATGTATTTGAAACGAGTCATTGGTTTGCCGGGGGAGAAGCTCGAAATCAAAGACGGGGTCGTCTTAATTGATGGCCAACCATTGACGGAACCTTACTTGGAAGTTGGTCGGAAGCAATGGCAGATTGGGGAGACAAAGCTTAATCAGGATGAGTATTATGTGATTGGCGACAATCGTCAAGTCGAAGCGACGGAGCACTTGTTTGGTCGGGTCTTAGTCGAGAGAATCAGTGGCCGCGCCTTATGGTAAAAAAATATTTCCTCAAAACTATCCTAGTAATTTTAATCGGAGCAGTAATCTTCTTTGGTTACCGCTACTTTTTTCCCAATCCGGAGAAGCAAATTAAGAACCGTCTCGCCGAGTTGGCTCAGGCCGCCTCCTTCTCGAGTGATCCGAGCCAGAAGACGGGTCAAATCGCTTCCGGCTTATTCGCCGACCGGGTGGCGAATTACTTTGCCCTTGATGCCAACCTAATCTTCTATGACCTTGAAGATAAGAACCACTCTCTCACGGGCCGCGAAGCGGTGAGGCGATCAGCCTTCTCCCTTCGATCGCAATTCTCCTCCGCTAAGTTTGAACTACTTGATCCTAAGGTTATTAAGTTGGACGCAGATACGAGCCAAATTTCGGTGACGTTGAAGTTTACGTTAAAAGACATGGCTCGGGCCGCCGAGGTCTCCGCTCAAGAGTTGCTGGTCGAATTAATTAAAATCGACGACCATTGGCTAGTGGCTAAAATAGAAACGGTACCGGTAATTAAACGTTAATGATTAAACCACCGCGCGCGGAAAAAATTGATAATGATTACGCTTGGCTCCGAGAGAAGGAGAATCCGGCTGTCTTAGACTACTTGAAGCGAGAGAACGCGCACACCGAGGCGGTGATGGCTGACACGGCCGCCCTTCAAGAAAGTTTGGTTAAAGAGTTTAAGAGCCGGATTAAGGAGACGGATGAGACGGTGCCAGCCAAGCTCGACAATTATCATTACTACTCGCGCACCGTCGCCGGTGAGCAGTACGGGATCTATTGTCGCAAAGAGGGGAGCTTAGAAGCGCCGGAAGAGATCATCCTTAATTTAAATGACTTGGCGCGCGAGTGGCAGGCAAGTTACTTGTCGCTCGGTTCTTCTGGTGTGAGTCCGGATCATCGCTACCTCGCTGCCGGGTTCGACTTAGACGGGGGTGAGAGCTTCACGATTAAAGTTAAGGATTTGAAAACGGGCGCTTGGCTCTCGGACGAAATTAAAGACACCTATTATTCGCTCGCTTGGGCGAGCGATAGTCAGTCTTTTTTCTACACCAAGTTTGACTCTACCCATCGGCCGGATCGGGTCTATCGACATGTCTTAGGCAGCAAAGCCGAAGAGGATAAATTAATTTATGAAGAGAAGGGGACAAATTTCAATGTTTCTGTCCGCTTGGCCCGAAGTCGCGAACTAATCTTCATCGATATAGAGAACAAGAATACCACCGAAAGTTGGTGGCTTGACGCGCGCCGGCCGGAGGCGCCGTCGCGCTTAGCGCGACGCAGAAAAGATATCGAGTATTATCCTGCCCACCACACTTCGGGAAAGTTATACATTCTCACCAATGACGGGGCGAAGAATTTTAGATTAATGGAAGCGGCGCTCGAGGCGCCAGAGCGAAAGCCGTGGCAAGAGCTTGTGCCAGAGCGAGGGGGAGTGACACTTGAAGACTTTGATCTCTTTTCTACCCATCTCGTTCTATCTCTCCGAGAGAAGACTTTACCGCAAATTGAAATCCTCGATCTCACAACCCGAGAAATTAAGCGACTCAACTTCGCCGAATCGATTTACGCTCTTGAGTCAGAAGTGAATCTCGAATTTAATTCACCGACCTTCCGCTTCGCTTACTCTTCGCTCGTCACACCACACTCAATTTATGAGTATAATTTCTCAACCGGTGAAAAGGTCTTGCTCAAGCAACAAGAAATCCCATCCGGCTACGATTCGACTCAATATGAAAGTCATCGGCTGTGGGCTAAGGCCGAAGATGGGACAGAGATTCCAATCTCGATTGTTTACAAGAAACCCAGATCAGAGACTGAACCAAGGCCCCTACTCCTCTACGGCTACGGCGCTTATGAACACGTGATCGAGGCTAGCTTCTCCACCACTCGACTGGCGCTCCTCGAGCGGGGGATGATCTATGCTGTTGCTCATGTGCGGGGCGGGGGTGAAGGCGGACGCGAGTGGTACGAGCAAGGTAAATTTTTAAATAAGAAGAATACCTTCACCGACTTCATCGCTTGTGCTGAATATCTAATTAAAGCGGGCTACACCAACTCTAACGAGTTGGTCGCCCTAGGCCGCAGTGCCGGTGGACTATTGATGGGGGCGATTGCCAATCTGGCGCCTCAACTCTTCCACACCATTGTGGCTGATGTGCCCTTCGTTGATACTCTAAGTACAATGCTCGATCCGACCCTACCACTTACGACCCTTGAGTATGGCGAGTTGGGGAATCCAGAGGAGAAAAAATTCTACGATTACATTGCGAGCTACTCACCCTACGACAATGTGACGGCGAAGAGTTACCCAAATATGCTCGTGACTGGCGGGCTCAATGATCCGCGAGTCGGCTTCTGGGAACCGGCCAAGTGGGTGGCGAAATTACGGGAATTGAAAACGGATCACAACCTGCTTCTCCTTAAAACGAATCTCGGCGCCGGCCACGCCGGCGCCTCGGGCCGCTACGACGCCCTCCGCGAACTCGCCTTCGAATTCGCGTTCATCCTCAAAACCTTAGGTTTGTAGTTGCACTAGTGTTACGATTTTGTTACAGTAGGGTACATATGGCCACAGCGAAAACTAAAACTAGAATTAACCTTAGCGCGCCTAAGCCGATGCTTGCCGCCTTACGCCGCTTGGCCCACCGCGACGATGTGCCTCTCGCAGCGAAAACGCTCGAGTTGGTTAAGCAGGCCCTCGAATTGGAAGAGGACTTCATGCTCGGCGAAATCGCCAAGACCCGCGAAGCGAAGACGAAGAAGTGGGTGAGTCATAAGGAGGCATGGCGACTTACGAAGTAGTCTATAGCGATCTTGTCGTCACCGAAGACATTCCTCGCCTTGGAGCGAGTGATCGAAGCAAGATTGAGGCCATCATTCGCGTTAAGCTCACGACTCTGCCGGATCAATTTGGCAAACCATTACGTCGCCCACGTCATGGTTACTGGACACTTAGAATCGGCACGCATCGCCTCGTCTATGCCATATCTAGTAGTGTCGTCCGCGTCATTGCGATTTTAAACCGTGATCGTGTGTATGAAGAACTAACAAAAAGACTAGATTTGTAGAGTTAAAAATCCAGTATTGACAATAAGGTTACAATATGCTAGCCTACTAGTCAGTTGTTGTGGTGAATGTTCACCACGTTGTCATCGGAACAAACACTTTTTGGCCAAGGTTGGTCAAGGGAGAATTGGAAAGATGGTCTTAAAAGTGATGAAGACTATAGGACTACTTGTTGCTGTCGCAGTGCTATTTTTGGGGGTTGCTTTACTTTTTGTCAACCGCGAAAAATTCGAGAGCGCGGCAATATCAGGGTTGGTCGTCGATCAGTGGGTGGGGACTGATTCACATTGGGCCGCGCGAGAAGATGGGGCATATTGTCGTATCGATCGGCGTGAATATGCTCGGCTCGTGGCGGCACGAAAGAATCCAAAGTCAAAACGAGAATCTCTAGAGACGACGTGCCAGTGGAGCACCCCAATTGCCGACAAGTAAACCACTCCCCAGAAGTGGTGAACGAAAAATCTAAAACCCCGCTCGGCGTCATACGCTCGGGCGGGTTTTTCTTTTCTTAATTACACCACATCTCAAAACTACAAGGGTGACCCTTGGATAATTTACCACTTTAATATATTTCAAGCTTGTGGTATAGTTCGACTTCTTAATCCCATGGCTAAAAACGAAACCATCGTCTCTTTCGAAGACGTTTCCTTCGAGCACAGCCCGATGAAGCCCATCTTAGATGAGGTCAACTTCTCTGTCCGTCGGGGAACGAAGAGCACCTTCATGGGGCAGAATGGGGCAGGCAAGTCGACGATCTTCTGGCTCATTGCTGGCGGTCTCAAGTCAGAGTCAGGTAAGATTAATCTTATCTCCGGCTTGACGGTGGCGCTCTCGCGTCAAGTGGTCACTCGAGACGAACTCGACCTCACTGTCCGAGAATTCTTCCAAAAGTGTTTCGCTAAAAAGATCTATGATCTTGATCCCAAGATTGACGAAGTGCTCGAAGTGGTTAACTTGAAGGGTCACGAGCGACTTCATGATCGCGTTGTCCGCACCTTCTCCGGTGGTCAGCAGGCGCGCCTCCTCCTCGCCTCGGCGCTGATCCAAGATCCCGATCTTCTCCTTCTCGACGAGCCGACCAATAATCTCGACCGCGCTGGGATTGAGCACCTGACGAGCTTCCTCATTAACTACAAGAAAACGGTGATGGTCATCTCCCATGATGCCGATTTCTTAAATAGCTTCACCGATTCCGTCTTCTACCTCGACGTCCACACCCACAAGATTGAGCAGTATTCCGGTAATTACTTCGACGTGGTGAAGCAGATCGCCGACCGTATCTTGAAGGAGGAGCGCTTGAATGCCCAACTGGAGAAGAAGATTCAAGAGAATAAAGATAAGGCCAACTTTTTCGCGCACAAGGGAGGCAAGATGCGCCTCGTGGCCAAACGTCGCCGCGAAGAGGCGGCGGAAATGGAAGAAGCGATGGTGGAAGTGAGGAAAGAAGATAAGACCATCCGCCCCTTCATTATCCCCATGCAGGAAGATCTTACCGGCGACGTCCTTACCATTTCAGCTTGTCGAGTCATTAACCCTAAGAACCATAAGCCAGTAACGAAATCAGTCTCGATTAAGTTGGGTAAGGGCCAACACCTGCTCCTTCGCGGGCCGAATGGGATTGGCAAATCGACCCTCTTAGAATCTATTGCTAAGGGTAATGCTTCCGGGAGCGTGATTGGAGCTAAGGTTAAGGTGGGGTATTACCGCCAAGACTTCTCCACCCTCAACTTCGACCAGACCGTACGCCAATCCCTACTCTCGGTGATGGCGAAGCCGGAAGAAGAGAAGATGAGAGCGGTCGCCGCCGGCTTCCTCATCACCGCGACGATTGTCGAGAGTAAGATCGGCCAACTCTCGGAGGGGCAGAAAGGGCTCGTCGCCTTCGCGCGCTTAGTCCTCGAGCGACCCGGGCTTCTGATCCTCGACGAGCCGACGAACCACATCAACTTCCGCCACTTGCCCGAGATTGCCAAGGCCCTCGATGCTTATGAGGGAGCAATGGTCTTGGTCTCCCACGTCCCCGAATTTGTGGAGCAGATTCGGATTGATGAAGTCTTGGATTTAGAAAAATAAGGTTGATGAAAAAAGTAACCCCTAAAGTTTGGGACGTGGTGGTCGTGGGTGGCGGGCCGGCCGGGATGATGGCGGCGGCACAAGCGGCCGCTCGCGGCCGCGCCGTGCTTCTACTCGAGAAGAATCAGAAGCTCGGGAAGAAGCTCCTCATCACCGGCGGCGGTCGTTGTAATGTGACGAACAATAAGCCCGAGGTGCGGACGATGCTCACGCAGTATAAGAGTGGGGGGAAGTTTCTTTTCTCGGCCTTTGCGCAATTCGCCGTTGATGAGACGATTGAATTTTTTACCACCCGGAACTTGCCACTTAAAGAGGAAAACGAGGGACGACTCTTTCCCGAGACCGAGAAGGCCGAGTCGGTTTGGCGAGTCTTAGTCGAGGGATTGCAGCAATCTGGCGTCACGGTTAAATCGGGGAGTACCGTGACCAGAATAATGAAAGATAAATTGACTGGCAACTTCGTGATCACGCTCAAACAAGGAGAAGTGTTTGAAGCTCGGGCTTGTGTCGTCGCCACTGGTGGGACGTCGCACCCCGAGACGGGCTCAACCGGCGAAGGTTTTAAGTGGTTAGAAAATTTTGGTCACACGGTGGTCGAAAATAACTTCGCCCTGGTGCCGCTCGCCCTCGCTGACGCTTGGGCGAAGAAGTTGGGAGGCGTAACGTTACGCGATATTAAGTTGACCGTCACCGCTGACGGGAAGAAAGAGAGTAGTCATCTGGGGAAACTCCTCTTCACTCACTTCGGGGTCTCTGGCCCCACGATTCTCAATTTGAGTCGAGAGATCGGGGAACTTCTAACCCACAGTCGAGTCACCTTACTCTTGGATCTTTTTCCCAAGCTCGATAACGGGGCCTTGCGAGAGAAATTGCAAAATTTGTTAACGACCGAATCAAATAAGAAGATAAAAAATATTCTCGGCCAACTTATCCCAGCGGCCCTAGTCGGGCCGATACTTGGGCTCGCCGAGATCGACGCCGAGATGCCTAATCATAGTGTGCGTCGTGATGAGCGCTTGAAGCTCGTCCAGCTTCTTAAAGCCATACCCCTTCAGGTGAAGGGTCTCTTAGGTGCGGACAAGGCCGTGATCTCGGCTGGTGGAGTTAAACTGGAAGAAATTAATTTCAAAACAATGGAATCCCGTCTTGTTCCCGGACTCTACTTGGTCGGAGATATTTTAAATATTGATCGCCCGTCTGGTGGCTACAGTCTCCAACTCTGCTGGACCACCGGCTTCGTGGCCGGCACCAACATCTAGTCAAATTACACCACATCTCAAAACTACAAGGGTGACCCTTGGATAGATTGCCTTAATTTCTAATCTGTGCTATGGTGCCAGTTGGATCGCCGAGTGGAGTTGGGGGTATGAGTAGATTGCAAAAGCACTGGGCGAGGGGACTGAAAGCTGGGGATTTAGTCTACCATCAAGAATTCGATAGGGAGCAGATGGCGGAAGTCTTAATGATTCCGCAAGAAGCAACCGAGGGATTCGATGGCCAGGTACCAATTGCTTATATTAAAGATTTCAAGAAGCGGGGGATTTGGGTACCGGCTGATGATATCGAAATTCTCGTCGCAATCTAGCGAGACCAAGACTCTCACGCCTGTCGTGCTATTGCGCGACAGGCTTTTTTTTGCCATACTACGTCCATTATTAGCCATTAAATTTTTTTCATTATGAATGAAAGAACTAAGAATTATCTCGGTTGGGCGATTATCCTCGGCATTTTGATCGGTGCCGGTGCCGTCTGGCGCATGGCCGGCACTTATGCCGAGTCGACCCAACCCGGTGCTTACCGCAGTTTCGCCGTCTCCGGTGAGGGTAAGGCGACCGGTCAACCCGACATCGCGTACTTCACTTTCGCCGTGATTAACGATGGAGGTAAAGATATTTCCGCGTTACAGAAAGACAATACCGCTCGCGTTAATGCGGCAATTGAGTACTTAAAGTCAGTGGGCATTAGTAAGGATGATATTAAAACGGAAGGGTACAATGTGGAACCGCGTTACCAATCCACTTACTGCGGACCACGTTACTTGGGCACTACGGAAATGGATGTCTGCCCGCCCGCTTCCATTGTGGGTTACACCATCCGCTCGACCGTTTCCGTTAAGGTGCGGCAAGCTAAGTTCGACGTCTTGGGTGACGTCTTGGCCGGCGTAGTGACGAAGGGGGCAAACACCGTTTCGCAACTCACCTTCACCGTCGATGATCCGATTAAGCTTGAGAATGAGGCTCGAGCCGAAGCGATGGCTAAAGCGCAAGCTAAGGCCGAGGCCTTGGCCGAGGCCGGCAACTTCCGCCTCGGACGTCTCCTCTCGATTGATGAGTGTGGTGGACTCTATGAGAAGTATGGCCGTGGCGGCGATATGGCTTACTCCGTAGCTTCGGCCGCCGCTCCGGCGCCGACGATTGAGCCCGGCTCGCAAGATGTTAACGTCTCCCTCATGCTCCGTTACGAAATTAAGTAATTAGCTAAAAATTTAAGACAGAAAAAAGCGCCCGGTGGATTGCATCCGCCGGGCGCTTACTGTGATTAAAAGGGGAGAGTGATTCAATTGACTTCCGAGTTCGCCGCGGGCTCGCTTGATGGCGCCGGTGGTTCGAAGCAGATGGCCGGCAGGTCCGTCATCTTCATCTCTTTCGCTCGCCGCACGAGTTCCCAGGTTAGGGCACAGCCGTTTGCCGTCTTCAACTCATCCGGCACGAACTGGTAAGCTCGCACCATTCCCACCGTGTTCTTTGGGCCAAACAGCGCGAGGCGACAGAGAGCTTCGT
>JBBTTW010000018.1:3444-8635 GCA_038064055.1 Patescibacteria group bacterium | reverse complement strand
CCGGTTCTTTAATAAGGAGAAGACCGTGACGGAACGATTCGTTCTTTCGGGCTTACAGGTCCGCGACCTGGCGTATGGGGAGAACCCTCACCAGAAGGAGGCCTTTTTATTTTCCACCAACTCAGACAACCTACTGGCTCTCGATCGATTCCAGTTTATCGAGGGTGGAGATCCCAGCTTCAACAACTTGAGTGATGTTGATCGTCTAACTCAAACGCTTATTGCGATCGCCTCCGGTTTCCAACTGAATCATGGTGAAGTGCCACTCATGGCGGTGGTGGTTAAGCACGGCAACGCCTGTGGCGCCGCCATCTCGAGGATTGGTGAGCCAATCGAAGAGCAGAAGCCCTTCATCATTCAGGCCATGCTCTCAGGTGATCCGGAAGCGACTTTGGGTGGCTGGGTGATGCTCAATTTCCCTGTGGATGAGCAGGTGGCCATCCTCCTCGCGGAGAAGAAGCTCCATGGGGTGGTGGCGCCTAAGTTCTCGAGCGCGGCGGTGCTAAAGTTACGCCGTTATTCGGGGAAATGTCGGTTAGTTCTTAATCCCGCCCTAGCGACCGTCGGTCGCCACAACCTCGAGTTTACCCCCATCGTTCATCCGGTGATCGGCGGCTTCATGACTCAATTACGATCACGCTTTGTCCCCAACTTTCGCCTCAAACCGGGAGAAGTTGGAGAAATCATTTCTTACCATCCAGATAATGGGGTGGGCGACAAGCAAGCGGTGGGGCTACTCTTCGCTTGGGGGATTGGTTCAACGAGCGATAGTAATAGCGTCACCATCGTCAAACTTTGTGAGATCAACAATGTTTGGAAACTTCTCGGCAATGGAGTCTGTCAGCGGACTCGCGTGGGGGCTGGGCAACTGGCCGTTGACTTAGCTCGGCGCGCCGGCCACGCTCTTAATGGTGCGGTCGCTTATAGCGATTCCTTCTTCCCCTTTACCGACGGGCCAGAGGTCTTGATCCAAGCTGGCATTCGATCTATCTTTGCCACCAGTGGTTCAATCAGAGATCAAGAGGTCATCGATTACTGCCGCGCGCGAGGTTGCATCCTCTCGCTTGTGCCAGACGAGATCGGCCGCGGCTTCTTCGGTCACTAGCTCTTTCTTGTTTTTTAACGCCGAGGGTTCATCCCCCTCGGTTTTTTGTTATAATAAAAGCACATGACTGATAAAAAATCAGGTGAACTCGCGATAACCTTCTATGGTGGGGCCGGATCAGTGACCGGTGCCAATTTTTTATTCACCTCGGGGGCGGGCCGGTTCCTCGTCGACTGCGGCTTGTTTCAGGGCGGCAAGATCTTCGAAGATCGTAATGACGACCCTTTTCCTTACAACCCAAGTGAGATCGATGGTCTCTTCGTCACCCACGCTCACTTAGATCACGTTGGTCGGATTCCGCGTTTAGTCCGCGATGGCTTCCACGGTCCAATCTACTCTACTCCACCCACCAAAGCACTCGCCGAGCTAATCCTTCGCGACAGTATGGGAGTGATGGCGAAAGAAGCGAAATCAAGTCACCGGCCTCTCCTCTATGATGAGGGCAACATTGTCACCGCCATGGGGCAGTGGCAAACCCTCGACTACCACACTCCGCTTAAGTTGGGGGAGCTCACCGTTACCCTCCGTGATGCGGGGCACATCCTCGGTTCATCAATCGTTGAGTTCAAGATCCAGGGGAAGAAGATTGTCTTCACCGGTGATCTTGGTAACTCACCGGCGCCACTCCAAGCGGAGACGGAATTCATTACCGACGCTGATTACTTGGTGATGGAGAGCGTCTATGGCGATCGGAATCACGAAGATGTGAAGGAGCGCCGGAATAAGTTGGAAGACATAATTGAAAACACGATGCGGTTGGGCGGCACCCTAATGATCCCCGCCTTCTCGCTCGAGCGGACTCAAGAACTCCTCTACGAGATTGAGCAGATGATGGCCGAGGGTCGGATCCCGTCCGTACCCGTCTACCTCGACTCACCGCTCGCGATCCAAGTAACGGAGATCTACAAGACCTACAAAGATTACTTCAATGAGCGGGTGGCCGACCCCGATTTGATCCGCGATGGGCTCTTCAATTTCCCTAATTTGAAAAAGACGTTAACGACCGAGGAGTCGAAGGCGATACCGCATGCCGGTCGCAAGGTGATCATCGCCGGCTCCGGCATGTCGAACGGCGGCCGCATTCTCCATCACGAGAAGCGCTATTTGTCGGACCCGAAGAATGCTCTGCTCCTTGTCGGTTACCAGTCGGTGGGGAGCTTAGGCCGATTACTTCAAGAGGGAGCGAAGAGCGTCACGATCCTTGGCGAACCGATTCAAGTGAAGGCCAAGGTGGTGAACTTAAGTGGCTACTCAGCCCATCGCGACAGCGCCGGCCTCCTCGACTTCGTCGCCCATGGCGCCGATAGTTTAAAGCGCGTTTATCTCGCGATGGGGGAGCCGGCGGCCTCACTCTTCCTCGCCCAACGGATCAGAGATTACTTAGGGGTAGAGACGATGGTGCCGCGCTCAGGCGACAAATTTGTGCTATCATAAACGGAAAAAATATGACCAAACATGATCATTCGAGGTTGAAGTTATGCGTTTCGGGGGCGGCGGAGACAGGGTATTGCGGTGATGGGGCGATGGCGATGGCGCGAGCCCTGGGCCGAGAGATTGTGGAGCAGGGCGCTGTGCTCGTCACGGGGGCGACGACCGGTTTCCCTCTTTGGGCGGCGATGGGAGCGAAGGAGGCGAACGGCGTGTCGCTCGGCCTCTCACCAGCCTCGAGCGAGAAGGATCATGTCGAAAGGTACAAGTTACCCGTCGATTATCTTGATCTCATTATCTACACTGGTTTCGGCTACTCGGGCCGGAACCTTCTTTTAACCCGCGCCGCCGACGGTATATTAATTGGTTGTGGCCGCGTCGGGACGATCAATGAATTTTCAGTTGCTTTCGAAGACGGCAAACCAATCGGCGTTTTAGACGGTGATTGGCCCACCGCTCAAGTTATTCGAGATATTATGGAGAAGGGGCACCGCTCTAACCCGAAAGTTATTTTTGATACTGATCCAAAGCAATTAGTCTCTCGACTAATTGCGCTAGTGGAGAAGGATAAAGAGAATCACACTGGGCCGACCCTTTAAGCCTTAACGAATTCGACGATCTTGGCGAAGGTCTTGGGCTCGTGCTCGGCGAGTTCGGCTAGAACTTTACGATCGAGGGCGACTTGGCGCTTCTTCAAGCCATCGATGAAGCGACTATAGGAGAGACCCATGGCGCTGGTGCTGGCGCCAATCTTAATTTGCCATAATTGGCGGAAATTATTCTTCTTATCGCGACGATCGGCGAGGGCGTACTTACCGGCATGAAGCAGAGCTTCGCGCGCGGCGCGCTCCTTATTACTCCGGCCAAAGCGAAAGCCCTTCGTCTGCTTTAGGACGTTGCGGCGGCGCTTGTTTCCAATTGTTCCTCGTTTAACTCTCGGCATATTGCAAAATTAATTAATTTGGTAAGTAGCGGTTAAGGGTCTTCGTCTCCAGTTTAAAGGTGCCGAAACCCTTGCGATTCAATTGCTTACTACGGCTCGACTTGGCGTTGAAATGATTCTGCCCACTCTTCCGAGCCAAAACCTTCCCATTGCGGGTGATCCGGATTCTCTTACCTAGTGATTTGTTTGTTTTCATAAAATTATTTGGCTCGTTCGATAATAACGGAAATACCCTTGAGACTCTTCTCCGGCTCGCCGCCGAGCCGGTAATCAACGCTAATGAATTTGAGTAAGCGTTCCAAGCGGCCACGGAGGAAGTTCTGATCGAAGTATTTAGATCGGCCGCGGAGGTAGAGTTCGACGCGGACGCGGTGGCCGGCAGTTAAGAATTCGGAGACCTTGTTCGCTTTAATCTCGAGGTCGTGGTCGCCCGTGCCGATCTTAACCTGAATCGATTTCGTCTCGGTGGCATGGGACTTAACCTTAGCCTGCCGCGACTTCTTGTTCTCTTGATACTGGAACTTGCCGAAATCCATGACCTTCGCCACCGGTGGCTTGGCCATAGGCGACACTTCGATCAGGTCTACCCCGGCCGCCTCGGCCTGTTTTAGCGCTTCCGCTAAGGCGAAAACACCAAGATTCTCTCCTGCTTCGTCAATCAGGCGCAATTCTGGCGCCGTGATTGCTTGATTGATACGAATTCGCGGTTTCAACGGGGTGGCTTAATGCTAAGCGATTGGGGGCGAAATGTCAAACCCGATTTTTCTTTAGCATCTCCTTTAATCCCCAGCAGTTTTCAGCCTTAAATTTAAGCAGAACGAAGAGGGCGAGGATGTAGATAATGTGCTCATCAACGAGATAGGAATGGGCATCAGGGTAGGGGAAGTCGAGTTGAGCTAAGTAGTAGAGTGCCATCAGCACCATACCTAGTGGCGCGCTGACGCGGACGAAGAGTCCAAGCACCAAGGAGAGTCCAAGGATGGTGAGACCCCAAGCGTTGAGGAAGTTAGTGATCCCGATCAAACTTGGGCTGGCGAAGAAGGCGAAGAGTCCGGGGAAGGACTTCGCCCCCGCGAGGAAACCGGCCGCCGTCCAGCTCGGATCCATTACTTTGGTCACACCGGCGTAGAAGAAGAGTAATCCCAGAGCTAGTCGCAGAGCGAGGAGAGAAACTTTTTGTGTTTTAGTCATACCCATAATTATAAACGATCGTGGTTGTGGTGGGTAGAGGCGGGTGTTATTATCAATGTTAATAATAGTATGACGAAGCGAGGTTTTACCCTGATTGAACTCTTGGTGGTTATCGCCATCATTAGTCTCCTCGCGAGTGTGGTGCTAACGTCGTTGGGGCAATCTAGAATTAGGGCGCGGGATAGTAAGTTGGTTCAAGATTTGATCCAAGTCCGCAATGCACTTGAGTTATATCGATCAGTCGTGGGCAGATACCCAGATGACGTGACTGCCTTGGAATCAAATACCACCCAAGCTCGCGGTATAAATTGCTGGGATTGCACCCTGAGTCAAACTAATGGTAAAGATTCAAACAAGCTTAATGTTTTGTCCCCGTATCTAAACCCCAGACCAATATCTGGAGTGGTCACAGGGGCCAGCCTCCCTTACGGTTATTGGTACAAAGTTAATCCAACGGGGACTGATTTTAAAGTAGCGATATTCAATATGATTTCTGGAAACGGGACCAATCCTTATGCTTACGT
>JBBTTW010000018.1:0-3434 GCA_038064055.1 Patescibacteria group bacterium | reverse complement strand
CGGCAAACATGATTGATAATGAATTTGGGCGGCCACCAAGCGGAGTAACTCCCCCTGCTATCTCTGTTTACTCTTCTGATCGTGCCAAGGACTGGAGAAGAATCTGTGTTTTTGATGATGATCCCTTGGTTGTAAGTGGAGCGGTGCTCCCATCTGGTGCCAATCCTCGCTGTTCTTGCCCAGCTTCTACTCCTAGTTGTGTCTAAGAAATAAAAACCCCACCAGCTGTTTCTGATGGGGTGATTCTCCCCGAAAGGGGGAAGCAGTTAATGGCGGTTGAGGAAGGGATCGCGAATGCACTCGCAATGGCGCTTCGCGCAAGCCGGGCAATCGCCACCATAGATCTTGGCTAATTGCGCACTAACGTCCACGTCGAGCACATTGCCGGCAGACATGATCCAAGCACAGACGTCGGCTAGCTCCAGGGCGTACTCCCACTCTTGCTCGGGAACGGACTCAATTAAACTCGTCTTAACTCCCAAGGCCACGACCTCACAAATCTCTTTAAGGAGTCGGAGGAGGACGTTATCGATTCCCTGGCGCTGATTCAGCACGCCGTAGATCTCAAGCTGTTGGGCTTGGAATTCGTCCAAATGCAAGTTTAGAGCTTGAGACCTTTCGTCTAATCCAATCCTCGCCTTATTTCGCTCGGCATCTCCAACTGTCGAGCGGGCCTCCAAGCATTGGCACGGCTTGGCCTTACAGTAACCGCAATGATCCGGTGGATACTTGTGGCATAAGGCAGCCGCGAAGGGCAGATCATGGAAGTGGTTGACGACCGCGAAGAGCCAAGCCAGCGCATTAGCTAAGTGGACGCCCACCGCTTGCTTCTTCCGCACGGCATTCTGTAGTTCGCCAACGACAAGCAGTAGGCGCGATAGGCGGTCATTCAAGCTTGGTAAGCAGATGGCGTTGCGCCGGCCGTAAACCGCTTTCAGGTGTGCCTGGCAATGACTAATATCCATATGGTCCGTTCCTTTCTCAAAGATCCAAGTTTTTCCAGAGAACCATTTTCTCTACTAAGCTGAAATTACCCTCAATTTATTGTTGTGTCAAACAAAAACCCATCTGTCGCGGCAGATGGGTCGGTACGACTTAGGTTGAAAAGGAGATGAAATTCTAGTTCCTCCTACGGTGATTCCGTCTCTTTTGCTGAGGAGGCTTAAGACCAGACACCTCTTCGGGTCGAACATTCAATCCCGAACCTCGAGGGAAGAGGATGATGAGTGGTAGTTTGACGCTCGTAGAGTAGATGGTTAGACCGCCATCGGAACGTTGCTTCAATCGGAATTTCTCCGTTTGGAACTGGAATAATGGTTTGCCATTAGGCCAATCCAGTTTCCGCCAGCGGTAACGTGATTGCGGGGTGGGGTCGAAAACGGTTACCCAATTAACGAAGATTCGGGCAATTCGACCCGTCACCTTGATTCGTCTGATGAGCGACCTCTGGATCTTACCCTTACGGTGGCTTTCGACGTTGCCACCTTCCCACTTCTTGTCTCGCTGGAGCATTTTCCAATTAACTACAGTTACTCGACCTACTTCTTTCATTCTAGTCCTATGCCTTTCTCCCTCACTCACAGAGGAGGGGTAGTAGCGCCCAAAGTTTGAGATCAACCTTTAGGCCGTCGGGTGGGTCGGAGAGGAGCGCGCGAAACTTCGTCTTCGGTACGAGCACAACCTCGATCACTTCGGCCGGTTCGAGCTTCGGTGCTTGCACCTTGGTGGCGCCGGTGCCAACGTATATGGCCATCTCGTCACTCGTGAGTCCGGCACTGATGACGCCGCTCACTAAGGGGCAGATGTTCTTACAGACGTAACCTGTCTCTTCCAAGAGCTCGCGCCGCGCGAGATCTACTTCGCACTCACCCTCGCGGTCGGGTAGGCCGGCGCAGAATTCGAGCACCGGTTCGCCCTCGCGGCCGAAGGGGAGACGGAGAGTCTTGGTGAGGATAAGTTCGTCTTGCTCGGTGATTCCCACCACCGTGACGACGCGACCCTTGTTTTTTCGCTCCACGTACTCCCAATGTCCACAGCGGCTACTTCTTGAATCCAAGAAGGGTCTTTGCATGAGGGTGAGGAACTGACCGCGATGGAGGACTTGGTCTGGGCCGACAGTCAGGATTGGCTTAGCACTGCTTCCGGCTGGCGTCACTGGCGTCATTCGAATCTCCTTTTCGCTTGGAAATGTCCTAAACTTCTACCTTATAATTACCACATAATGACGACAAGGACAAACATTTGGTATACTTAAAGTTAATATGAATACAAAATATAATTGGCGAAAGGAAATTTCTAAGTTTGGGGCGGGATTGGTGCTGGGGGACTTCATTGCCCAAGTCTGGTTCTATGGTGAGCATCTCTTACCCTTCAGATTTTTAGGCATCACCTTCACCGACAATATGGTGGCGCCGGGGCTCCTCTTCGATCTCGCTCTCTTCCTCATTCTCGTCCACTACGGGTGGAACATTGGCAAGATGCCGCGACCGAAAGAGCGTAATTATTTAATCATCGTTGGGGTCGTCTTCGCCGCCGTCGCTCTCGTGCACTTGGTGCGCCTCTTCTCCGGCATCGATGTCGTTATCTCCGGCTGGACGGCCCCTCTCTGGGTCTCATGGCTCGGTACCGCTCTCGCCACTTACCTCGCTTACGTCAGCTTCCACTTCTCCACGAGGTTGAAATAAAACAATAAAAAACCGTCGCGCTTAGCGCGCCGGGGGCTTGTCCTTATAGTCCCTCCACTAAAGCTGGGTCGAGATTGTCGTCACCCTTGGGGTGGAGTAAATCGGCAAAGCGTTTGCCACCCTTATGGACGAAGGTGACGCCACCATTCTCCAGTAATTCGGGATCGAAGTGGTCAGTAGAGAATTCGCCAAAAGCGATTTCAATCGGCCAAGCTTCTTTTCGCCAACGAGTGGGGCAACTAGGGTCAAACTTTGCCGCCCAGGAGACGAAGAGGGAAACAACCCTTCCCGTTTGCGTAATTTCCCTAATCCGGCCACGGATGACATTACCTCCAACGTGGACTTCAGCATCGCCGCCAATGAACGCACTCTTTCTTTCCAACAGATCGTCCCAAGTCATAGGACCTCCTTTCTGTAATCTAACCTAAAGCTACTACAGAGGTCTGGTTGAGGCAATTAGTGGAAATGATCACGCAGGGGTTCATCGGTCACAACTTTTTCGCTACTGCGAAAAGTCGCGACCCCGTCTCACTCGCCTCCGCTAGCTGGCGGAGCTCGCTCCGACCTTCGATTCCCGGCAGCTAACTCCGACAGCATAAAACAAAACCGCCCATTTAGGGCGGTCTCGTTTTAGCTGTGTATCTTTACAGTACGGCTCGAAACCATTTCATGCAAAATTGCTGACGCAATTTTGTAGACCTTTCCGAAATCCGCTCGGGCGGCGCGGGAAGGAGGGGTGGGGGGAGGAAT
>JBBTTW010000017.1:1722-2660 GCA_038064055.1 Patescibacteria group bacterium | reverse complement strand
GATGATGACAAACCAGCGGTACTGATCCCGCCACTGAAGGAAGAGGTGGCGGCACCAGAAACAGAGAGGTTGGCAGTACTGAAGTTGGTACTGGTGGCACTAGTGAGGGTGAGGTTAGTGATGGTGCTGGTTGAGTTATTAATGACGAGAGGTGAGGAGAAATAGGCAATACCGCCGGTATTGGGATCAAACCAATATTTAGCGGTGGTGGTGGACGAGCTACCAATAGCGACAATATCAGTGGTGTTGTTTGGATAGTTGATTAGAACGCCAGCCACTTGAGAAGTGGTGGTGGCCCAACTCCCGCCACCAGCTCCCCCGCCACAAGCCTGAGAACCAACTAGACCAGCGGTAACATTAAGACAGCCGTTGGTGATAGCGGGTAAATTAAGATTACCAAAGAGGGTGGTGGCGCCAGTTGCTTGTAGAGTTGAGGAGGCGAAGAGGCCTCCGGTTGAATTGAGATAGAGGAGGTTGGTGCCAGCGGAATTTTGAATATTGAAGAGGTTCGCCGTTTGACCGCTTGAGGCCCGGATGGCGAGCGGGATGGCGGTGGTGGTCGTGGCTTCGATGGTGACTTGAGTGTTGGTGAAGGGGGTGGTGGTGCCGAAGGAGGAAGGGCTCGTGCCACTGACGCGCGCCGCTAATTCAGCGAAGGCGCTGGCACTAATAAGTTGCCGCGGTGAAAGAGTTTGAAAACTTGAATTGTCTGACGATACTTCAACTTGCAGATAGACAGTGTCATTGGTATTGAAATCATAATTTAACGCATCGGGGTAACCATTAGCCGTGTCGCCGATGTTTACATTGAAGACACCTTCGCGCACGGTGGCCGAAGTGGAGTTGGGTGCTGACGATGGCCAAAGGCGAGAACCAGAAGCGACGGTGGCATTATCCCAGATCGAAAATTTGAAGTAGTAGGTGGTGCCAGTGCCGCC
>JBBTTW010000017.1:0-1712 GCA_038064055.1 Patescibacteria group bacterium | reverse complement strand
CACTGCCGCCAAGCAAAGTGCCAGAAGAATTAGTGAGTCGCCCTTGGTAACTTAGGGTCGTGGGGACGCCGGCGGCAAGAGTGACTAGTGGTTCGATTGGACTAAAAATGAAGATTAGCACCAGCCAAAAAACTAAGATCTTTCGAGATACAGAAAAAAACTTTGGCCAAGCCATATTTGATAGAAATTATATCACGGACGGAAGCGCTTAAGGCACCCATCTTATCCACAAATTATGAGGAAAATTCTAGATTGTGGGCGCGGAGAGACTTGCCAGCCCGAGGCTGGTCCGCCTTGGGCGGAAACTCTGATTAACCTGTGGGCGAGAGAGGACTTGAACCTCCACGACCTTGCGGCCACAGCGCTCTGAACGCTGCGTGTCTACCAATTCCACCACTCGCCCGACGTTGTAATGACATAATAAAAGAGCCCGACACTAATGTCGAGCTTGATTGGTCAATCATCTTTTCCTTCTTCCGACTCAAAGCGGGTTTACGAGGGTGCCGATGCTTCCTTCCATGGCAGCTAGGCAGGAAATGTTTTCCCTCGCCTGAGGAGAAAAACGGAAAACTCTGATCGGGATATGATTTTCTCTTCCCATCGCCACCGCCACTGGATCGAGGATGCTATGTAGTCCTCGAGAGAGAAAATCGGTTGCTTTTAACTCTTTAAACATTTTAGCTTTAGGCTCGATGTCGCGTCCCTCTGCCAATGGGTCGACATCATAAACCCCATCCACTTTGGTTCCCTTGAGCATGAGATTGGCTCCAAGTTGTGACGCCACCATCATGGCCGCCGTATCGGTTGTAGCCACTCCAGGGAAACCGGTTCCGCCGGCAACGAAGAGGACCCGACCCGGCTCCGCGTCGAGCCATCTCTTAGCCTCTACTGGATCCCAACTATCGACAAATCCGGAAACCGGGATCGTACTTACCACCCTCGTTTTCCCTGGATTCATAGAGCCACTAAGAAAGTCGCTGACCAACTTAGCGTTCATGTTGGTTGCCATCATGCCCACTTGGTGGAGAGTAAGATCGGAGATTCCTGGTAATTTTGGTTTAAGACTAGTGAATCTGGCCAGATTACCTCCCCCGATTACGACGGCGACCGAGATCTTTTCCTGCCGACGATTAATCGAGAGGCCAAAGATCTCTTCGGCTACTCTTCTGATTTTTCCAGTCTCAAATCCCTCGCCAAATGAACCCAGGGTTTCTCCACTTAGCTTCAAAACCACATTTTGTGACATTCGACACTTCTCCTTTCAAAGAACTTAGTTTATCCAAAGACCGGAGTGATATTAACAGAAAAAAAGCCATAGTCAATGGCTTTTTTTCTGTAGAATTAAATTAGAGGTTTACATCGCTGTCGGACCGGGTGGGGTTGGTGGGGTAACTACTGTTTGAGCTGGAGCTAGTGAGGGGGTGCGACGCTTAACGGCAAAGTAGTAAATAATCGCGCCCAACAAACCGGTCAATAATAGTACGAGGATCCAGACTGGTTTGTACTCGATCGGATGCTTGATGGCATGGATGAGCATCATGAGCCAGAAGATGAAGGCGATAATTCCAATCACGAAAACTAAAGCGGCTAAGCCGAAACCCAATCCAGCCAACCACTTGAAGCTGGACCAAAGTTGCTCGCATGGCACCTCCTCGCCATTAATCTTGCATATCGAACCGGTCCCCGCAACCAACTAAGAAACTGAGAGACCG
>JBBTTW010000016.1:0-9659 GCA_038064055.1 Patescibacteria group bacterium | reverse complement strand
CCTACTTCTACTTCGGCTTGAGGTAGGCGAACCAATCATTGTCACCAGAATCAGGACCACAATCGGCGACCTCCATCGACACCACTTTCTGCTGCCCGTCTTCGAACAAGACTCCTTCGGCCAGTTGGATTCCTCCCTCGGTCACATTCTTCGTTGCGATGACGAACATTGCCGACCGGTCGATGAATCCAAAATCAGCCGGGAGGTACGGTGACTTGAGACAGAGCTCCAAGAGGTCTTCCCTGGTGGTGAGCTTCAACTCTTGTCCCTCTGCCAATCGGTTCATCTCCTCCCAGCTCAGTTGGGCCGCAGGTGGAAAATGGAACAATACGAACTTAATGCCTGGCAGGACGTCGTGAACGACATGGAAAATGGTTCCGTTAGGGAAATTCATCATTTTCTCCTTGTTAAGGACCCTATTTCTTACCCAAAAATTCCAACCCTATTCCTACCACAGAAGTTAGTTTTTTGCTACAATCTGAAATATGAAAATTCTATACGCCTACCAGACGGAGGCCGAGCGGGAGTATGTGGCGGAGAAGCTCGTGGGGCATGAGCTCGTCTTCCACTTGGGGCCGCTAGGGGAGGGTGAGGCTTGGACTGGTGAGGGGGTCGAGGCGATCAGCATCTTCGTCAATTCGCCAATCGGTGAGGCCGAGCTTAATCGCTTACCCAATCTCAAGCTGATCACCACCCGCTCCACCGGCTTCGACCACATCGATGCCGAGGCCGCGAAGAAGCGGGGCGTGACGGTGCTCTCCGTGCCGGCTTACGGCGAGCACACGGTGGCCGAGTTTGCTTTCGCGCTCCTCTTCACCCTCTCGCGGAAGATGTTTGCCGCGCGCGAGGCGGTGGTGCGCGAGGGCTCCTTCGACCCCAAGAGCTTCACCGGCTTCGACCTCTATGGCAAGACGCTCGGCGTGCTCGGCACCGGCCGGATCGGCAAGAATGTGATCAAGATCGCCAAGGGCTTCGGGCTCAAAGTACTCGCCTTCGACCTCTACCCCGACCAAGCCTTCGCCACGGAGCAGGGGATTAATTACTTATCACTCGATGAAATTTTCCAACAATCAGATATCATCACTCTCCATCTGCCGGGCGGGCAGGAGACGGAGAAGATTATCAATGACCAAGCGATCGCAAAGTTTAAGCACGGGATGATTGTGATCAACACCGCCCGCGGTTCGCTCATCGACACCGAAGCTCTAGTCCGCGGTCTCACCTCCGGCGCCGTGGGCGGCGCCGGTCTCGACGTGCTCGCCGAGGAGGGCAATGTGGCCGACGAGATGCACCTCCTCGCTTCTCCCCACCCCAAGGCCGAGGATCTGAAGACCTTGCTCTTGAACCACTACCTCATCGACCACCCCAAGGTCGTGATCACCCCCCACATGGCCTTCAACACCGCGGAAGCCCTCCAGCGCATCCTTGATACGACGATTGATAATTTAAATAATTTTAAGGTCTAATGAATCCTGTTTATCTCATCATTGCCGTCGTAGCCGGTGCCGTTATGGCGGTCGTAATCTTGCGACTCACGGCGCGGAAGAATGATGGGGGAACGGCCACAACCGACAATAGCCTTCTCCTGCTCCAGAATCAGATCAATGAGCTCATGCGGGTGGTGGATAGCAAGATGACGGAGTCGTCGAAGACGGTGACGGACTCCTTGCGCTACCAGTCGAGCGAGTCGGCGAAGGTCCACACCGAGCTCGTCGAGCGCTTGAGCCGGCTCGACGAAGCGAGCCGGCAGGTGATCGGCTTCAAGGAGCAAATCCAGAATCTGGAGAACGTGCTCAAGAATCCGAAGCAACGCGGCATCTTGGGCGAATACTTCCTCGAGACCTTACTTAAGAACGTGCTCCCGACGGGGAGTTACCAGATGCAATACCCCTTCGCCGACGGTACGATTGTGGACGCCGTCGTCTTCGTCAAAGATAAAATTATCCCCATTGACTCCAAGTTCTCGCTTGAGAATTACAATCGCCTAGCCGAGGAGCGCGACCCTGCTGAGAAGGAGCGGCTGGAGAAAACTTTTAAACAAGATCTAAAGACCAGAATCGACGAGACGTCGAAGTATGTGAAGCCGAGTGAGAATACGATGGACTTCGCCTTCATGTTTATCCCGCACGAGGCCGTCTATTACGATCTCCTCATGGCTCAAGTGGGCGCGGTGAAGGTTAATACCCGCGACCTCGTGGAGTATGCCTTCAAGGAGAAGCATGTGATCATCGTCTCACCCACCTCCTTCCTCGCTTATTTACAAACCGTGCTCCAAGGCCTCAAGGCGCTCCAGATCGAGGAGTCGGCCAAGGAGATTAAGAAGAATATTGAGGAGCTGATGAAGCACTTGCGGAGTTACGAGGAGTATCACGGCAAGCTCGGTAGCTCGCTCGCGACGACGGTCAACCACTTCAACGCTTCGCGCAAGGAGTTCGGCAAGATTGATAAGGATGTAATGCGGATTACGGGCACCAAGGTGGGGGTCGAGGCGATGGTCTTGGATAAACCTAATCTTGAGGTAGAATAAGAGGGTATGAAAAACTATGACAAAACAGGTGGCAAGCAAGGCAAGCCGGCCTTCCGCACACCTTCGTGGTTCAAGAACGCTGGTAAAAAGAACTCCTTCAAGCAAGGCTTTCGCAAGCCGAGTGTATAAGGTGGTGCGAGCGATCCCGCGGGGAGAAACACTTCCATATATGGAAGTGGCGAGACGAGCGGGTTCGCCGCGGGCCTATCGCGCTGTCGGCAATATTTTGAATAAAAACTTTGACCCCGCGATTCCTTGCCACCGCGTGGTGCGGAGCGACGGCACTCCGGGCGGCTACAACCGCGGCCGGCCGGCGAAAATTAAACTCTTGAGACAAGAAAAAACCCGACCATCTCGAGGGTGGTCGGGCGCTAGTCACTAGGGGAGTAGGGTTTGGCAGTCTTGCCTAGACGAGGAAGGGGCCGCCTCCGAGAATCACGTCGACCACGGCCAGATGGTGGGGCGAGTCCGGCTTACAGGCGACGATCTTCCAACCCTTACGGATGGCCACCGCTCCTCCCTTGAGGTACGCGGCCACACCGTTGTCATCAAGCTCACACTTCAAGCCGGTCCAGAAGAGGGTATCGACGAGCCGCACTTTTTCAATGAGCATTGTCAGGGTCTGCACCTTGGAGCAGATCTGGCAAGTCGATGATGGATGCCTTTCGAGTTGGTGATCGGGGTTGTCGACCATCAGGTGGCGCAACTCTTTCTTTTTCGAATCGATGACGTCACCGATGATCCCCCGCAGGGCAAACATCTTGCGCGTATCGAGGTCGTCGAGTGTGCCGATGACGGTTTCACCCTCCTCGATCTCTTTGTCCGGCGCCTTGATCGCCGTTGCCGAAACTTTCTCCAGTTCAGCTCTCAACCAGGTGTTAAGCTTTCCCATACCCTAAACTCCTTATATTTCAGGGTCCTATGTTTGCGAGTTACCATAACCCGCGCCAACTATACATCTATCATAATCCTACCTTTTGTCAAATAAAAAAACCGGCCACACTCGAACGTCGAGGTGACCGGCACGATGACCGTAAGAGTAGGGGAGTTGACGTTAGCCCGGGAAGCCGAAACCGAAGCCGTGACTGCTCAAGACCTCGATGATGCTCGGGGGCGCCGCCTTTTCCGGTTCACAGATCACGATCTGCCAATCCTCTCGGATGCCAATCGTGCCGCCCGCGTCCGACAATTGGATCGTGGCCGCGTCCGACAATTCGGCTCGCACACCGGCCCAGCACATACTGTTGATGGTCTCGTGACGGACGCCCATCTGTTCCAATGTCCGTCGGATAGCACAACCCGGGCAAGTCGACGAATCGTGCTCCTTTTTCTGACCGAAGCCGTCGATTGCCTGATGCAATTGCTCCTTCATTTGGGCTTCGGCTCGTTCGGCCAGCAAGCCTCTCAAAGTGAAGAGCTTGCGGAGATCGGGGTCTTCGAGCGTGCCGATGACCACCTCATTCTTGCCGACTTTTTCTTTCGGGGACTTGACCTCACTTGCTTTGATCGCTTCCGTTTCGTCTCTCAACCACTTCATGAATTTTCCCACGGTATCCATACTCCTTTTTCGAGGTCCTATGTTTGCGAGTTACCATAACCCGCGCCAGCTATATATCTAGCATATCTGCATTTCTTTGTCAATAAAAAAGCCCGCCCACCTTGGAAGGTAGACGGGTCATTCAATTTGTCAGTTAAAACTTCTTACCGCTAGCTTCAGGCTCTGGCAGCGGCGACAGTCCGATTGTTACCCGGACTACTTGCCGCCACGGCCGTGGTGGGAGCGTGACCGTTCTTGCCCGCCGTCTCCCGCAGGGCATCGGCGGCTCCATGGAGCGCTTCAGCTAGCACCACTCGACTAGCAAGGAGCGTCTCGTTGCCGGTATGCGGCTGGAAGAGCCTCGACTCGGCCTTGACCTCCTTGGCCACTGCGGCCAAGTCGGCGGCAGTGAACTCGGAGTTCAAGTTTCCAGTTCGACGGAGTGACTCGAGACGAGCCCGACCCACCACTTCGCGCACTCGGGCCGGCACCTCACCAGCCAGAATCTTCTGAGCTTCGCTGATGTCAGCTTTCTTGTCGAGCATGTCACCAGCGAACTCCCGGATCATCACGCCCACCGTTTCTTCGTCTGGGGGTTGGACCTCGAGTACCAAGTCGATCCGACCCGGGCGACGCATCGCCGGATTGATCCGATCAGCGTGGTTCGAAGTGACGATGGTCATAATCTTGGCCGACTTGCCGTCGATGCCATCAAGCTGGTTCAAGAGCTCGTTGACCTCTTTGGTTCGTTCCTGACCGGCAATGCGATCGGATGTCTTCAACGAAGACGACGACCGGCTGGTACTGCTGGGCGTAGCGCAAGGCTTCTTGCAGTTCGATCGGATTCTTCACGTAGATGAAGGTCCAACCATTAGCCGTGGCCGCTCGCGCCACATGACTGGCGAGCAAGGTCTTACCCACGCCGTAGTTACCGACGAAGGCGACACCTCGCTTGAGCGACTCACCCGCGGCGATCAACTGATCAGCGTGGCGAATGGGGACGAAGACGTTCCGTTCGATGGCCCGCTCCAGCTCTTGGCTGAAGATCGGCCTTTCCGGAGTGAGTTGGAAGAACTTCGGTGCCGGCATCTCTATCTTTCCGCCGGCTTCATCGTGGAAGGCAATGCTGAAGGCCTTGCCGCGATGCAGGCTCTCCTTGGTCGCGATCTCCTTGATCTTGTCGAGGAGTCGGCGGAGTCTTGCTTCGTAAAGACGCTGACAATTGACATCACACTGGAACACCAAGCGTCCATCTTGAATCGTAGAACCGGTGGCGATTGTGGCGTCGGCCATGTTGGGGAGCGAGAATCTGCCCCACGGGATCGAGACCGATTTGCCGAAATCAACTTCGACGTCAATTTGTCTCGGTGGGCAGCAACCTGCTCGACACCCCTTGTGGATCACGATTCCAAGTTCGCTTTGCAGGGCTTGCTTCAGCGCATGAGCCCCGTCCCAAGGCGACACCGGGATGTCGACCAAGAACTGAACGAACTGCTGTTCGCTGTCTCTTTGATTTTCAAGAGCATTGATGACGTCTTCGATATCGGCGCCTTCTGGCAGGACGATCTGGTCGCCAGTGCGTACGACCCCAGGGTTGTACACACTGTCGCCCGCTGCCGACATTTCAGCGACAGCTTTTTGGAAACCGTTGCGGTCTCCATTAGCTAGGCTTCCTAGAGCTCTCAGGAGGGTTGCTTCAGGGTTTCTTCCGCTCATCCGATCTCTCCTTCCTTGGCCATCAGAGGATTAGCTTATAAGTCGGAACATCCGACTAAAATTAAGCCAAGCCTCTATTTACAGCCACAGATTCTGGTAATTTGTTTAACTGACTGGTAAAGAACTAACCTTATTCAGACCCGAAAAAGCCTAGCATACCTGCATTTCTTTGTCAATAAATCAATAAAAAAGCCGCGCTGGGCGCGGCGGACGAAATAACATGAGGCAATAAGCGAGTGGAAGGGGACCCGCGGTTGATTAGGCGATGGGAATCTCAATTGCCAAGATTTGCTCCATGACTTCGTCTGGGGTTTCCGAGCTGCAAGCGACGATTTCCCAATTCTTGCGAATACCGAAAGAACAGCCAGGGTGTTTCTCGATCTTCCGGCAGCCTTCTTCAGAGATCTCGGCTAGAAGAGCGGCCCAGTAGAATCCCTTGACCGCCTCGAACTTGTACCAGAGGTCAAGCATTTGTCTATGTAGCACCAAGTCTTCTTGGGCTGTCTTTGGGGTGTATCTCGAGGCCTTTCCAACCGTAGTCTGGAGTTTGTCAGCCATCTGATGTATTTGCTGTCGCTTTAGTTCGAGAGTCTGGCCGGTCAATCTCTGGAATAGATGGAAGAGCCGTCTTACCCCAATGCTCTTGATGGTGCCGATAAGAATTTCTCCTTCTTGCACCTTAAGCCCTGGAGGCTTAATATCTCCCGGCTTGATCACTTCCATTTCTTGCCTAAACCAAGTTAGAAACTTAGACATCTCCCGTTACTCCTTTTTCGAGGTCCTAGTTGCGAGTTACCGTAACCCGCGCCAACTGTATATCTAGCATAGCCTCACTTTTTTGTCAATAAAAAAGCCGCGCAACCCAATTGAAGGATTACGCGGTTTGTTACTAACTGGGTTTCAAAAGAACTTGCGACAGGAAGCGAGGGTGATCGCGCCACAGAGTACGGCGCAGGCCCCCGGGTAGAGTCGCTCTTCTACTGTCCACCCTTTGCCACCGATCATCGAGATCACATTGACGGCAAAGTAACCGAAGTAGAGCAACACCGGCATCTCTTTGGGAGAACGCCACGCGTCCTTGAGCTGAGCTAACCCAGCGAGGAAGACCCCGAGAGTCGAGAGGATGGTTGCAAGCCATGGACCGGAGGTTGCCCAACCGATCAAACAGACTAGCACCATCATCGAGACGACCGTTTCGAAGTTTGTCCAAGCTAGGTTCTTTGCCCGAACCATGCAGCCGATGATTAAGGTGCATCCGGCCACATAAGCGGCAGGCAAGTACCAATTCCCATCTTGGAAAAACATTGACAAGGCAGCCAAGCCATCAAGCATCCACCAGAGAATCCAGGTCGCCAGATTCTGCTTAACTCGACCCGTAAGGATCTGCCAAGCCAGTGGAATGTAGAGCAAGATTGCTAACGCCGCACTAATCTCTTGGTAGACGTTCATTTGGTAGACGTTCATTCGCCCACCTCCTTTCCGCGCTAGATACTAGCAAATTTTAACGTCCTTGTCAATCCTAATTCACGCCCAATTTGCGATGGGCGAGAGTCATCGCCACTTCGCGGAGGGGTCGGCCGGTCGCCTTACTCTCGGCGAGCGCGGCGCCGACACTCGCGGTAATCTTATTCTCCACCAATTTAAACATCTTCTCGGTCTTCCAGCCGCGATGCTCGGCGTAAGAGGAGATCACGCCGCCGGCATTGGCGATAATGTCGGGGATCACAAGCACCTCGCGGTGATGCAACTTTTTCTCCGCCTCCGGCGTCACGGCAATGTTTGCCCCCTCCACAATAATCTTAGCCTTCACTCCTGCCACATTACGAGTGTTGATCACGTCGGGGAGCGCGGCGGGGATGAGCACGTCCACGTCGAGGGTGAAGATTTTATCCCCCGCGAGCTTCTCGCTATTTAAATAATTGATGACGGAGCCCGTCTGCTTCTTCGTCTTCATGAGATCCTTATACTTGAGTCCGTGGGGATTGTAGATCGCGCCCTTGGAGTCGGAGATGGCCACAATCTTCGCCCCCCAATCTTCCAAGAACTTGGCGGCGAAGGTGCCGACATTGCCGAAGCCCTCAATCGCCACCCGCGCGCCGTTCAAGGGTATGCCCAAGTGTTCGAGGCCGAGTTTGGTGGAGATGGCGACGCCGTAGCCGGTACTCCCTAGCTCGTGGGGGAGTCCGCCTAAACGTGCGGGCTTGCCGGTGGCACTCCGCTTATCCTTAGCCGCTTCGACGAAGATCGCCATCTCCTTCTCCGTCATATTGATATCGGGTCCGGCGATATAGAACTTGGGGAGGAGGGGTTTGAGCTCGCGAGCGAACCAAGTTACGATCCGCGCCTTCTTCTTCGCGTCGCCCGACTTGGGGTCATAGGCAATGCCGGCCTTGGCTCCACCGAAGGGGATGCCGGCGAGGGCATTCTTATACGTCATCGCCCGCGCGAGGCGGGCCACCTCTTCCACGGTGACGCTCGGGGTCATGCGAATGCCGCCCTTACCCGGGCCGAGAGTGGTGTTATCAACCACCAAGAAGCCCTCCACTCCTTCTTCATGATTCTGGACCTTAACCACATATCTCGGCCCGATCTGATTTAACATCGCTAAACTCTAGCTGTTTTTATCAATTTAGGCAAGAAAAAAGAGACGCGCACTGGCGTCTCCTAGCAGAGAATCGTTTCATCAACCTTCATTTCTTAGGTAATGATTGGCTGATGACGAGTCTGTAATCCTTCATGTTTCCGCATTGGCTACAGTATATCCAATCTCGATCAAAATCCTTCCGCTTGCATTTTGGGCATTTATTGGGGTTTCTGACTTCAACCCAAAAGTCTTCCCAAATGTTGACGACGAAAAGTAGCACCACGGCCAAAACTCCAAAAATCACTATCGCCATTTTCATATTCATCTCCTCTCGTTTTCTCACCCGAATGATCAATCCATCCCAAAGTTAGCATAATATGATTTGCTTGTCAAGCTAGGCAAAAGAGAGCAAGTAGTGTAGTATTCAAGCCATGAAATTTGCTGTGATTAAAACGGGAGGGAAGCAATATCGCGTCGCGGAAGGCGATGCGCTCAAGATTGAGAAATTACCGGCCGCGGTGGGGGATAAGGTCGTCTTCGACCAAGTCTTTCTTACGGCTGAAGGTGACGAAGTGACGATCGGTGCTCCAGTTGTCGCTAAAGCTAAGGTGGAAGCGGAAGTGCTCGAGCAAGATCGCGCCAAGAAGCTCCTCGTTTTTAAATACAAAGCCAAGACTCGTTACCGCATTAAGCGCGGCCATCGCCAACCTTGTACTAAAGTTAAGATCACTAAGCTCGGTTTTTAAGCGCGTTCTTAATCGTCTCCTCGTCAGAGTATTCTAATTCCGTACCGGTGGAGAGGCCACGGCCAAGCACCGTTACCTTTAATCCCGTAGCCTTAAACGGTGTGAGTAATTGATTCAAATAATCACTCGTATTGTCGCCTTCATTATTAGCCGAGAGGGCGATAATTACTTCCTTCACTTTCACTTTCGATTCACTTTCTTCGAGCCGTCGCACGAGCTCCCTTGATCGAATCTTCTCGGCTGGAGATTCCTCAAGAATTGGCAGGAGGCCGCCTAAGACGAAGAAGAGTCCGCCATAGTAGCCGGAACGTTCCACCACCTCGAGATCCTTGTCCTTCTCCACCACCATGAGGAGCGAGTGGTCACGATTTTTATTAGTACAAGTGTTGCAAACGAGTTCCGCCGCGCCGTTACTTTTAATAAAAAAACGGTAGCAAGAGGTGCATTGATTAGCTTGCCGCTTCAACTCAAGCATGTCGCGAGCCAGCGCTTCCACGGCCGGACTATTCTCCGTGAGTAAGTAATCCACGAAGCGCCGCGCCTGGCGCG
>JBBTTW010000015.1:0-30009 GCA_038064055.1 Patescibacteria group bacterium | reverse complement strand
CTACTCAAGGCTTCACAGGTGGCACACTAACTTGTAACAACTTGTGTCAATTCAACACCACCCAATGCACCGGCACTGACAATGGCGGTAACCCCTCCGGCGATACTCCAGGTTGGCACGCCCCCCCCGGCGCCCCGCCGGCCTGCGATGATGTGAATGTCCCTGGTTGCTGGCCGCCGATTAATGTGTCTTCTCGCTTCCAGTCTAAAGTCGGCTCCCTTCAAGTTGGCGGATTAATCGCTCTCCTTGGTTCTAAGATTACCGGCGGTGTGGATTACGGTTTGCCCGGCAATCTCTTACTTGGTGTGAATGGTCGCGTTGGCGCCACCGAGTATTGCGACCAATTGGGGCAGAATTGCTACCCCATCACGGCACTGGTGGGCGGTGAGGGCGCCGGCGTGTCTCGAATCATCGCCGGTTCAAACATTACAATCAGTCCCGCCGGTGGTACGGGCGCGGTTACGATTAATTCGAGTGGAGGAAGTTTCGATAGCTCCGGTATTACTAATTGCACTAATTCTATCTCCAATAAGATCTATTGGGATGGTACCAAACTTGTCTGTGGAGGCGATCAAACCGGTGCGCCCGGTGGCGGCATCACTTCGCTTGTCGGACAAAACGGAATCTCTGCTTCCGTCTCCGGCACTTCAGGAACAATTGGTTTAGATACGACGAGAATCAACAATTGCACTGATTCGGGTAGTAAAATTGTCTGGAGCAGTACGGAGCGCCGTCTCACCTGCCTTCAAGATTCTCCATCCGGAGCAAGTTACTCTGCTGATGAAGAATCCTTAACCAAAAGTGCAACCAATGTTTTTTCCGTTAAAGATAATGGGATTACATCAGCTAAGATTGCTAACGATGCCGTTGGAGCATCTGAAATTGCTGACGGAGCGGTGAATACCCCCCACCTTGATAATGATGCTGTAACGATGACTAAATTAGCCATCGATTCAGTGTCTACTTCTAAGATTGTCGATAATGCGGTGACGAGCGCTAAACTTGGCTTCGGACTGCAACCTTATGTGAAGACCACAGATATGACCAGATCTGTTTTGGGGAAACACAAACTATGTGCCATAACGGCTATGGAACAGAGAGGAACAGCAAGTGTTGCTATGCAATGTCGACTCGATCTAGTTTATTCTGGCAGTGATCCAGTCCCCACCTGGGACATCACAGTGAGATACGCAAGTTGCAACGTCATTTGTATCAACTAGAATAATTAGAATAATCTAATGTTAAACTTGAATAGAAATATTTTACAACTCGCCGTCATCGTTCTCCTCGCCGGACTGGGCTTCGGCTATGTGCTCGCCGCTTGGCAGGCGCCGACTTCTGGCCCGCCAACCTCTTCTGGTCCGAGTGTTTACAATGCCTCCGAACCGATCAACGTATCCAGCACGGCCCAAATCAAGGATGGTGGTCTGGGTGTTAATGGGGTATTGAGCGCTTTTCGCATCTTCTCGACTGACAAATTTGGTGTCGGCCCGAGCCCTGGTGGTGACTGGTCAACTAATGTTGACCCCACCGCCGCTCTCGATGTGAACGGCCAGATCAGGATTAGGGGTGGTTCACCTGGGGTAAATAAAGTTTTGAAATCTGACGCTAATGGTCTAGCCAGTTGGCAAGTTAGTGTCGCCGGACTGAATCGGTTAGTCGAAGGCTTTGGCATCGATCTAGCTGATTATAGTGGGGCTGGGGGGACGGCCAACTATGCTACCAGCTCCATTACCTCGGATGGAATCATCGCTGTGGCCGCGGGGCAAACTAACCCCGGGGGGCAAATCTCACCGGCCACGATCCAGCAACGGTTGACCGGCGTGCCTTGCGCCTCGCCAGGAGCAATTACTGGTGTTGGATCAGGTGGTGGGGTTACTTGTAGCTCCTTTGTCACGACGGTGACGGCCCCAGCTTCGGGCGGCTTGATCGGTCCCACCACTCCGACCAGTGGCCCGATCACCCTAAGCGTTAACGTTGGTCCGGGCCTAGTTACGACTGCTGGCAACCAAATTGCCATTAACATTAACGCCGGCACCGGCGACGGCCTACAAATTAGCGGTAACCAAGTGAGATTTGAAAACTGTGCCAATGGTCAAACTTGGAAGTATAATTCTGTCAGCTCCCTTTGGGAGTGTGCTAATCTGCCACTTGTTCCGGGTGAATCGGTCGTCTATTTTAAGACCAAGAGTTCTTCTTCCGATCCCAAGCTGTGCAGTGTCTTAGCTGGGTCATGGGCAGAAGTGACTACCGGTAGCGGTCTAACCTATACTTCTAATGAGGGGGTTGGTAGCGCCACGGTCACAAACAAGGTTAGGGTCTGCTATCATACTGGTTTATCTTGCCAAGTTATTTACCTTCGCGATACGACCGCGGCTCCAGCTTGTCCGAGTGGTTTTAACCCCGCTGGTCCGGCCAGTTCCGAGTGGGCGCCAGGTGGGACGCTCACTAATTTCGTCAATACTTGCTACGCATGCAATTAAGAAGATCAGGCATAATCGTTTCACTAGCTTTAGCTTTTATCTTGATTGATTTTAGTTTTATCCAGGCGGCCTGGCGCGAGCCGTTAGCGGCCCCGCCATACTGCAGTGGACCTGATTGTTCCTTAGTCCCAATTAATGCTGGACCAACTGACCAGGTTAAAAACGGTTCTTTTGGTATCTCGAGCCCTAACGCTTTAACCGGCTGGCGGATTTTTTCTACTAGTAAGTCTGGTGTCGGCCCGAGCCCAGGTGGTGATTGGTCAACTAACGTTGACCCAACCGCCGCTCTCGATGTGAACGGCCAGATCCGTCTGCGCGATGGAACGCCGGGTGATGATGCTGGTAAAACTCTAGCTTCCGATGCCGTCGGTGTTACCAGCTGGCAGTCATTACCGTCATCAATCAGTTCGTTCTCTCCCGGTTTTGGAGTCATTATTACTAATCCCACGCCGACAGACAGTAACGTTTACGTTGCGATTGATCCAACCAAGATTCAAAGGCAATTAAGTAATGGCTGTGCTCCTAATCAGGCAATCACCGAGGTTCAAGAAAGTGGCGCTGTCGAGTGTGGGGCCTTCGTCTCTAGTATCACCTCCGTGGCCAACAGTGGTTTGGCGGGTGGCGGAATAGGTAGTGTGTCCTTCTCGATTCAACCCGGAGCTGGCCTAAATATCTCAAGTAATCAAATCAGGGTGGCCAATCAGGTCTCCGGCTCTGGTCTCAAATTCTCTAGCAATCAGTTAAAGTTTGATGATTTCCAATGTGGTACTGGTGCGGGGACCGTCGGTCAATATTGGCAGTATAATAATGGGAGTTGGAGTTGTTATAATTTAGAGAGCCAAGTCCGACCCGGTGGTTCAATTATGCTTCTGAAAACGCGCCTCATTGACGGCAATCCGCCCTCTTGCCCCAATACCGCCTCCGGTCAATGGGCTGATTTAGGGGTAAGTCGGGAGTACACCAGTTCTAATGGTGACCGCAATCTAATTCGGACTTGTTGGCGGAATGTAAATGCTACCCCCAGTAATAATCGAGATTGCCAGGTAATGTATTTTAGACAATCTAATCTCCACAGTCCCTTCAGCCCGCCTAATTGTCCTTTTTCTTGGGAAGCTCTGCCTTTATCAGTTGAATATTCCTACGGTGGGACTGTTTCTACAATAAACAACGTCCGGACCTGTTTTAAGTGTTATTAATTTTTTTAAAGTTTGATATAATGATCGGATGTGGCTTGATCCGGATAAGTTAAAAAAGTTTATTCTCGAGTCGGAGCTCGTCTCGAGCGACGAGGTGGAGAAGCTCTACGTCGAAGCCAAAGATTCTAATCGTTCAATCGAAGAAGTTTTCTTAAGCAGTGGCAAAATTAAGGATGATGATTTCCGCCGGATCAAGGCGTATCTGCTTGGTATCCCCTTTGTAAATTTAAAGAAGGAGAAGATCGAGCGCGACACGCTCTTCATGATCCCCGAGCCGATCGCTCGTAAGCACAACATTGTGGCCTTCCGGAAGAAGGGGGATGAACTCGAGGTGGCGATGCTTGACCCCGAGGATTTGCAATCAATCGAGTTTATTAAGAAAGGCGTCGGTTTGCGGATCCTGCCGCGCCTAACCGACAATGAGTCCGTCCGCCAGCTCCTGCTCCAATACCAGAAGAGCCTCAAAGCTGAATTCGGCGACATTATCCAAGAAGAGTCGAAGCGCTTGGAGAAGACAAGTTTACCCATGACGGCAACGGGTGAGGAGAACTTGGGCGAAGGCGAGCTGAAGAAGCTCGCCGGCGACCTGCCGGTGGTGAAGATTGTGGACACCCTCCTCCTCCACTCCATTCTCCAGCAAGCCTCCGACATCCACATCGAGCCGTATGAGAAGGAGCTCGTCATTCGCTACCGCATCGACGGTGTCCTCCATGACGCCATGATCCTGCCGAAGACGGCCACCTCCGGCATCATCGCCCGCATTAAGATCCTCTCCAGTTTGCGGCTCGACGAGAAGCGTCTGCCCCAAGACGGCCGCTTCAAGATCGATAGTGCAGGACAGAAGGTCTCTTTCCGCGTCTCCATTCTCCCTACTTTCTACGGCGAGAAGGTGGTGATGCGTCTCCTTCCCGATACGATTAAGGGCTTCACTTTGGAGCAACTTGGTTTCCACTCACTTGGCCTCGAGCAGATCCACGAGGGCATTCGCGGTAAGACGGGCATCATCCTCGTCACCGGCCCGACCGGCTCGGGCAAGACGACGAGTCTCTACACCATTCTTGATTTGCTCAATAAGCCGGATGTGAACATTTCGACCATTGAAGATCCGATCGAGTACCAGATTCCGCGGATTAACCAAACGCAGGTTAAGCCCGACATCGGCTTCCACTTCGACAGTGGTCTCCGAGCGCTGATGCGCCAAGATCCCGACATTATTATGGTCGGGGAAATTCGAGATAAAGAGACGGCCAACCTCGCCATCAATGCCGCCCTCACCGGCCACCTTGTACTCTCCACGCTCCATACCAACTCGGCGGCCACCACCATCCCGCGCTTGCTCGATATGGGGGTCGAACCCTTTCTCGTCGTTTCTACGGTGCGACTAGTCGTGAGTCAACGCTTGGTGCGGCAATTTTGCTCGGTGCGCGAGAGTTACTACTTAACCGAAGCAGAGGTGAAGAAGTTGAAAGGTCGGGTCGATCTCGACCGGATCCTCAAAGTGCTAAAGGAGGAGAATATGGTTAAAGATGCGGATGATTGGACGAAGATCCCCTTCTATCACCCCAAAGCGACGCCAGAATGCCCGGACGGCTTTACCCATCGGATCGGCATTCATGAGATAATGAGAATGTCGCCGACGCTGAAGGAACTCATTATTAAGGGGGAGACGGCCGGCCGACTGGAGGAGCAAGCCAAGTCGGAAGGGATGCTCACAATGATGGAAGATGGTGTCTACAAGGCGGCGCGGGGACTCACGAGCTTGGAAGAAGTCTTCCGCGTCGTGTCGGAGTAAAAATTAAATGAAATTTAAATTCAAAGCGAGGAATAAGGAGGGTGAGATCGTCGAAGCCGAGCGCGAGGCGAAAGATCGCTTCGCCCTCGCGCGCGAGGTGCGGGCCGAAGAGCTTACCCTGATCTCGGCTTCGGCAATCGATGAGTCCGGCTTTGGCAATAAGATGAAGAAGCTCTTCGGCCCGGGCCGAGTGAAGATGAAAGACAAGATAATCTTCGCCAGTAACCTAAGCGCCATGGTGGGCGCCGGACTCTCGCTTTCGCGGGCGCTCTCGGTGATGGAGCGCCAAGCGACGAACAAGGCCTTCCGCCAGGTCGTCGAAGGGCTCGAAGCGAAGACGAAGGAGGGTCAGAGTTTGAGCGCGGCGCTGGCCGGCTTCCCCCACATTTTTCCGCCCGTCTTCACGGCCATGGTAAGTGCGGGCGAAGAGTCGGGTAAGTTGCCGCAAGCGCTCGACATTGTGGCCGATCAACTGACGAAGAGTTATGACCTGCACCGCAAGGTCCGCGGCGCCATGATCTACCCGACCATCATTGTAGCCGTCATCATTATAATTGGAATCTTGATGATGATCTTCCTCGTGCCGAACCTCACCTCCATTTTCAAAGAACTTAATGCCGAACTGCCTCTCTCCACGCGGCTCGTGATCGCCGTGAGTGACTTCCTTTCTAATCACACTCTCACCTTTTTATTCACGTTGCTCGTTTTGATCACTGGTGTCATCACTTACTTCCGCACGGCCCGTGGTCACATTAGTGCTTCTTGGCTCGTGCTCCACTTACCGCTCATCGCGCCACTGGCGAAAGAGGTGAACAGCGCTATGACGATGCGTACCCTCTCTTCACTTATTTCTTCTGGAGTGGGAATGGTCGAAGCCCTCGCGATTACGCGGAAGGTGGTCCAGAATCATTATTATCAAGGAGTGATTGAAGCGGCCGGCGCGCGCGTGGAGAAGGGCGAGACCCTCTCCGTCATCTTCAAGGCGCACGAAGATCTCTACCCCGTGCTCGTGGGTGAGATGGCGGAAGTGGGTGAGGAGACGGGCAAGCTCTCGGAGATGCTTCTTAAGGGCGCCCTCTTCTACGAAGAAGAAGTTAATCAAGCAACAAAGAATCTCTCGACCGTGATTGAGCCCGTGCTTATGATCTTCATCGGTCTGGCGGTCGGCTTCTTCGCCGTCTCGATGATTGGGCCAATTTATTCCCTCAGCGACGCATTATGAAAACTGGTTTCACTTTATTCGAGATCATTATTGTGATTGGAATCATTATTCTTGTCACGGCGCTGGCGATCATCCCCTTTGCCGGCTTTCGCGACGAGGCCTTGATCGATGGTGCGGCCGAAGACACCCTCGCTCTCTTACAAGAAGCCAGAACTCGGACGTTGTCTTCCGAGGGCGATTCGCGTTATGGCGTTTACCTTGAGAGTGACCGAATCACTTTATTCAAGGGTGATTCTTTCCCGGGAGTCGGCGATCCTGATAATAAGGAAATTATATTCAGTTCTCGCTTAACCCTGCTAACCAGTGGCGGGGATTTAGTCGATGGAGTTATTTTTAAACGTTTAACGGGGGAACTCAATACCGGCGGTTCGATTACGATTAATTTGGATCTCGCGGCGGGGCAACGTTACGCGGTTAAATATCGAGTGATCGAACTTAGCCGTTCTGGTTTGATTAACTTAATTAACAACAATAAGGGGCTCTATGGTCCAGGTGATGATGACGAAGATGGTTAAAACAACTGGTTTCACTTTGTTGGAAATTGTGATCGGGGTGGGGATCATCACCTCGTCTTTCCTTGGTACCTTGACGGTGTTTGATCGGCTGACGAAAGCCAGTCGTCAGATGGTCGAGTTGACCCAGGCCAGCTTCTTGCTGGAAGAGGGCTTGGAAGCGACCCGAATTTGGCGTGATAATGATTGGTCTAATTTGGGCAATTGGCCTAGTGACACCGAATATTATTTGACTTGGTCCGGTAGTCAATGGGCAACCAGTACCAGTTACACTCTGTTAGACAATAAGTTTGAGCGGACCGTGCGGGTCTCGGCGGTCGAGCGTGATAGTGCTTCCGCCGACATTGTCTCAAGCGGTGGCACTGATGATCCGGGAACCAAGCTTGTGACTATGAGTGTCGCTTGGTGGAATGGGGTGGCGACCACCACCAAGACCAGGTCGACCTACTTCACCGACATTTTTAATTAATATGAAATTACCAACTCAAAGAGGTTATACTTTAATCGAAGCGATTATTTATGTTGCCATCTTGGCGATGCTCTGTGTCACTTTCATCTCGCTTCTTTTTGCGATGACCAGATCATACACCAGCTTCCGCTTGGCCCGGGAAATCACCGACTCGGCCCTCATCGCCTTAGAACGAATGACTTATGAGATCCGGCGGGCCAGTAGTATTGACCTGGCCCAGAGCACGCTCGACACTCATCCCGGCCACTTGACGCTCAACACCACCGACGAAAATGATGCGCCGACAACAATAGAATTCTATCTCACGGCTGATAATATCCTGCTGATCGAGGAAGGAGGAGCCGGGCAAACTGCTTCGACTTCGGCGGCGAGAATCACCGTCGAAAATTTAGTCTTCAAGCAGATCAACACAACCGAAGGAGAAGCGGTAAAAGTAGAATTGACTTTGAGTAATAATCAAGGTCAAGTGTCGCGAACGGAAAAATTCTACACCACGGCCGTCCTCCGCGAATCATATTAAATTTCATGTTCTCCTCTAAAAGCTATCACCTAAAACCTAGAAGCTATCAATCCGGCCAAGCGGTCATTACGTCGGTGATTTTCTTGGTTCTTTTGTCGGTGATTATTATTGCCGGTTTCAGTACGCCCTTAGCTCGCCAGCTTAAATCGGTTCGGGCAGTAACCAACTCGCATCAAGCCTATTTCGCCGCCGAAGGCGGCGTGGAGGACGCGATTTACCGGCTTAAAAATAGTCTTAATTATAATAACAATTACACTCTGACCATTGATTCGGCTACCGCCGAAGTGACCATTGCCTCTTCCGGCAATACCCGAACCGTAATCGCGAGCGGTAACGCCTCCGGGCATTACCGCACCGTTTCGATGGAAATGGATTTGTCGGAAGTCGGAGCCGAACTCGCCTACGGTATCCAGGTGGGCGACGGCGGACTCATTATCGGCAATGCTGACGTTAACGGCAACGTCTATTCGAACGGCAATATCATCGGCAGTAATGGCGCGACTATCATCGGCGACGTGATTGTCGCCGGTGGGTTAAACACTGATCCGAGTGTGGAATGGACAATCCAGAATGCCGATCAAGCCTTCGCCAACAGCTCGGGGAATATTGACATCGGTCAATCTTTCACCGCCACGGCGGCCGGTGCCTTAAATAAGGTCTCGGTTTATTTAGGCAAAGTTGGCACCCCGAATAATAATTTGACTTTACGGATCATGTCTAACCTTATCCCGAGCTCTCCACCTTTTTACCATCGTCCCAGTAATACAACCTTAGCTTCGGAAATCATTCTTCCCACTTCGGTTGGCCTCTCTCCCTCGTGGATTGATGTCTCTTTCACTTCGGCTCCGACCTTGGTGAGTGGGACCAAGTATTGGATCGTCTTGGACTATAATTCAAATTCCGCTGTCAATTATTGGAATTGGCGCAAAGATGCGATTACGGACTATAGTATCAACGCTAATACCGGCCGTTACACTGGTAGTTGTTGCGGGGGCTCGCCCACTTGGACGGATATTACCGATGACCTCGCTTTCAAAGTTTGGATTGGTGGGACAAATAATAAGATTGATAATGTCACGATTGGCGATGCCAGTACGGGGACGGCTTATGCTAATCTTTTCACCAGCACCACCGTTCATGGTTCGGCTTGCCCTAACGCTTATTGTGTCGTCAGTAATCCCGCCCGCGAAGAATTACCGATCTCCGACGGAGTGATTCAAGATTGGCGTGACACTGCCACTCTGGGCGGAGTTAATAATGGCAACTTAACAATCAATACAACAAGTAGTTTCGGCCCGAAGGAAGTCAGTGGTAATCTAACAGTTGAGTTGGGAAATAGTGAGGTCCTGACCGTGGTGGGGACAATTTATGTGACGGGCGACCTCACTTTCAATTGTGGCAATGGTTCACAGGTCGTCCTCGATCCAGCCTACGAAGCCAATTCGGGGGTGATCGTAGCTGACGGCAAGATTACGGTGAGCAATCACTGCGCTTTCAGTGGCTCCGGTGACTCTGACAGCTATCTTATGTTGTTGTCGGCTAAAAATGATAGCGACTCCGACAATGAGGCGATTGAAGTCGACAACAATTCGACCGGCGTGATCTATTATGCTGGTCACGGCTGGATTGATTTTAACAATAACGCCGCGGCTCGCGAGATCACCGCCTACGGCCTCGATATGGCTAATAATTCTACGGTGACTTATGAATCCGGTTTGGGTAGCCTCATCTTCTCCTCCGGGCCGGGCGGCGCCTTCGAGATTACTAACTGGGAAGAAATCGAGTAAAAATATTTCATGAAAAAAATCATTGTAGCGAATTGGAAGATGAATCCGGATACCCCGCGCGAAGCCCGCGAACTTTTCCGGCGGACGAAGTTGGTGGCAAACAAACTGAAGAAGGTGTCGGTGATCGTCTGCCCGCCGGCCGTCTTCCTCCCCTTGCTTAAGGCTGGCGGCAATGTGGCGCTCGGTGGCCAAGACGCGTCGCTTGAACCAAGGGGCGCTTACACCGGCTCCATCTCGGCGCCGATGATCAAGTATGCGGGCGGGGAGTATGTGATCTTGGGTCACTCCGAACGCCGGAGTCCGTCGGTCGGTATCGGCGAGACGGATGAAATAGTGAATAAGAAATTGCGCCTCGCTTTGAAAACTGGCCTCCGCGTCATCTTGTGCCTCGGTGAGACGGTGCGTGACGAGCATGGCCATTACTTGAAAGCCCTCCGAGCGATGCTCGAGCATTCGCTTGAGAAACTAGGTCGGCAAGATGTGCCCCAACTCATCATTGCTTACGAGCCAGTCTGGGCCATCACTGCCAAGGCGGGACAAGTCGGCATTAAGACTCAGGCCGATACGCCCGAAAGCTTCCTTGAGCACTCACTCTTTATTAAAAAGATTCTCGCCAATCGTTTCGGTCAGGCGCTCGCCTTCACCGTTCCTATCCTCTACGGTGGCTCCGTCTCGCCCGACAATGCCGCGGGCTTTCTCACCGCCGGTGAGGCTGATGGTCTCCTTGTTGGTCACGAGTCACTGCGGGCCGATCACTTAGCCGAGATCATGCGCTTGGCCGAAGCCTCGGCCCAAAATGGCCGAAAATAATTTACCACTCATTAGTGATGCACCGCCTGCCTCTTTGGCGGGTAAGACCGTCCTCCTCCGACTCGATCTCAATGTGCCGATCTTGAATGGGCAAGTCGGAGATGATTTCCGATTAGAAAAAGTATTACCCACGATCGAACTCCTCCGCGCGCGCGGCGCGCGCCTCGTAATGCTTGGCCACTTGGGCGACAGTCAGGCCACCCTCGCGCCAGTGGCCGATTACTTTAGCCGACTCTTTCCCGTCCAATTCGTCCCCAATCTCGAAGAATTAAGTAAGGCGAAGTTAAGCGCTCCGATTGAGACCATCCTCTGCCTCGAAAACTTGCGCCACGACGCGGGGGAGAAGAGTAATGACGGAGCTTTCGCCGCGCGCCTCGCGGCGATGGGTGACATTTATGTCAATGAAGCCTTCGCCTCTTCGCACCGCGAGCATGCTTCCATTGTCGGCTTGCCGCGACTCTTGCCGAGTTATGCCGGCCTGCTCCTCGCCGAAGAAGTGCAAAATTTGAGTCGGGTTTTTAAAGCGGGGCATCCCTTCGTCGTTATCTTAGGTGGGGCCAAGTTTAAAACTAAATTGCCCCTGATGAAGAAGTTAATCGGCCAAGTGGACCAGATCTTCGTCTATGGGGCACTGGCGCACAGCTTCTTCCAAGAGCTGGGTTATGAGCTTGGGCAGTCGCTCGTTGACGAAGATCACGCTGTGGCGCGCCCCTTCCTTAATCATCCGAAGATCATGTTGCCCGTTGATGTGCGGGTGAAGAATGCGGAGAAAATTTTTATCAAAACGCCCGATAAATTAGTTAAGACCGATACCATTCTCGACGTGGGACTACTCTCCGTGGAGCGGCTCTTGCCGGCGATCCATGGGGCGAACTTCATCCTCTGGAATGGGCCGATCGGCAACTTCGAACTTGGCTTCCGGCGTTCGACCGAAGCGGCGGCCAAATTTGTCGCCGACTCAAATGCCACCTCCATCATTGGCGGGGGCGATACAGTCGCAGCCATCCGTGCGCTTGATCTCTTGAATCAATTTGACTTCGTCTCCACCGGCGGCGGCGCCATGCTCGACTTCATCGCGAGCGGCACTTTGCCGGGGATTGAAGCGCTGAAGAATTCTAAAATTTAAAAATTAGCTTTTATCTTCTCGGCGTTGCCTTTGAAATCCATCTTGTCGCCCATCGTCTTACCCTCACGCGGGTCAGGGAAAATCCAGAGATGAGCATGATGAACTTCTTCGCCCACCGCCCTCAACCAAACAGCTTCTTGGTTGAAAGCCTTTTTTTGGGCCGATACAATTTTCTTCGTGACTTCAAAGTAGGCTCCAGCGTTGGGCACATCCCAAACCCAACGATAATGAGTTTTAGGAATCACTAACACGTGGCCGGGGGAGCGGGGGTTGATGTCCATGAAGGCGAGGAAGTCGGTATCTTCATACACCACCTCGGCCGGAATTTCTTTCTTCACAATTTTACAAAAAATACAATCAGGCATAGCCGATATTGTATGCTAAAATCTCGGGATGTTAAAGGCTAAAGATCACTAAAATCGGCGTTAGATGTCCCGATTTGTTTTAAGATTATAGACAATAAACCTACCCCAATATCTCCGTGGTGAGGATTAGGAATAACTAGTCGCAAGTTCCCTTTTTCCATAAATTCATGCTTACCACCAGAGTATGGACCGACAAAGCCGAGTTTTCTAAGTTTCCGTATCAGTTCTCGACGGCTGATCGGTTTAGGCATTGACCGATAACTTCAATGAGAATCCCTTGACTGGTTTTCGATTTTTTACTGACAAGAATATTTGCTCCTCAAGAATTTCGGCTAAATCATTTCGCACCGATTCAATATTTTTACCTTGGCTGTAGACACCACGAAAGCGAGGAACCCAACCAATCCATTGATCGACAGAGCCATCATATTTGTATTCCGCGGAAATTAATTGGCTCTCAATAAATTTTTGTAACCGAGACATATTGTTTTCACTATATCACAAGCGAAGATTTCCCCGCACTATTGACAGACTGGCTATAATATGTATATTTTGAGCCCTCGTTTTTCGCCACATGGCGAACGCGAGGGCTCATTTTTTTATGCTAAAATCTCTGGATGATAAAGACGTGGCGGGTGAGGCCAACGACATCAGAGACAGAATTTAATTATCCCTCTGCCCTTTTGCGTCAACTCTTGGTCGGTCGAGGTTTGGCGAGTCACGATGAAGCCGAGAAGTTTTTGAACCCAGATTACGAGCGGGATCTTCATGACCCCTTCCTGATGACCGATATGGATCGGGCTGTCGAGCGGATTATGAAGGCGATTAAGAAGAATGAGAAGATTGCCATCTACGCCGACTACGACGCCGACGGCGTACCGGGGGCGGCGATCGTCTCTTCATTTTTTAACCAAATTGGGTTCGAGAACTTTCTCGTTTACATTCCCGATCGGCACATGGAAGCTTATGGCTTGAATGATCTCGCCTTGGGGGCGCTGGCGCAGAAGGGGGTGAAGCTCGTCGTGACCGTTGACTGTGGCGTCACCGACGTGGGTCCGGTCGCGGAGGCGAATCGCTTGGGGCTAGAAGTGATTATCACCGATCACCACTTAGTGCCGGAGACTTTGCCCGCCGCCTACGCAATTGTGAATCCGAAGCGCTCGGGCGACGAGTATCCTTATAAGATGCTCGCCGGCGCCGGCGTGGCCTTCAAGCTTGTACAGGCGCTTTCGCGCTGGGATAATTTTCGCGTCTTTACCCGCCAGGCGGGCTCCGACGCCGACGAAAATTCCCCCAGCGCTCCAGCGAAAAATTTCTCGCCGGCTTCAGCACAAGCTTTTGAAAAGTGGCTACTTGATCTCGTCGCCATCGCCACCGTCTCCGACATGGTGCCACTGACGGGGGAGAATCGGGCGCTCGTCCACTTCGGCTTGAAGGTCTTGCGCCGGACGCGGCGCCCGGGCCTCCGCGCGCTGGCTCAAGTGCTTAAGCTCAACCTCCCCTTCATCGCCGAGGATGACATCGGCTTCATGATCGGGCCCAGACTCAACTCGGCCAGTCGGATGTCGCACGGCGACGAGGCCTACGCGCTCCTCATGGCGACGGACGAGGTCGAAGCCGAGCGCCTCGCTTACCACTTGGAGGGGAAGAATAAGGAGCGGCGCGCTTCCGTCACGCAGATTCTCGAAGCGGCTGGCGAGGGTGGGGCGGGAGGAGTGCTACTTTTGGGTGACCCCAGTTGGTCGCTCGGCGTCTTGGGGCTCGCCGCGAGTCGTCTCGTGGAGGAGCGGCGGCAACCTGTCTTCCTCTGGGGCAAGAATGGTAATGGCACGCTGAAGGGTTCTTGCCGTTCCGACGGCACGGTCAACATTGTGGAGTTGATGAAGTTGGCGGATGAACTTGCCCCGCCGAAGGCGGGGTTGGGTGGAAAACTTTTCACCAATTACGGCGGGCACGCCCAAGCCGGCGGCTTCTCGATTGAGCCGAAGAATTTGTCTAAACTTGAACCGAGTTTGAATGCCGCTTATGCGGCGCTTGAGAAGTTGCCGACCGACGGTGGGGATATTTATTATGATCTTGAATTACCCTTCGACATCATCTCCCACGACACGCACCGGATTCTCGATCAGCTCGCCCCCTTCGGCGTGGAGAATCATAAACCAGTTTTCTACTTCCCTAAATTACCTCTCGCGAGCAAGAAGTTCTTCGGCAATGGCACCAAGCACTTGGAGCTCACCTTCCCTCACCCCGACCTTGGCACCGTGAAGGCGATCAAATTCTTCGTCCCGGACGGCTTGCCTCAAGGCAAAGAAATCGACCTCTTGGCAACGCTCGAGAAATCCTATTTCCGCAACCGCCCCGAACTCCGCCTTCGCATCATCGACTGGCGCGAGGTGATTTGACAAAACTCCTCATTTTAAGCCATTTTCTCATGTCAAGGGTTACCCTTGACATCGCCACTTGACTTTTACACCCCAATCTGCTAAGCTATTGGGCAGTTAGTTCAATGGTCTGGAGATGTTCTCTGGGCCATAGAAATCAAGGTGTTTGACAAGAAAGGGTACTGACCATGGATACCATGCTCGGTAAATTGGTGAGACTGATCGTGACAGTTCCAGCCGAACGGCTTGGGACTCTCTGCGATGTCTCAGAGAAGTTGGCTTCTGAAGCTGGAGAAGATTGGGTCGATAACCTCAAACTGGTACTTCGCAAGGAGTTCTGTTCGGGGATCAACCAAGTCACGGAAGTGACCGCACCGAAGCCTGCCAAATCCATTCTCCGGCTTCTGACCCCCAACCTCATCATTCGGCCCACTGACGGCAAAAGAACTCTGGCCGAAGCCACGGACATCTTCCCTGGTGGCATCTACGGCGTAAGCTGCGGTGACTCAAGTGAAGCCAGATCAGAAACACTGGTCGATATCCATGAGTTGATCGAGAACGCCACCCTCCGGCAGATGTTCGAAGGTCAGGGTGTCCCGTTGGATCAACTTTTTTGTCTGACCCCAGACCAGGTCATCCAGTTCATCGTTGATCATCGCAAGCGTTTGCAACCCAAAGGCTACGCCACCCTCTTTCCTTTCAAAGTTGGAGAGAATCCTTTCGTGGCGAGCGTCCGCTGGTACGATGGTCGCTGGCTGAGGGTGTACGTCTACCACTTCTCGTACGACAGCGTCTGGGGTGCCGGCGCTCGCCTTCGAGTGGTGCTACCGCGACTGGACCTCAAGCCCTCGGCCTAGAGACCCTTTGTCTCTCAAATCCTTTGACCCTCGGTTTTCGCTTCAACAAGCGGAGATCGAGGGTTTTTTGTATAATCATTAGGCCCTCATGCGAAGTGTGACGGTTACGGCCTAGCCAATTGGCCAGACGGGCTTTCACACCATGACGGTATGAAGTTGAATTTGAGAATTTTGTCGGGTAAGCCTTGCAAAAGAGTGGATTCATTTTTCATTAAAACAAAAAATAATCAGTCGGTGTGTTGGATTAGTGGACTTCGATGTCCCGCATAAAATTCAACCCGTCATGATTTGGCGGGTGGTGATCCGGACGATCCGATACACGGATTTCTTCGTGGCGAACGTCAACTGGAACGATGATCGCCGGCTGAAGGTGAACGTCAACCACTTCTCGAACGACAACGTCTGGAATGCCGACAATCGCAATCGAGTGGTGCTACCGCTACTGACATTTCTCCCATCATTTATTTGGTGGGAGTTTTTGTTTGCAACCCCCGCTTCCAGCCGCCAAGTTGCCGACCAATTTCTCCGAGTTGAGCTAAGAGATTAGAATATTTTTCGGTCGGCATTAAGTTGCTCTCCCAAGCTAGTTGCATGAAGAATCTAAGATGGTCGAGTTTACTAATCGCTCGGCTGAGCTGGATAATTTTCGGCTCAATTGGTAAATAGGCGGACGAGAAAGTGAGCTCCAGTAAATCAAGAAAACCCTGTTCAATCTTCTGCCCAATTCCCAAACGCTCAACCCTAGGGAAGTCTCGATGAAGCCCTAACCAAACCCGATAGGTTTCTTTTAATTTGAGAATTACCTGTGGTAATTCTCGGGGGGGGGGTAGTATTATGAATAATATGGTTGGTCATGTCTATAACGATATCATATCAGTCAAGAATCTCTGTCACGCGTGGCGGGAATTCGTCCGGGGCAAGAAGTTGAGAAAGGACGTAGCCGACTTTTCGCTTAACTTGTCTCAAAACATCTTCAATCTCCATGAAAACTTGAAAAACAAGCTTTATCGGCATGGCCCCTATGAAGCCTTTCCCATCAGCGATCCCAAGCCAAGAAGTATTCATAAGGCCACCGTGCGTGATCGTTTACTCCATCATGCTATTTATCGAGTTCTCTATCTCCATTTTGACCGAAGATTTATTTACGATTCTTATTCTTGTCGCTATGGAAAGGGAACCCATAAAGCCCTAGATCGCTTCAACCAATTTGTTCGCCAGGTTTCGGAGAGTAATAGTCGGACTGGTTGGGTTTTAAAATGCGATGTTCGAAAATTCTTCGCTTCGATTGATCAAGCGATTCTAATCGAAACTGTTAAAAAGCATATTTCCGATCCAGACATCATCTGGTTAATTCAAAGAGTGGTGGGGAGTTTCGAGAGCACTAAACCGGGCAAAGGTTTACCTCTCGGAAATCTCACCTCACAACTATTGGTCAACGTATATATGAATGAGTTTGATCAGTTTGTTAAACACGAGCTCAAACAGAAACATTATATTCGTTACGCTGACGATTTTGTAATCATGCACCAGGATAGAAGTTTGCTCTTGGAAGTTTTACCTAAAGTCCATGATTTTTTAAATCAGGAATTGAAATTGACGCTTCATCCCGATAAAGTTTTTCTAAAAACAGCCGCCTCGGGAGTTGATTTTCTAGGTTGGGTCCATTTTCCACACCATCGAGTCTTGAGGACCACTACTAAAAGAAGAATGTTTAAAAAATTGGGAGAAAATCCATCAACTGAAACTAGACAGTCTTATCTCGGCTTGCTCGGGTGGGGGAATGGTTATAAACTGGGGAATAACTTATGCCTAAATACATTATCTACACCGACGGGGGGTCGCGGGGGAATCCGGGGGTCGCCGGTGCTGGCGCTTGGGTGGGCGACGCGACGGGGAAGGTCTTGCGCGAGGCGACGCGAGCACTCGGCACGATGACGAACAACGAAGCCGAGTATCACGCCGTGATCTTGGGGCTCGAGACGGCGAAGAAGGTGATTGGGAAGAAGAATCTCGGCGAAGCGGCGGTCGAAGTGCGGCTCGACAGCGAGCTCGTGGCCCGCCAACTCTCGGGCAAGTATCAGATTAAAGAGAAACCACTCCAACTGTTATTCATGAAAATTTGGAATATGCGGGTTGTCGCTTTCCCCCAGATTATCTTCACCCACATTCCAAGGGAGAAGAACGCTCACGCCGACCGCCTCGCCAACAAGGCGATGGATGAGGCCAACCCCACGCTTGCCACGAACCTATTTTCGGAGTAGTAATTAGGGTTGGAAATAGGCTGGCATTGGGCCAGATAAGATCTTTGTCTCTTTAGGAGAAATCATCAATGGGAACAGTGGTGAAGTATGAAAGTCTGACTGATGAAGCAAATCAGGTCATGTTTTGGGCGGGAGAAATCGCCAAAAAGTTGGGGTATGACTGTATCGGCACCGAGACGATTCTTGTCGCCCTGCTGTCTGCTAATGGAGGAGATCAGAACCGAGCTGAAAGACTGATCAGATCTATGGGGACTTCCTCAGGCAGGGTCATTTTTGAAACCCTGTTACTGATTAAGAAGTTCGATCGTCTGGTGACGGTCAATCCTATTCCCCTCACTCCACGAGCCAAGAAGGTCATCGAGTTTGCGATCGGGGAAGCTAAAGCCCATCATCTCTCAGTCGCTGGACCGGAGTATCTACTTTTGGGTCTCCTGCTCGAGCAAGACGGTGTGGCAGCCCAAGTGTTGATGAATCTGGATCTGAACGTTCGAGAAGCAAGAGAACAACTGCTTGTTCTCAATGATGAAGATTCCAAAAGAGAGTAATCCAAACCCATCAACCTAGAACCTAGCAACACGCCCCACTTCAGTGGGGCGCTTTCTTTAAGTTAATTGATTGTAATCGCAGAAGATGGCGGCAGCGAAGACGGTGGTCCAGAGGCCGTCTTTGTTACCAATCGCGGATTGGGTGACGTTGGTGGCGCGGACAATCTTGCCACTCATTTTATAAATTTGCTCGCGTTCATCCCAAGCTTGGTTGGAGTCAAACTCGATCCCCAGAGTCGTGGCGAGCATGGACGCGGCGAGATCCTCAGCATAGTCACCGGCCTTCGCGTCGCTCTCGCCGAAAGAGTTGTGCTCAGATAAGTAACCGTGTTGGGTTGGATCGGCGGGGATGGCCACACCCACCGAAGCGGCAATCAGGCGGTTCGGTTCGTTGGTGGCGTTGCGATCATAAGCCGAGAAGACGATCTGCCCCGGCTTCAATAATTTCACTCCCTCATCCTTACTAACCATCTTGCAACCCGGAGGGAAGATGCTCGAGATGAGTACGAGATTGCAATGCTCCACGCCGGCGGCACGCAAGGCGAGCTCGAAGGAAGCCAGCTTGTCCTTGTGGACCCCGACTCCCTTCGTCAGAAACATTTTTGATGCGACTAACTGCATATTGATTTATATTATAAGGAAGATGAGTTCAAAGACAATACTGTGTATAACTTTTGGCTTCGTGGGTGGCGTGCTTTGGCAGTCGGTTTTTCGTCTTGGGACTAATTTCACTCTCTTGCTTGCAGTGCTCGCTGGCCTGTCTTTTATTTATTTTCGCTTAAATCACGAGACTAGAGAATGGCTCTACTTAAGCCTAATTCTAGTCGGGATAATTCTTGGTGGATTGCGATTTCAGGTTAAAGACGAGTCTAATTTCGCCAATCAAGTCGAATTAACTTCCTTTCCCGTTACCCTCACCGGCGAGGTTGTGGCCGAGCCGGAGGAGCGCGATGTGGGTCAGCGACTCGTCTTCCAACCCGAGTCTTGGCCGGTGCGGGTTGTCTTGAACGCCGCGCCTTACCCCAAATTTTTCTACGGCGAGCGGCTTAAAGTTACGGGCAAACTAACGCGGGTCGATAATTTCCTCGCCGACTCGGGCCAGCTCGTGCCTTATGCCGATTATCTGGCGGCGGAAGAAATTTATTTCCAAATATGGCAGCCAAAAATTGAGCCAGTTGATTCCGAGCCGGATAATCGACTTCGCTCTAGCCTTATTGTCTTCAAACATTGGTTACTTGAGAGACTCGATCGCGGTCTACCCGAGCCGGAAGCGTCGCTTGCCGCTGGACTGACTCTTGGCGCCAAGCGCCCCTTAGGTGAGTCGCTTACCGCTGATCTTCGCGAGACTAGTCTCATCCACATTATCGTCCTCTCTGGTTACAATTTATCAATTATCGCTACCGCCATTTTCCTATTATTGAAACGGTTCTCTCTCCGACCCAGAATTATTATTGCCGCCGCGGCGGTGAGCCTCTTCACCTTAATGGTTGGCGCCGGTCCAGCCGCCCTTCGGGCGCTCATCATGACACTGATCGCCCTCGGCGCTCAACTATCTGGCCGGCGTTACTTGGCCGGTCGAGCACTCTTGTTTGCTGGCGTATTGATGGTGGTGATTAATCCGAAGGTGCTAGTTTTCGACCCGGGCTTCCAGCTCTCTTTCTTAGCCACTGCCGGACTCATCTACCTTTCGCCATTAATCACCAAGTGGTTGGCCCGTCTCCGCTCGCCAATCACCCGAGAATTAATTGCCACTACTCTCGCGGCCCAACTCGCCGTGCTACCGTGGTTCCTCTCGAAGGGGATCATCCTCTCGCCCTTGGCTTTGCCCGCCAACTTACTCGTTTTGCCCCTAGTGCCGCTCGCCATGTTCGCCGGTTTCGCCACGATGCTTGTGCCCGCGCTCGGCCTCTTCGCTTGGTTACCAACGCATTACATTCTGGTGCTCGCTCACTTTGTGGCAAACTTAATTGGTTAGACAAATGAAATATTGGCTCTACCTCACTTCGCTCGTTTTTCTCATTAGCACCATCTTCGTCTGGTCGCGCATGGTGGCCGCCGAGGGTAGTGTGCTCAAGATTGCCTTCCTCGACGTGGGTCAAGGGGATGCGATTTATATCGAAGCGCCAAATGGCAATCAAGTGCTTGTCGATGCCGGCCCGGGCCGGCAAGTGCTACGGGCGCTTGGCACGGTGATGCCCTTCGGCGACCGGTCACTTGACCTCATTATCGCCACTCATCCCGATGCCGACCATATCGGCGGCTTCCCCGAAGTTCTTAAGCGTTACCAAGTCGGCGCAGTGATGGAGTCCGGCGTCCGTTCTGATACAAGTATTGATCGAGCTTTCGGCGAAGCCGTGGCCGCTGAAGGCGCAGTGCGAGTCGCGGCCCGTCGCGGCGAGCGGGTGGTGCTAGGCCGCGGCGCCTACCTCGATATTCTTTTCCCCGACGGCGAGGTGAGCGGTTGGGAGACGAACACCGCTTCGATTGTGGCGCGCCTTGTCTATGGCGAGAACGAATTTCTCTTGACCGGTGACTCGCCGATTAAAATTGAGAGATATTTGCTCGGTCTCGACGGAGCGAAACTCGAAGCTGATGTGTTGAAAGCGGGGCACCACGGCTCGCGCACTTCTTCAGCACCGGAGTATGTGGCGGCCGTTCACCCCGATTACGCCATCATTTCGGCGGGGAAGAATAATCGTTATGGTCACCCCCACCAAGAAGTGATCGATGTTTTTAATAAATTCGGGGCCACTATTCTTCGGACCGATGAGTTGGGCACAATTATTTTCGAAAGCGATGGATTGAACTTAACCTTACTTTAGGTTGGGTGCTATACTTTGAGCTGGAGTTTGGGCATCGTTCTTTAGATCTGGTCTCTTTTTAGGAGGGAGCCTAGAAATGTATCTTACTGATTGGCCGTGGATCGTAGCCGAACCGCAGCTCGCCGACGTTGGTTGGCCGGTCTATGAATCTCTGTGGCAACCCTTGCTCGAGAAGCAAAAAGGGAGCCGAAAACCGATTCCGAGTTTCGGGGAGTTCCTCTTAGCTTGCCACGAAGGTGAGTCCATCCAGGGTTGGCTCGATCGGCGAGGATTCCGTTTTCCGGATCCAGAATTTGGAGAGTTGATCGGTCCGATGGAAGAGAATCTAAGAGTTCTCTTAAACACCAAACCATTGCTTGTCCCTCGTCTGTGACGGGGGATTTTTATTTCTCGAGTTGTCGACTGGAGCGGAGGCAACGAGTACAGATCTTCACTCGCTTACCGAGGGTTGCGCTACCCTTACTCACTGGCAAACGGGCCCATTGGAGATTGGGATACTTCCGGACGAGACCGGTGGGATTGAATTTGGTGGCGCGGACGCGGTTTGAATAACCACCACCCATGAGACTCCCTTTCTGGCAGAGGAAACAAGTTTTCATTTTACCCCGCTATGCTATCATGAGGCTTAACTTATGGCAATAGATCTTATCTTCTCGGTCGTGGTACTCATCTTCTCCGTCGTCATCCACGAAGTGTCGCACGGTTGGATGGCTTACTACTTAGGCGATCCAACGGCGAAATTGGCCGGTCGACTGACGCTTAACCCCCTTAAGCACCTTGATCCGATTGGTTCCATCCTCATTCCACTTCTTACTTACTCGAGTGGTGGCTTCATCTTCGGTTGGGCCAAGCCGGTGCCGTACAATCCCTACAATCTCCAAGCCGGCCGCTCGGGGCCGGCCTACGTCGCCGCCGCCGGGCCGGCGGCTAATCTGCTCATCGCACTCATCTTCTCGGGAGTGATTAGATTCGCCGCGACGAGTGGCGCGGCGCTCACCTTGCCCCCGACCTTAATTCAGATCTCGGCTCTGATCGTCTTCCTCAATTTAATCTTAGCCATCTTCAACCTTTTACCCGTGCCGCCGCTCGATGGTTCGAAGATCCTCTTTGCCCTCTTGCCGCCACAACAGCGGGCCGTCGAAGACTGGCTCAACCGTTACCAATTCATCTTAATCCTCTTTGTCCTCTTCTTTCTTTGGTCATTCATCTCACCGCTCGTCACCTTCCTATTCCGTCTATTTACTGGTCTCGCCCTCTAAACACCTTGCTTTTTTAGACCCGTCATATTAGAGTAATAATCTCAAATTGTTTAAGTTATGCCGACGATCAATCAGTTAATTAAGCGGAAGCGCCAGATCTCGCGCCGGAAGTCACGTTCGGTGGCTTTGGCTCGGGGTTTTAGCACCCTTAAGAACCGTCCTATTTTCTACCCCTCACCCTTCAAGCGTGGCGTTTGTACCCAAGTTAAGACGACGACCCCAAAGAAGCCGAACTCGGCTATCCGTAAGATCGCTCGGGTCCGCCTTGCTAATGGTATGGAGGTGACGGCCTACATCCCCGGTATCGGCCACAACTTACAAGAGCACTCGGTAGTAATGATCCGCGGCGGCCGCGTTAAGGACTTGCCCGGCGTCCGTTACCACATCGTCCGCGGTAAGTACGATGCTAGCGGTGTGGAGAATCGCCGCAAGGGTCGCAGTTTGTACGGGGCTAAGAGACCGAAGAATAAATAATTTAAATTATGAGACGCAAAGCTAAAGTTGGTCGCCCGATCGAACCCGATAATCGCTTCCAGTCACCGAAGGTGGCTAAGTTCATTAACTATGTCATGCAAGAGGGGAAGAAGTCGACCGCCCGCAGTGTGGTCTACGATTCTTTCGATTTAATTAAAGAGAAGACGAAGACGAACGCCATCGACATCTTCGAAGAGGCGATCAAGAACGTTGGTCCGCACACCGAGTTGCGCTCGCGCCGCGTGGGTGGAGCTAACTACCAAATTCCCCACGAGGTGAGCCCCCGCCGCCGCTTGACGCTCGCGATCCGTTGGATCCTCGAGGCCGCTCGTTCCAAGTCGGGTCGCCCGATGGCTAATCGCTTGGCCGACGAATTAATGTCGGCGGCGAAGAATGAAGGTGAGGCGATTAAGAAGCGCGACTCCGTGCTCCGAATGGCCGAGGCCAACCGCGCCTTCGCTCACTTCGCTCGTTCAAATGCTCCTCGACCACCGATGGCCCCTCGTCCGCCGATGACCTCGTCTGCCCCCGTTACTACTACCACTACTAGCTCAAGTTCTACTGCCGCCTAAATAAGTTATGGAGAACCCCGACTACCCGCTCGATAAGGTTAGGAATATTGGTATCATCGCTCACATTGACGCTGGTAAGACGACCACGTCCGAGCGGGTTCTTTTTTATACTGGCCTTAGTCACAAGATTGGCGAAGTGCACGAAGGCGATACGGTGATGGACTGGATGGAGCAGGAGCGCGAGCGCGGCATCACCATTACCGCCGCCGCCACCACGGCTTATTGGTCACCAACCGAAGCCAAAGATAAGGAGAAAGAAAAAATTCGGCTAAACATTATCGACACCCCCGGGCACATCGACTTCACCATTGAGGTGAAGCGCTCACTCCGCGTGCTCGACGGCGCTGTTGTCGTCTTCGACGGGGTGGCCGGAGTGGAGCCGCAGTCCGAGACGAACTGGCGTTACGCCGACGACTACGAAGTGCCGCGCGTCTGCTTTATCAATAAGCTCGATCGGATGGGCGCCTCGTTTGAGCGTTCTTTCAAATCAATTATCGATCGCTTGTCGCCGAAAGCGGTGAAGCTCCAGATCCCCGATGGTCACGAAGACGGCTTCCGCGGCATCGTCGACCTGCTCACGATGGAGTACGTCAGCTTCGAGGGCGATAAGGGAGAGAAGATTGTTCGGGGTCCGATCCCAGAAAGTTTACGCGAGGCGGCGGCCGCCGAGCGAGCGGCCTCAATTGAGAAGATTGTGGAGCTCGATGACGTGGCTTTGAATGACTACCTCGAAGGCAAGGAGCCTGACCTTAAGCGCTTGCGCGAGATCATTCGGCAAGGGACGATTGAGAACAAGATCTTTCCCGTCCTCTGTGGTTCCGCTTTGAAGAATAAGGGCGTCCAGCTCGTCCTCGACGCCGTGGCCTACTACCTCCCGTCGCCACTCGACATTCCACCCGGTGATGCCGTTAACCAAGAGACGGGAGAGAAGGTTAAAGTTGAGTCTCGCGTTGATGCCCCCTTCACGGCCCTCGCTTTCAAGACGGCCACCGACCCCTTCGTCGGTTCGCTCACCTTCTTCCGCGTCTACTCCGGTAAGCTAACGGCCGGATCTTATGTTTTAAATACTCGCACCGGTCAGCAGGAGCGCATTAGTCGAATCGTCCGGATGCATGCCAATGATCGTCAGGAGATTAAAGAAATTGGCGCCGGCAACATTGCCGCCACCGTCGGCTTGAAAGATACTCAAACCGGCGACACGATGTGTGATCCGAATCACCCAATGCTTCTTGAGGGTATTGAGATTCCGGAACCCGTCATTTCGCTCCGGATCGAACCGAAGACCAAGGCCGACCAAGAGAAGATGGGCCTTGCCTTGAAGAAGCTTTCGATCGAAGATCCAACCTTCCGCATTAAGTCCGACCAAGAGACAGGGGAGACAATCATCTCCGGCATGGGCGAATTACATTTAGAAATTCTCGTTGATCGAATGAAGCGGGAGTTCGGCGTCGGCGCAAACGTTGGCCGGCCGCAAGTGGCGTACAAGGAGACGATTACGGCGCCAGCCGAGGCCGAAGGTAAGTACATCAAGCAATCCGGCGGTCGCGGCCAGTACGGCCACGTGCGCATTCGGATCAAACCACTCGAAGCGCTTGAAGAAGGGGCGAAGATTGCTAAGAACGTTACGCGCGAGAATCACTTTGAGTTTATTAACTCCATTAAGGGAGGCGTGGTGCCGCAAGAATTTATCTCCCCGATTGAGAAGGGATTACGTGAGGGCATGGAGCGCGGCGTCGTGGCCGGCTTCCAACTCGTCGACATTTCTTGCGAACTCTACGATGGTTCCTACCACGAAGTGGACTCATCCGAAATGGCCTTCAAAATTGCCGCCTCTATGGCCTTACAAGAAGCGTCGCGTCGGGCTAAGCCCGTGCTGCTTGAGCCGGTGATGAAGGTGGAAGTGATCGTGCCGGAGAAGTTTATGGGTGACATCACCGGTTCACTCTCCGGCAAGCGCGGCCAGATTGAAAGTATGGAAGATCGGACTCTGGCTAAGGTGGTGCGCGCTCGCGTGCCGCTCGCGGAAATGTTTGGCTACATGACTTCGCTCCGCTCAATGACCGAAGGCCGCGCCACCTTCACTATGGAATTTGATAAATACGAAATCATCCCCAACAACGTGGCCGAGAAGATCATCGAAGCGCGGAAGTAGAGGTTTTGCTTAAAGTTTTTTGACTCGCTATTAAATTACTAAGCAGTAGACCCAGTCCTAAGGCCACTATTGGTTGCCAGAAAAGTGGAACTAAGCGGAAAGAGGTTAATTCTTTTAGGTCACTCAAGCCCACCAGCGATGTCGCTGCACCAAGTAATGCAGTTGGGATTACTAACCCTCTGGTTCTATAGTTTAGATTGGAGGCTGGATTTGAAATTAAAGAACGCATCAATATTAATAGAACAGCTGCTCCAAAAGCTCCAGCCGCCGGCACAGATAGTACGGCGATCATCCCGAAGAAACTAAAGCTCATCCCTCCGTACCAGGCAAAAAAGTTGATTATAGAAGATATACAAACCCACCGGATTACTTTGTTTAGTCCAAAATTTGGTCTTAATGCGATGTATAAATACAAACCAGTTAGAATACCAAAATTGATACCGACAAAATCTAATCCAAAAAAGAAGGGAGGTCCCGGAGTTTTATCATGCAACTTAATGAAATCATAAATCCAAGTAGAGACCAGTCCGGAGAGTATTCCCATTATGCCCAGCCCAATTACATGTTTGTATTTTGAATACATGCTCCTAATTATAACAGGAATCATCGATAATTATAGAATTTCTATATGGACAGTAGTTTCAGTGGTGGTAAACTGATAGTCAATGACCACGGCGGACAAAAAGTTTTTTAAAGGAGAAATTGATCGCTTGGCCCAAATCACTAAGCGGGGTTTTGATGCAGTAGACGAAAGGTTTGGTGTTGTGGGCCAGAAGTTTAGTGGGATTGAAAAACGATTTGACGATATAGACAAAATTCACAAGGTTTTTGTGGAACGATTTGAAAACATTGAAGCTGAATTAAAAGACGTAAATGCTAAACTCGGACCCTTTGCTTCTGTTCTGGCTAACTACGAATTAAGGTTGCGTCGTCTTGAGCGCCGACTGCATATTTAAATTTATTTAAGAAAAATAAAACCCCGTGGCGCTCATAAATTGATTTGAGCGGACGGGGTTTTGCTGTTTTGGAGACTACTTTTACTTTGTTCGGCGTTTGACGATTTTGAACTTATGCCGCGGCGACTTCTTCTTCGGCTCGGCCGGCTCCTCGCTCACGGCGCCGTCGATCTTGGTCCAATCGCGATCCTGCTCTGGGCGAACGCGTAAGTTGAGATCCCAACCGGCCTCGAACAATCTCGGCCGGTAACCCTTCCTCCGCGACAGACTGATTAGCGCTCGCAGATCCTTAGGGAAGCACTTACCGCCGAAGCCGTATTTGCCATCGGGCCCCGGGACCTTAATATTTCGGCCAATTCGCGGATCAGTGAGTAGGAACTCGACTACTTGGCCGTAATCCAAGCCCAAGACCTTGGCAATTTGGGCCAGTTCGTTCGACAAGGCCACTTGCATCGCCAGCATGGCATTGCTCGCGTATTTGAAGAATTCGGCCATCTTAATACCCACGACGAAGTATTGAGCATTCGGAAAGAGGGCTTGATAGATACCCCGAACTCGATCTTCGGCCATCTGACCACTAAAGTTTTCTGTGTGGTAAACTCCGATCACCACCCGTTTGGTGTGCAACATGTCTTCGAGGGAGTTCTTCTCCGTGAGGAATTCGGGATTGACCACGAAATGAAACATCGGGTACTTCTCTTGGAGTTTGTCGGTAGTGCCAGACACGGCGGTGGAACGGATGACGACGATTATATCTTTGTCGCGTCGTTTCACTTGGACGAGGGTTTGCTTCAGTGTCTCGAGCGAATGATAGATGGCCGAAAGGTCAATCCGACCCGAATTCTTAAACATCGGCGTCGGAACGCAGATGAACACTACCTCCGCCTCTCGCGCCAACTTTCGCAGATGCTTCTCCGTATTGTAGGGAGCCTTGTAGCGATCGTAGGGGAGGATGTGGTGGACGAGACCGAGTACCTTGCCGGTAGTGCCACCAACGACGCCGTAGCCCATAATGCCAATTTTCACCTTTTTCTCCTTTGTCTTTACCAAAGACCCAATTTTTCCCATATCTACAAGTAAACTATCCCGCCCTCCTTCGAGTGTCAAACGATGTTATAATAATACCGATGTTCTACTCTGCCTTGAAACGCGGGTTTGGGAGTGGGGGATTTATTATCGTTATCCTCCTCTTTATCATTGGTGGCACTTATTACTATAACGAAAAGTATGGCCCGATCTTCAAGGCCGCCGGTTGCGAGAAGTCGGTCACCCTTTACAATGCCAAGAGTGATGGTGCGAGCCTCCCGCAAACAGTCAACCTTAGAGGGGCTAGCTTCCGGATCGACAGTCATATTGAGGCTGAAGATAAATGGGCTAGCTTCAACGTCAATGGCAGTTCTGGGTCGTCGGTGGCTAACCCCTTAGCGGTGAAGGGAAGTGGCCTACCTTTCCCCCAGACGACCTCAATTAAAGGTCTATCAATAACGGTAAAGAAGATTGGTCTAACTAGCGACGGCCGTGAATTCGTTCAAGTGTGCTTGAGTTAGGGTATCCCGTTAACGGGGTTGACTAATATTTGGGTTCTGTTAGGATAGACAACACGCGTTTTGCGTCATGTTTTTCGTTTTCAATTATTAGTAGTCATTAATATTAAATTATAATCATGGCAGAAAAATTTGATCGTTCTAAGCCTCACGTTAACGTCGGTACCATTGGTCACGTCGACCACGGCAAGACCACCCTTACGGCGGCCATTTTGCATGTTTTGAACCTCGCCGGTAAGAAGGTTAAGTTAAAGAAGATTGAAGATATTGACAACGCTCCCGAGGAACGGGAACGCGGTATTACCATTGCGCTCTCGCACAATGAGTATGAGACGGACAGTCGTCACTACGCCCACATCGATGCTCCGGGCCACGCCGACTACATTAAGAACATGATCACCGGTGCCGCTCAAATGGACGGCGCCATTATCGTGGTCGCTGCGACTGATGGCGTGATGCCCCAAACTCGCGAGCACATTCTCCTCGCTCGCCAAGTCGGGGTGCCGAAGATCGTCGTCTTCTTAAACAAGGTGGACATGGTGGATGATCCGGAACTGATTGATCTCGTCGAGACGGAAGTCCGCGAATTGCTCTCAAAGTATGAGTACGACGGCGATAATGCGCCGGTCGTTCGTGGTTCGGGCCTCAAAGCCTTAGAAGCCAAGACGATTGATGATGAGTGGGCGAAGAAGGTGCTCGAGCTGGCTAACGCCCTCGATACCTACATTCCGACCCCGGTTCGCGAAATTGATAAGCCTTTCCTGATGCCGATCGAAGACATCTTCTCGATCGAAGGTCGTGGCACCGTCGTCACCGGCCGAGTGGAGCGCGGTAAGGTTAAGGTGGGTGAGGAAGTTGAAATTGTCGGTATTCATCCGACCGCCAAGACCACGATTACCGGTATCGAAATGTTCAACAAGCAACTCGACGAAGGTATGGCTGGCGACAATGCCGGTATCCTCCTCCGCGGCACGAAGAAGGAAGATGTGACTCGTGGCCAAGTCTTGGCCAAGACCGGTAGCGTAACGCCGCACACCGAGTTTGAGTCAGAGGTTTATATCTTAAAAAAGGAGGAAGGCGGCCGCCACACCCCATTCTTCACTGGTTACAAGCCCCAGTTCTACATTCGTACAACCGATGTGACGGGTGAAGTCACTTTGCCGGAAGCGGTGAAGATGGTAATGCCGGGCGATACGATTACCTTCAAAGTTAAGCTCGTGGCGCCAGTCGCCCTTGAGGTTAAGCAACGCTTCGCCATCCGCGAAGGTGGTAAGACCGTTGGCGCCGGCGTCGTGACGAAAATTAACGCCTAAAGAATCTCTAATTAATTTAATTTAACCATGTCGGCCACGACCTCACATCAGAGCTCAAAGAAGCAGACTACCCCTCGGGCTAAACCGGAGGCGACTGATGTGGTGCAACGGATCCGGATCCGCGTCTCGGCTTACGAGCACAAAGTGCTCGATGCTTCGGTGAAGCAGATCGTGGACACCGCTCGCCGTTATGACGGTCGCGTGGAAGGACCGATCCCTCTACCGACCGAGATCAAGAAGTACACCGTTAACCGAAGCTCCTTCGTCCACAAGAATGCCCGGGAGCAATTCGAAATGCGCATCCATAAGCGCCTGATCGACATTTCTAATCCGTCCACGAAGATTATCGAACAGCTTACCAGTCTCACTCTACCTTCCGGCGTCAACATTGACGTCAAGATGATCTAATACGACCATGAAATTCTCCGGCATTAAAAAGGGGATGACCCAAGTGTTTGATGAAGTTGGCCGCGTCACGCCGGTAACGGTGGTGGCCGTGCCGAAACTTAGCGAACTTACCGACGTGAGCCCCGGGCTCGTTCTTGCGGTGAGCGGCTTAAGCAAGGGCAAGGGCTTCCAAGGTGTGGTGAA
>JBBTTW010000014.1:0-3435 GCA_038064055.1 Patescibacteria group bacterium | reverse complement strand
GCGATCTTCGTTTGACGCCCAACCATGCGCGGTGAAGATGATGCGCGGCACACGCGCCAATCTTCCAGCCAAAGCCCCAATCACTCCCACCTTCGAACTATTGAGGTGCACGATACTTGGCTGCTCGCGGCGAAAGAGTTTGAAGAGCGCCCAGAAGGAGTGGAAATCATCCGTGAGCCGCACATCGCGCCCGAGGCGGGCGAGACTTTGGCACTCTACTCCCGCGGCCGCGAGTTTACTCTTTAAGATCTCGCCTTGGCCCACCACGACAAGTGGCTCAAATTGCCTCTTCGGCAGGCTGGTGGCCAGATCATAGACGTAACGCTGGACGCCACCCCAATTTCCCTTGGTCACGACGAAGATAATTTTCATTTTCCAGACTATAGCATAAAAGGTATTTTTGTTGTATGATTACGCCACTATGATCGGTCGACAAGTCAGATTGGAAGCCATTATCCTTTTCTTCGGCGATCTCTTGGCCTTCAGCCTCGCCATCCCGCTCACGCTCTTAGTGCGCTTCTTCGAGTGGCCTTCGGGCGAATTACTCCTCGCCCACCTCGGCCCTTTCAGCCTCATCTTCTTCGTTTGGCTGCTCGTCTTCTTCATTGCCGAACTTTATAACCCGCGACCGTCGCTCTCGCGCGAGCGCTTGGCCAATACGGTCGTCAACGCCCAACTCTTAAATAGTCTCATCGCGCTCGCCTTCTTCTACTTCGTTTCCTACTTCACCGTCACGCCGAAGATCACACTCTTCGTCGATCTCATCTTCAGTTTGCTCCTCATCGTCTGGTGGCGACTCTCGGTCGTCAACGTGCTCTACCGCGGTCGCACCGATCACTACCTCTTCCTCTGTGATGGACCGGAAGTGGCCGAGCTGAAGCGCGTCTTAACCACCAATGGTCGTTACCACATCTCGGTGGTCGATAAGCTGATCCCGCCCGAGGAGTGGGCGAGGCAGAAGATTGCCGTTGTGGTGATCAATCCCTACGATCGTTCGCGGCCGGAGATTGGCGCCAGCTTCTACCAATCACTCTTTGGTGGCGTGCAGTTTGTGAATATTCATGAATTGTACGAAGACATCTTCGGTCGTGTGCCCATCTCGGTGATCGACGAACGCTGGCTCGTCCAGTATGTGGTGGCCGACGTTTGGCCGATCTACCGCTTCCTTAAGCGACTAATGGATTTAATTATTGCCGGCGTACTCTTTCTCGTTACCCTAATTCTCTACCCCTTCATTATCGCGACGATTAAGTGGGAAGATCGCGGCCCTATCTTCTACAACGAAGAACGAGTGGGGCGCTTGGGCAAAATCTTTCTCATCCGCAAATTTCGAAGCATGACGACCGAAGGCAAGCTCGAAGAGCGCCGCGTCACGCGAGTGGGCGCCTTCTTGCGTCGAACGCGGCTCGATGAGTTGCCCCAACTGACGTCGGTGATGGCCGGCCGGCAATCGCTCATTGGTCCGCGACCGGAGCGGCCGGCTTATGTTAAGATCTATGAGCACGAGATCCCTTACTACCACGCGCGGCACTTGATCCAACCCGGTCTCTCGGGTTGGGCCCAGATCTACCAAGAGCGCCATCCGCACTTTCGGCCGGAAGCGGCAGCCACGCGAGAGAAGTTGTCTTACGATCTCTATTATGTGAAGAACCGCAGCTTCTGGCTTGATTTGAAGATTGCCCTGAAGACGGTGAGAACTCTTTTGTCGCAAACCGGGTTATAAACTTTATGACTAAAAAAAAGATTAAGGCAGTGGTAACGGGTGGCGCGGGCTTCATCGGGGCGCACTTGGTGGATCATTTGATTAATGAGGGTTGGGAAGTGGTGGTGATTGATAACTTAGTGAACGGCAAGAAGGCAGACGTTAATCCGAAGGCGCGACTCGAAGTGGTCGACATTCGGGAATATGAAAAGATCGAACCGCTCTTCGCCGGTGCTGATTACTGCTTCCACTTCGCCGCCTTGCCGCGGGTGCAATACTCGATCGAGCATCCGGAAGAGACGAATGCGGTGAACGTGACGGGGACGCTGAACGTCCTCCGCGCCGCCGCGGCGCATAAGTTGAAGCGGCTCGTCTACTCCGCCTCGAGTTCGGCTTACGGTGATCCCCTCGATTCGCCGCGGCGAACTCAGGGCCAGCAGGTCGCTCAGCCACTCCACGAAGAACTACCAGCTAATCCGAAGAGTCCTTACGGCTTACAGAAGTATATTGGTGAGCTCTACTGTCGCGTTTTTAATATGGTCTACAATTTGCCCACAGTTAGCCTCCGCTACTTCAACGTCTACGGGCCGCGGCAGAATCCGGACGGGGCTTACGCCCTTGTGATTGGCAAATTCTTAAAACAACACCGTCAGGGTGAGCCGCTTACGATCACTGGCGATGGTGAGCAGACGCGAGACTTTACCTATGTTGGTGATGTGGTGCGCGCCAACTTCCTCGCGGCGACAAGTAATAAAGTGGGGCAAGGTGAGGTAATTAATATCGGTGCCGGTAACAACATCTCGATCAATCAAATTGCCAAATTAATTGGTGGGGAAGTGAAGTACTTACCGGCGCGTCTGGAGCCGAAGCACACCTTGGCCGACAACCGCTTGGCTAAAGAATTACTCGGTTGGGTGCCAACGGTGAAGATCGAAGAGGGGATTAAAAAACTATGAACGAATTAGTCCTGCGCTATTTCTACAACTTAACGGCCGCGAGCGCGGGGCTCCAATTCTTCGTCGAGGTGGTAAATAATTATCTCGTTTGGCTCGTCATTGCTATTGTAGTGATTAGTTTCGCTCGGGTGATGCGCGAGCGGCCGGCCGCGGCGCGTGAGCTTGGCTTCGTGGCGGTCGCCACGCTCGGCGCTTGGTTCGTCTCCCAGTTGGTGAAGTGGCTTTGGCCCGTGGCGCGACCCTTTATCGCTTTGCCCGACATCACACCCTTCCTCTCGCCAAGCTCCGCCGGCTCCTTCCCCTCGGGGCATGCCACCTTCTTCTTCGCCCTCGCCCTCTCGGTCCACGTGGTTAATCCGAAGCTCGGCGGCTGGCTCACGATTGCCGTCGCGGTGGTGAGCGTGACGCGAGTAATGGCCGGCATCCACTGGCCGCTCGACATCGTGGGCGGCGCCGGAGTCGGAATACTATGCGCGGCGCTGGTACACCAACTTATCGACAAACTCCAAGAAAAATCGCCGACTGCATAGGTCGAAGTATTTTGTGTCTGCGGGAGGAGTTGAACCTCTGTTGGGGGGGGTTACCTGCCCACCCACCTTATTTGATGTGTCACCGGCAGGATTCGAACCTGCGACCCGGCGCTTATGAAACGCCTGCTCTGCCCCTGAGCTACGGTGACGTGGTGTGGGCGGGTGAAAATCCCTCGCCCTGCCTGCCGCCTGCCTGCCGGTAGGCAGGGCAGGCAGGTCTACCGCTGCCTGTCCGCCGAAGCTTCAG
>JBBTTW010000013.1:0-8882 GCA_038064055.1 Patescibacteria group bacterium | reverse complement strand
AAGAGCCTTACGCAAGCCGATCTCTCGCGTCCGCTCGGTGACGGAGACAAGCATGATGTTCATAATTCCGATTCCACCCACAAGGAGTGAGATCGCGGCGATCGAGGTGAGGAGCGCGGTGAGGATGCCGGTAACGGTGCCGACCCGCTCGGCGGCGTCGGCTTGAGTGGTAATGTGGAAATCGTCTTTCTCCGGATCATCGATGCCGTGATTCTCGCGGAGAGTGAGTTTAATGTCGTTGACGACGCGGGGCACGGCCGCCTCCGTCTCGGCTTGGAGAATAATCGAATTGAAATGATTGATCCCGAGGAGGTACTCTTGGGCCGTTGAGTAAGGCACGACCACGAGCTCATCGACATCGAAGAGGGCGACCTGCCCCTTCTCGGGGAAAATGCCGATAATGCGGAAAGTCCGGTCTTTAATTCTAATCTTTTGGCCCAGCGCCTCGGAGGCGCCGAAGAGTTTGCGTTTAACCTCCGCCCCGATCACCGCCACGCTTGCCTTCTGCCTAATCTCGTCTTGGGTGAAGAAATTGCCGACTGATGGATAAATACCAAGGATGCTTACCAAGAGATCGGCCGAGCCGATTACGCTCGTTCGCGTTGACTCGTTGCCGACCGTCACCGTCATCACTTGGATCACGTTCGGGGTAATCCCCACCACCCCGGGCACCCTGGCCGGATTAGTGAGCGAGCTTAGGTCTCGCACCTTGAGTGAGTCGGTGAAGACTTCCGCAAATTCCGACGGCCCTTTTGGCTCCCTCCCGGGTTCGATGATAATCGTCCGCGAACCTAAGCCTCGGATCTGGCTCAAGATAAGTTCTTCCGCGCCGCGACCAACGGACATAACGAGGATGATAGCGGTAATGCCAATCACGATTCCAAGCAAGGTAAGCAAGCTCCGCGAACGATTGGCGGCGAGACCGCGCCGCGCGGTGAGAAATAGATTTCTGTTTGTCATCGATTATTTTTTAAATTGATCGTGGCGGCGGCGACTCGTCATCCGCTCGTCAGACTCGATTGCCCCATCACGCAAACGGATCACTCGCTCGGCATATTCCGCCGTGTAAGTCTCGTGCGTGATGAGGATAATCGTTCGACCACTATCGTGAAGCGCTTCGATCGCGGACATCACTTGGCCACCCGACTGAGAATCGAGATTACCGGTCGGTTCATCAGCGAAGATAACGGCCGGATCGGTAACGAGCGCCCGGGCGATGGCCACGCGCTGCTTCTCCCCACCCGAGAGTTTGGCCGGCTCGTGGTCGAGCCGGTGGCTTAACCCCACCGCTTCAATCGCCTTAAGCGCTCGCTCCTGCCAGCTGGATTCAGGGAAGGTGGAGTAGTAGAGCGGCAACTTCACATTATCAAGCACGGTCGTCCGCGGCAGGAGATTGAAGGATTGGAAAATGAAGCCAATCTTCTCGTTCCTAATCTTTGCCAAATCATCATCAGAGTAATCGTCCATTTCTTTACCATCAAAGCGGAAGTGACCGGCCGTCGGCCGATCGAGGAAGCCAAGCAAGTGGAGCAAGGTTGATTTGCCCGAACCCGACGGCCCCATAATGGCCACAAATTCTCCCGCTTTAATATCAAGCGAGACGTCTCGGAGTACCGGTGTCGCCACCTCGTCGGTGTAGTAAGTCTTCTCCAGTCCGCGCGTCTCAATGAGCGCCATAACCTACTCCACGATCAAACTAACGACTTCGTCGCCGGCCGTGAGACCGCTCGTAATCTCCACCCGACCATCAGCGCCACGGAAGCCGGTTTGAACCTCTTGCTCGACCACCACGCCGCCGCGACGCACGTGGACAAACTTGCGATCGATCTCATTAACGACCGCTCGTTGCGGTACGGCGAGTACATTCTCGCGACGCTCGCCGGTAATATCAATCTCGGCTGTCATCCCTGATTTAATCTTGGTATTCGGTGTAAGGAAGTGGAGAACGGTTCGGTAAGTCGCTACTCCGTCGATGACCTCGGCGGCCGGATCAATCGATTGAACGGTGGCGTTGAAAACTTCGTCACCGCCATAGGCATCGAGAGTGACGCGAGCCGAATCACCTACCTTAATCTTCGCCACATCTGCTTCCGGCACATTGGCTTCGAGATTGAGCTCGTCGAAGGAGATCATCGAAACAACCGCCTCACTCGCCGAAATAAGCTCGCCGACTTCCGGCTCGACTGACGTCACCGTGCCACCGAAGGGAGCGCGGAGGAAGGAGTCGGCGTAATCTTCTCGGGCTTCCGCTAAATCGCTTTCGGCCTTCTTCACTTCGAGGCGCGCAGAAGCGATGTCGAGATCATCAACCTCAATCGTACTTTGCTTCGATTTAATCGCCGTCACTACTTCATTCAGGTCGAGCCAATAGCCATTGATTTCAGTATAGAAACTAGAGAGGTCGGCTAAGTGGCCATCCACTACTGTTGGTTGGAGGGGTTGCCAATTGTCGGCCACCGAACGATCTTTGAAGAATTGGACCAAGTCACGACCTTGCTTCAACACGTTAACGGCCTGCTTCAAGACATCGTGAGTGGCGAAGAGAGCGTTTTCGATCGCCGTTGCCTGCCCACCCGTGCGCGAAGTTTGGTAGAGCTTAAGCGCCGCGTTAGCATCAGTGACTAACTTGTGGTAATCCTGATTAATAATGATTGGAAAATCTTTAAAGCGTGAGTCGTGGTAAGAAACGGTGCGAGCATAATAAGCAAGATTGTCTTCGTTCGAAGAAGTCGGGCTAAGATCGTCACCAAAGAAGATCGTGTCGAGATCGTCTAAAATACCAAAAAGGCTGCCGTAGACCGAAGCGGCGGTGGCCAAACCCGACTCATAATCTTGAGAGAGCTCACTTTGAACGAGTTGGCGGTCATTGGGACTAGTGAGCTTGGTCAGAGCGAGCTTCGCGCTCTCGAGCTCAAGCTCGGCTGAAGTGACGGCGCGCGCTTCGCGCGCGGCATCAAGCTCGAGCAGTGTCGCCCCAGCCGCCACTTGCGCCCCGGCTCGGGCACCGAGCCGGACGACGCGGCCACTGCGTTTAGCCGCCAGGTCAACCTCCCGATTCGCTTCCACTCTCCCAGTCACACTGACTTCTTGGACGAGCGTCGTCGGCTCAACAATCAGACTCTCATAAGTCGGTCCGGACTCACCACCAAAGTAAGCCCAAGAAGCGAGGGAGAGCAAAATAAGGACGACTAAAACAACGATTAAATTACGACGACGAAACATAATCTAACTATAACCCTTTACCCACCTCGGAGCAAGACAGTGCGGCCGGAGGGAATCGGACCCTCACCTATTGCTTGGGAAGCAATCGTTCTGCCACTAAACTACGGCCGCCAATATTTTTTTAAAAATCAAACCAATCAACGAATCTCTCCCACCAGGTCGCTTCGGGCGTCGTCGTTGCCGTCCCCGTCGCCACCGCCGCCACGAAGTTGATCACTCGTTCCCCGGGCTTCACCACGTTGAACTTCTCGCGGACCTCGGCCTCAACCCCGCGCGCAGTCTTTAGGCTGGCGACCTCCTCAAGTAAGACCGCTCGCCGAGCTTCGAGGCTCGCCACTTCCGCCAAGAGTGACTCCCGTTCTTTCACCACAATCTGGCGCTTATCGTAGAGACGCCAGACGGAAGCGCCGAGCATAATGATGAGCACTACTAAGACTAGCCTAACCGGCAAGGAATACAAGATTCGCCTCGTCTGCCTTTTGCCTTGAAATTCTCTCATTGTTTAGGGTATCCTTAAGTCTAATGTTGTTTCAGAAAAAATACAAAAAAGGCCTGCAAACCTTCTGGGCGATTGTGAGCATCATTGTGATCATTGGTATGATCCTGCTTTACATTCCCGCTTTATTCTCCTGAACGAGCTTGAGGAAGACCTCGGGTGGAATGTTGACGCGGGCGCTCGCCTGCATTCGCTTCTTGCCGCGAGCTTGCTTCTCCCAGAGCTTCCGCTTGCGAGTAATGTCGCCCCCATAGAGGTAGCCCGTTACATCCTTCTTCAGCGCCGAGATCGAGCGCGAAGCCACAATCCGCCCGTCCGCGCGAGCTTGGATCTTCACCACGAAGAGCTCGCGCGGCAAGAGACCTTTCAAGCGCTCCACCACCGACTCCGCCTCGAGTTCGAGTCGGCGACGTGGTACCACGCGCGTCAGCGCCGGCACCACTTCTTCGGCCACCAGCACTTCGAGCTTCAGCACATCGGCCGGTCGCCAATCAATCAAACGGTAAGAGAGCGAAGCGAAACCGGAAGACACACTCTTCAAGCCATCGAAGAAGTGGCGCATCAATTCGCGCAGCGGTAATTCCACTTTCAAAATCATTCGCTCCTCGCCCCAATTATCCGAAGCGAGGATTAACGCTTCATGCTCTTGGAGCAGTGACAGGATGGGGCTTAAGTAAGCGGCGGGGGTTAGGATCTCGGCCGCGGCCCAAGGTTCAAGTACTTTCTTATACCGCAATTCGTCGGGGAAGAGATGGTGGGCATAGATCACTTCTTCGCGATTGGTTTTGGTGTCGGTGAGACGGAAGCTAATCGAAGGATTGGTGACCACTAATTTCAAATTATGCTCGCGCTTCAAGCGCTCCGTCACAATCTCGAGGTGGAGCAGGCCGAGGAAGCCAGCGCGGAAGCCGCGCCCCAAGACTCCCGCCGTCTCTTCTTCGAAGGAGAGCGCGGCATCCGACAAGCGGAGGCGCGCCAGTGCCTGCCGCAAAAGGTCGAAGTCTGATTGGCTAACCGGGTAGAGTGAGGCCCAGACCATCGGCCGCGGCTCGGCATAACCCGGGATGAAGGGTAGCGGTACTGTGGCCGCAAGCACTGTCTCGCCGACGCGGGCGCGGCCGAAATCTTTGATCCCCGTCACGAGGTAACCGATTTCGCCCACCCCCAGAGCTTCGACCGGCGCTTTGGCCGGTCGGAAGGTACCAACCTCAAGCGCGGTGAACTTCTCCCCCGCCACACCGAAGACAAGGGCATCGCCCTTCTTAATCGAACCGTCAAAGACGCGGATGAAGACGACGAGGCCGCGATGGTTCGAGTACTCGAAGTCGAAGACGATGGCGCGCGCGCCGGCGGTGTCGGGGAATTCTGGTACCGGTGGCGGCACTTGGGCCACAATCGCTTGGAGCAAGGTCTCGATCCCCTCGCCCGTCTTCGCCGACACGGCGATGATGTCTTCGAGACGGCAATTAAGAAGCTTAACCAATTCCGCCTTAACCTTAGGTGTCTGGGCGGAAGCGAGATCAATTTTATTAATCACCGGCAAGATCGTAAGTCCTTGCTCGCGAGCGGAAGCGAGCACTGAGAGAGTTTGGGCTTGAACTCCCTTCGTCGCATCGACAAGGAGAATGGCTCCTTCTACCGCTTTAAGCGCCCGCGACACTTCGTAGGAGAAGTCGATGTGGCCGGGCGTATCAATTAGATTAAGTAAGTACTTACCCCGATAGGCCATCCGGACTGGCTGGAGCTTGATCGTAATCCCTCGCTCACGCTCGAGCTCCATACTATCAAGGATCTGGTCGCGCATTTGGCGCGGCTCCACTGTCCCCGTGGCCTCAAGGAGACGATCGGCGAGGGTCGATTTACCATGATCGATATGAGCAATGATGGAGAAATTGCGGACGAGGTCCCGATTCGAGTCTGACTTCATATCGGATAAACTACCTTTAATTTAGCGCGCGCGCAACAATTCGAGTAGTTTTTGAATAAGGGATAAGAGGAGTTTTCGTAATTCAAGCACTTGGGCCTGATTCGTCAAAGCTTGGTTCTGGAGGACAGGGAAACTGGGTGAGACGCCAGCAATCGGTTTCGCAATCACTGTCGTCGGCACCGAGTGATTACCGGAGCGATCATAAGCGTAGAAGGTGTAATAATAGGTCTGCCTATTCACCAGATTCGTGTTGGTAAAGTAAGGTGAGGTCCCCTCGTAAACGGCTTGGGCCATCGGCAGAAGTCGCGGATCGCCTGAACTCGTAATTACTGGTAATGGCACGGTACTGCGGAGAATGAGCATCCGAGAGAAGTCTGGGTTGGCAGGATTGCGCCACTGGAGTATTACCTGCTTGTCGGCGCTATAGGCCGTAGGGGTGAGAGCCGAAGTCGGCGCCACGGTATCAAGCCTTGTAGTGATCGTTTGATTGCTAGTACTGTTGTTGTCCTGATTAGGATTGCGAGTGGCGAAGGTGACAACATTAGATAAAGCGGAGATGTTGCCGGCAGAATCAACGGAACGGATGGCTGCGTAGTAGGTCCGATTTGGACTAAGACCAATCAAGACATAACTCTCGGACGTGCCTGGCACCGATGGAGTTGGCTCACCCGTCGCGGGCGTCACTTCAGCCGCGTTCGCCCAATTAGCATCGGTGATGGGGTTACTCGAGTAACGAAGGTCGTAACTCGCCACCACGCCGGAAGTGGCATCACCGCGATCTTCGTAAGGCGCCGTCCAAGAGATGGCGGCCGAGCGATTCTCGATTTGACTTACACTGGCGCTCACGATCGGTTGCGGTGGCGTGGTATCGGGGGTTGGAGTCGGCGGCGCCAGAGTGCGGAAGGAGTAGTCAACGGTCGATGACTCATTACCAGCGGCATCGCGAGCAATGATTCGGTAATGGTACTCCGTGTCTGGCAGGAGACTAATTAGAGTCTGATTATGATTTGTATTTGGATTAGTTTCGGGCGGTGTTGTCTGGCCATAGTTTGAGCTGAAACCATATTCAACCCGATTGACGCTTAATTCGTCAGTGGTGGAATTAATGGTGATTCGATCTTGGCCAACGTTAAGCGGTGTAACCGTTAAGATCCTCGGAGCAAGGGTGTCTGCCACAACAATGAGCGGTAGGGTGGTGGTACTAACTGTCGCTCCAGAGGAAGTATTACCAGCTACATCGTAGGCGGTGATGGTATAAGAATAATTGGTGGAGTTAACTAAGTTGGTCGCGCGGTAAGAATTGGTGGTTGGGGTGGCTACCTGGACGCCATTCTGGACGACGCGGTAACCGACGAGGCCGGAGGTAGTTTGACCGGCGACGGTCGGATCGGTCGAGGCAATCCAAGTTAGATTGATTTCGGAAGTGGTAACGCCGCTCGCTTCCAATCTTGAGGGAGGGGTGGGGGCGGTAGTGTCGGCGGTAGAAGTGGTGGTGCATTGACTCGTGTTGAAGGTGCAACTGGCCGAGCAAGTAAGGCTGCCACCGGTGAAGCCACGAGTGGTGCAAGATTGGCCATTTAAGTTCACCCCATCGCATTGCTCCGTACCTTCGACGATGTTGTTGCCGCAAACCGGCGCGACCGGCGTTAAGTAAGTTTGCAAGGCGCGGTACTTGTGGGCGGCCGTGAGCGGTTGGCCAAGGTACTCAAGCGCCCCCCAAGAGCCATACTGACTCGGCTCGTCGACGTAACTGAAGTGGACGAAGGGATTATTACTCGCGGCAAACCAACCGTTGAGGTAAGTTTGATACATGTTGTACATCCGCAGATCGCGGTTAGCGGCAATCATTAAGTTGGAGATAGTTTGATTTAGAATTACCCCATTAGTATCAACGTCTTCTCTCAAATGCTGGCCGCCTTCGTAAGTAATGAGGGGTAAGCGGTAAGCGTAATTCTCGGCCACTAGCTTGTGATTGTTGATATTGGTCAAAGTATTCGGAATGTAGAAAGCTGGAAGACGGCTGAAGGCGAGGTCAAGAGTGGCGGTCGAAGCTTGGGGTCGAAGCTCGTCCTCGAGGCCGTTGCCGAAGTAGGGGGCGATGGCGAGCGCGCTTGCTTGGACACCGGTCGGATTAACCGGCACGCCGTTAATACTGGGCTGACGGAAGGCATCGAGAATTTCGTTTGCAACCATAGTGTTCGCCTGCCAAGCGGGAATCACCTTCACGAGGCGCGCGCGATCGATCGCACCAAACTCGTCTTCGAAGATCTTGAAGATCTCGGCCGAACGCTTGGCCGTGTACTTACGACCAGCGCGCGCCGGATCGGCATCGAGGTTAAGGGTCAAGCCCTGACTGCGGACATAATTGATTTGATCGAAGCCGCCATTCCAAAGTTCGTTGGAGTACTCAAGATAGACCTTGCGCGTTGAGTTAAGAGTTTGCTTGGTGAGTCGAGCTAGTTCGCGGATGTAAGTGTCGTCGGCGAGGTGGGAAATGGTAAACCACGGATCGGCGCCGATTTGATTGGCAAGTTGGATGGCGTATTCGTAAGCCGCACCCTTGGTGCCGGTTTGCGAAGCACTGGCGGGAGTCGTCCGGGCCGACCAAGTGCCGTTAATCGAACCATTGGTGCGGAGCCAATTCATGAAGCGAATAACCTTAGCTCCCCGCAGAGTATTGATGAAACTGGGGTTGAAGGGTTGTGTCTCGTAGATTGAGGCGAAGCCCGGCATGATGACGTGGATGTTTCGCACCGGATTCGCCGAGTTAGAGCGAGTGATCGTCAGGCGAAGTCCAGTCTGGCTTGGCGTCGCCACGTTAAAGGTACAAGCCAGGCCGGTGCAGTTAACGGTAGGAGTGTTGAAGGTGGCCGTTGCATCACCGCTTATCACGACGGTGCCATCGCCGTCGAACTTAAGAGTGTAGAGACCGGCCGGGTAACGACCGTCGGCGTTGACCATATTGGTATAGACCGAAACGGGCGAGGTAATCGAGAGTGGGTAACCATTGGCGTCGAAGTTAACGGTGGCGGTGGAAGGCGCGATCGTCCAAGGATTCAGTCCATGGTAACCACTTTGCTTGAAGAGGTCGACGAAAACAATTTCCGTTTGAGTACTCTGGACCGGCCCCACATTAAAGCCTACTCCTCGACCGAGATCCGGCTGATCACCGGCAGGCGTACCAGTCGTGGTGGCGTTCACCGTAGTGGATTGAGCCGAGACGTTACCGGCGTTGTC
>JBBTTW010000012.1:0-10567 GCA_038064055.1 Patescibacteria group bacterium | reverse complement strand
TGATCCCATCCAAGTTAGAATGGAGGTCAATATCCCAATCGAGAAAACATTGAAGGAAGCGACTCTAGTCTTCATGATCAAGAATGGCCAAGTGCTGCTCGCGAGAAAGACTCGTCACATCGGTGAGGGAAGATGGAATGGTTATGGCGGCGGGATCGAAGGCGCAGAGACCCTGACTCAATGCGTGATTCGCGAATGTGAGCAAGAAACAGGGGTGGAGATTAGCGCCGCCGATTTGGAGAAAGTAGCCGAAGTCACCTTCCACAACAACAAGAGCGATGGTAGTAAGTTTTCTTGCCTGGTCCACGTCTATTTGGCTCGACGTTGGTCGGGGAAACCACAAGAATCAGAAGAGATGGCCAGTCCAACTTGGTTTCCGCTCGACCAGTTACCGATCTCTGACTTAATGCCCGCTGATCCGATCTGGTTACCACTCATCTTCTCTGGCAAGAAGATTGTGGCCGAAGCCCATTATGGCCCATTCCAAAGAGAGCTCTTGCAACCGGTTGCCGTCAAGGAAGTCACTGGCTTCAATTAACCGCTCCCCATCGAGCGGTTTTTTTATTTTGCCCAATAATCAATTAATCCAAACTCTAGCGATAGCAGGAATTTGGTACATATGGTTTAAATTGACCTAATCTTTAAACCTTGGTAAATTAGACTTATGCTTCGAAAATTTGTTTTTAGCTCAAGCCAAGTTTTACGACAATTGGGAATTAACTTTAATGAACGCGAGCATGCCAACGTGTTAGCCATGCTTGAAGAAATTCGCCAGTTAGACGGCGGTATAAAATTTAATATTGAGCATTACCCCGACGGCACTTGGACGGCTGAATCTATGAATGTCGACGGAATTATCACTGGTGGGGATGATGTCAAAGAAACTAATTCGATGATCAAAGATGCTATTTTCACCTACTATCAAATTCCAGCACAATTATGTAACGACAGTTTATTGAAATCTGACAACGAAGCCGTAGCGCTAACCCAAGCGGTTTATGCCACTAAATAACCATGAAGGGTGGATTGTCGGACCTCAAACAATCAGACTGGATTAGAGCTTCCCGAAAGTTGGGGTTGGTAGTTGATTGCTCCAAGGGCAAGGGTAGCCATTGTTTGATTATCAATCCACAAACCAACAGACAGTACACTCTTCAAAGAAAGTTGCATAAGTTCATCAATATCAAGATATTCAAAAAGTTACTCGAATGGGGGTTCGAAGAATCAGCGATCATGGAAGCATTGGGATAATCAGTCAAAAAAACTAGACAAAAAGGCGAAAAAGTAGTAGTTGTGAGGGTTGGAGTTTTGGTAACAGTGAACCTTGAAGTTGAAAGGAGAAAAACGATGTAATTGATAGCAGTATCAACCACTATCATGGGTGGAACAAAGCACGGTATGGGGGAAGTTGTGGTCGAAGCCCTACTGGCCTGGGCCTTCGAGGGGAAGACCGGAGACATCATTCTTGCAACAACCATCAACCATGTTCCGCACCAATGTTGCTTGTCGCTACCGGAGATTACCAGTCGTGATGTGAGTAGGATTCGAAGGCTTCCGCGGGTTGAAGTTGCAGTGGAGTACAATCCATCTCGACCAAACCCGTGACCGAATCAGGAGGAATCTACTTGCCCCCGCCTCACCCTCGAGGCGGTTTTATTTTACCCAATTGGGTTTATCCACAGGGTGTGGTTGACATGGTTGACAAAAGTGACCAGTGGGCCTAGAATAGGCTTACTATCACTCGATTGTGTTGTGGTTAGTTGATAGACCACGTTTTTAAGCTTGTTTTTAGCCACGGTTTAATTTTTTAAATCTTGTTTAGGCTTCACGTCGGCTAACCATTATTAATTGGTATCAACCCGCCCTCATGGTCTGGGGACGGTAGTGTCTTTCTCACTTCAAAATGGAAAAAAAGTATTTCTCTCGGTATCAGGAGCCGCTGCTCAACCTGCCGGACGTCATTAAGATCCAAAAGGATTCTTATAATTGGTTGAAGACGGAAGGGTTGAAGGATCTCTTCAAAGAGTTCTCGCCGATCAAGGATTACTCGGAGAAGAAGTTTGAATTATCATTCGTCGACTTCGCGCTCGACACGCCTAAGTTCGATGAGCACTACGCCGCCGTCAACCAACTCTCCTACGACACACCACTCCGCGTGCGGGTGAAGGTGCTCAATAAAATTTTGAAACAGGAGAAGGAGCAAGAGATCTTCCTCGCCGACTTCCCACTCATGACGGATCACGGCACCTTCGTCATTAATGGTAACGAGCGCGTGGTCGTGCCCCAACTGGCTCGCAGTTATGGTGTCTTCTTCACGGAGAATGAGCTTCGCGGTCGCAAATACTTCGGGGCGAAGATTATCCCTTCTGGCGGCGCTTGGGTGGAGTTCGAGACGGAGTCGGATGATTGCATCTGGGTCCGAATCGACCGCAAGCGCAAGTTCCCGTTCTCTTACCTCCTCAAAGTCTTTGCCGATCTAGAGGGTAAGGTGATTACAAATGACGAAATTAAGGCTCTCTTTGAGGGTATTAAGAGCGCGCGACCTTATGTGGAGAAATCGGTCGCTCGCGACACGACCCCTAGCGCCGACGAGGCCTTCCTCGAGATCTACCGCCGTCTCCGCGACTCCGACCTCGCCTCCGTCGCGTCGGCGCGAGAGTTCATTACCACTCTCTTCAGCCGCGACAAGTACGACCTCTCGGTCGTCGGCCGCCTCCGTTTGAACAAGCGTTTCGAGCATCAAGAGGCCTCGAACGATGAGGTCCGCACCGTCACCTTTGACGACATTGTGGCCATCGTGCGTCACATTATTGAGCTCAATAATACGCCCGACGCCGTGGGGGACGACATTGATCACTTAGGTCTCCGTCGCGTCCGCTCGGTGGGGGAGATGCTCCAGCAGAAGCTCCGCATTGGTTTAATCCAGATGCGCCGCAACATCCAAGATCGGATGTCGACCATCGATTCCAACGCCACTTTACCCGTCCAATTCTTAAGTCCGCGGCCGCTCCAAGCGCGACTCAAAGAGTTCTTCACCACGAACCAGCTGTCGCAATTCATGAATCAGAAGAACATCTTGAGCGAGGTGGAGCACCTCCGCACGCTCTCGGCGCTCGGCCCCGGGGGCCTCACGCGCAAGCGCTCCGGTCTCGAAGTCCGCGACGTCCACACTTCTCACTACGGTCGCATCTGCCCGATCCACACGCCGGAAGGTCCAAACATCGGTCTCATTCTCCACTTAGCCAACTACGCGCGGATCAATGAGTTCGGCATTATCGAAACCCCTTACCGCAAGGTCAAGCACGGCAAGATTACGCCGGAAGTCGTTTATTTAAATGCTTTAGAAGAAGAGAATTTCGCCATCGCTCACGGCAATGTTGCCTATGATGATCACTTAAACTTACTCGAAGAGGTGATTGAAGTGCGCTTAAACACTCGTCCAACCATCGCCGCGCGTGAGAAGGTGGATTACATCGAGGTCGCTCCCTATCAACCCTTCTCGATCGGCACCGCTCTCATTCCATTCCTCGAGCACGACGATGCCAACCGCGCGCTCATGGGTTCAAACATGCAGAAGCAGGCCATCCCGTGTATCGCTTCCGAGTATCCGCTCGTTGCGACCGGCATGGAGGAGCGCGTGGCGCGCGACTCGGGTCGGCTCATCATCGCCCACGCTGCCGGCACCGTTACGCACGTCGACGGTCAGAAGATTGTGGTTAAGACCGATAAGGGAGAGGAAGAGTCACATCAACTCATTAACTTTAGAAAGACGAACGACAACACCGTCTTCCATCACCGGCCAGTGGCTACCTTGGGTCAACGGGTGAAGAAGGGGGACTTACTTGCCGACACCGCTTCAAGCGTTGGCGGTCAGCTTGCTATTGGGCAGAACATTTTAGTCGCCTTCATGTCTTGGGGTGGGGCGAACTACGAGGACGCCATCATTATTTCCGAGCGCTTGGTTAAGAATAATGTTTTCTCGAGCGTCTATATTGAAGAATTTAAAACTAATGTCCGCGATACTAAGCTCGGACCGGAAGTAACGACTCACGACATTCCGAACGTTGGTGAGGCCAAACTTCGAAACCTAGATGAGGACGGCATCGTCCGGATTGGGGCCGAAGTCCAGCCGAACGACATCTTGGTCGGTAAGATCACACCGAAAGGCGAGACGGAATTAACACCGGAAGAGCGACTCCTTCGCTCCATCTTCGGCGACAAGGCGCGGGACGTTAAGGATACGTCGAAGCGCGTACCAAACGGCAAGAAGGGTAAGGTCATCGGCGTCAAATCATTCTCCCGCGAGCGGGGCGACAAGCTCGAGTCGGGGATTACGAAGCGCATTCATGTTGAGATCGCCGAACTCCGCAACGTCTCGGTCGGCGACAAGCTCTGCGGTCGCCATGGTAATAAGGGTGTCATTGCTAAGATCTTACCCGAGGAAGACATGCCTTACCTCGCTGATGGTACGCCAGTCGACGTCATTCTCACCCCGCTTGGCGTGCCGAGCCGGATGAACTTGGGTCAGATTTTTGAGATGCATCTCGGTCTCGCCGCGCACGCGCTTGGTTACCAAGCCATTACGCCGGCCTTCTCCGGCGTTACCGAATCGGAAATTAAGTCCGAGCTCAAGCGCGCCGGCTACCCCGAAACGGGTAAGGTTAAGTTGATTGACGGTCGCACCGGCGAATCTTTCGACCAAGACATCGCCATCGGCTACATGTACCTCTTGAAGCTCGACCACATGGTGAAGGATAAGATCCACATGCGTTCGGTTGGTCCGTACTCTCTCATTACCCAGCAGCCGCTCGGTGGTAAGGCCCAACGCGGTGGCCAGCGCTTCGGCGAAATGGAAGTCTGGGCGCTTGAGGGTTACGGCGCGGCCTACACTTTGCGCGAAATGATGACGATCAAGTCGGACGACATTGTCGGTCGGTCCCAAGCCTTCGATGCCATTATTAAGGGCGAACCGATTAGTGAGCCTCATTTGCCGGCCTCCTTCAACGTGATGTTGAACGAGCTCCGCGGTCTCGCTTTAAACGTTGAGTTAAAGAAATTATAATTATGGCCACTAATAATTCTAAAAAACCAAGTTTGCCGCTCGAGTCCGACTTCGAACTCGGACCCGAAGAGTTCATTCCCAAGAGCTCGAAGCCAGTTGGTGGCCAGTCTGATATGGGTCCGGCCGACTTCAACACCATCTCGCTCAAGCTCGCTTCGCCCGACGACATTCGCCAATGGTCTCATGGTGAGGTCACCAAGGCCGAGACGATTAACTACCGCACCGGCCGTTCCGAGCGCGGTGGCTTGTTCGACGAGCGAATCTTCGGTCCGGAGAAGGACTACGAATGCTATTGCGGTAAGTACCGCCGTATCCGTTACCGCGACATCATCTGCGAGCGCTGTGGCGTGGAAGTGACGCGCTCGATCGTCCGCCGCGAGCGGATGGGCCACATTGAACTCGCGAGCCCCGTCGCTCACATCTGGTTTCTCCGCAGTGTGCCGTCGCGGATCGGGCTCGTGCTCGACGTTTCCATCAACGACCTTGAGAAGGTCGTCTACTTCGCCGGTTACATCATCACTAAGGTTAACGAAGAAGAGCGGACTCGAATCTTGAAAGAGATCGATAATGAGTACAAGTCAAAGTCGAAGAGCTTACAAGACGAACGCAGTCGCGAGAAGTTGAAGGAGACGCTCCTTGAAGCCAAGCGTCAGTTAAACAAGCTCGCCTTGGGGCAGGTCTTGGATGAGGTGGCCTACCACCGCTTGTCGCTCAAGTATGCCTCCGTCTTCGAAGCAGGGATCGGCGCCGAAGCGGTGTACCAACTTTTCCGTAATCTTGATCTTGATGTCGAAATTAAGAAGCTGGAAGGGGAGCTCAAGTCGGTTGGGGCCTCCGAGCGCTCGAGACTCCAACGCCGTTTCAATCTCTTAACCTCGATGAGGAAGGCCGGCATCCGACCGGAGTGGATGTTTATGGCCGTGATCCCCGTCATCCCGCCCGATCTTCGACCGATTGTGCCTCTCGACGGTGGGCGCCACGCTACCTCTGATGTCAATGACCTCTATCGCCGCGTCATCAACCGCAATAACCGGTTGAAGAAATTGCTCGAGTTGAATGCGCCGGAAGTGATCCTGCGAAACGAGAAGCGCATTCTCCAAGAAGCCGTTGATGCTTTAATTGATAACTCAATTCGCCGCGGCCAGAGCGCCAGTCTCGTCAATCAATCTCAACGCCGCGCGCTTAAATCACTCTCCGATAGTTTGAAGGGTAAGCAAGGTCGCTTCCGGCAGAACTTGCTCGGTAAGCGCGTGGACTACTCGGCCCGTTCGGTGATCGTGATTGGGCCGGAACTTAAGCTCTCAGAGTGCGGTTTGCCTAAGCATATGGCGCTTGAGCTCTTCCGTCCGTTCGTCATTTCAAAAATTTTGCAAAGTGAATTAGCCTTCAATATCCGTGGGGCCAATCGTCTGATCGACGATCAGGTGCCGGAAGTGTGGGAGATCTTGGAGCAAGTGATTAAGAATAAGTACGTCCTCTTAAACCGCGCTCCCACTCTCCACCGTTTGGGTATCCAAGCGTTTCGGCCGATCTTGATTGAAGGTGATGCTATCCGGATCCATCCGCTCGTCTGCGCGGCCTTCAACGCCGACTTCGACGGTGACCAAATGGCCGTCTATGTGCCGCTCTCGGAGGCGGCGCAGAAGGAGGCCCACGAGATTCTCGCGGCTAATCACAACATCTTGAAGCCCGGTAACGGTCAGCCCGTGATCTCGCTTAAGCTCGATATTATCCTTGGTTGCTACTGGGTCACGCGCTTTAAGCCTGATGATGTGGGCGCGGGCAAGATCTTCGGCAGTCAAGAAGAGGCGATTCAAGCCAATCAGTTTGGCGCCGTCTCGCTTCGCGCGCCGATCAAGATCATTAATAATGGTGAGCCGAAGTTGGCCGCCTTCACCGATCGTTTGATCGAGACTTCCGTCGGTCGGATCCTCTTCAATCAGACCTTGCCGGCCGAATTACCCTTCGTTAACTACGAAGTTAATACCAAAGAGATGGCGCGACTCATCGATGACTTGATCGCTCGCCAAGGCATCGGCCAGATTGCCGAAATTGTCGACCGAGTTAAGAACTTCGGCTTCACTTACTCCACCATGTCGGGCATTACTTGGGGTCTCGACGACGTGGTCGTGCCCGCTGGTAAGGAAGAAGTGATCGCCGGCGCTCGCGCCGAAAGTGCCAAGCTCGAGCAGACTTACAACGACGGTCTCATTTCCAAAGACGAGAAGTATCGGATGGACATTGAGGTTTGGAGCCGCGCTCGCAGCCACGTGGAGAAGCTCCTCCCCGCCACCCTCGACCCGAATGGTCCTGTTATGCACATGCTTAACTCGGGCGCTCGCGGTTCGCTCGCGCAGATATCGCAGATGTCGGCGATGAAGGGTCTCATCATTAACCCCGCCGGCCGCTTGATCGACTTCCCAATCATTCCATCTTACAAGGAGGGTCTGTCGCCACTCGAATACTTCATCACCACTCACGGCTCGCGTAAAACTTTGACCGACACCGCCCTCAACACGGCTAAAGCCGGTTACCTAACCCAACGCTTGGTTAACGTGGCGCAGGAAGTGATTATTACCGAAGAGGATTGCGGTGAGAAGCAGGGTAAGAAATTAACCAAGGCCAACATCTCGAGCTTCGACTCCGGTCTCGCGAACGTCATTCGCGGTCGCGTATTGACGGCTGATCTCAAGACGCCCGATGGCAAAACGCTCTTCAAGAAGGGACAGCTCCTGTCTTACAGTGACGCCAAAGCGGCTGAAGCGGGTGGCGTCGAAGAGGCCGAGATCCGCTCAGTGCTCACTTGCCAATCGATTCGCGGTGTCTGCCAACTCTGCTACGGTCTCGACCCGGGTCGCGGCCACTTGGGGGCGATCGGTGAGGCGGTTGGCATTGTGGCGGCCCAGGCGATCGGAGAACCCGGCACCCAGCTGACCATGAGAACGAAGCACTCGGGCGGCGTCGACGTCGGCGTCGACATCGTAGGCGGTCTTCCCCGCGTCGAAGAGATCTTCGAGCGCCGCATCCCCAAGCATCCCGCCGTCGTGGCGATGAGTGATGGCGTTGTCTCGGAAGTGGTTTTGGGTGACAAAGAGCACATCATCACCATTCTCCCCACGCCGGCCAAAAAGGAAAAAATCGGTAGCACCACCCCGGTGGAGTATAAGTTCTCTCTCTTCCGCAGTCCGGTGGTCAAGGCTGGTGATCAGGTGAAGAGTGGCCAACGGCTCACCGATGGTCTGGCTGATCTGGCGGAACTCTTCCTCTATGCTGGCAAGGGCGCAACTGAGGAATACATTATTGGTGAGATCAACAGTATCTACGAACTCCAAGGCGCCTCGATCACTCGGAAACATATCGAAGTGATCATCCGCCAAATGTTCTCCCGCCGTCGGATCAAAGACATGGGCGGCACCGGCTTCGAAGTGGGAGAAGTGGTGGAGCAAACCAACTTCGCCGAAGCCAATCTCGAAGCGAAGAAGGCCGATCTCGCCGAAGCGACGGCCGACATGATGCTCCTCGGTATTTCCGAAGTGTCGCTCACGGCTTCGAGCTTCCTCGCGGCCGTCTCCTTCCAGCAATCGACCAAAATGCTTATTAAGACGGCTTTACGGGGCGGGCTCGATCGTCTCCGTGGTCTGAAAGAGAATGTGATCGTTGGCCGACTGATTCCGGCTGGCACTGGACTTAAACCTAATTACGCCCCGATTGAAGTAAAACCAGAGGCTTAAATAATGTCCTCGACCGTCGAGCAAATTAAGGCCAGACTGTCGATCGTTGACGTGGTGGGTAACTACTTGAAGCTCGAGAAGGCCGGGGCCAACTACCGCACGCGCTGCCCCTTCCATCAAGAGAAGAGCCCATCCTTCTTCGTTTCGCCGAGTCGCAATAGTTACCACTGCTTCGGCTGCAATCGCGGCGGCGATCTCATCAGCTTCGTCGAAGAGATTGAGAATCTAGACTTCCTCGGTGCGCTCAAGCTCTTGGCTGATCGCGCTGGTGTACCTTACCAAACGCCGGACCCTAAACTCGCAAGTCTAAAGGATCGTCTCTATGCCGTGCTTGAAGCGGCGACTCGTTACTACGCGTCGGCTTTGGCTAAAAATGAGCCGGCCTTGGCCTACTTGAAGAGTCGTGGTTTGACGGACGAAACGATCAAAAATTTCCGCCTCGGTTGGGCGCCCGATTCGTGGCGGCAGCTTGGCCCGGAACTCCTCCGCCAAGGCTTCAAAACCGGCGAGCTCGTCCAAGCGGGACTGCTCGTCTCGCCGCCGGCCGGCACCGGCAAATCACCTTACGATCGCTTTCGGAGTCGGATTATGTTTCCCATTGCCGATAGTGTGGGTCGGATTGTTGGCTTCTCGGGTAGAATTTTTGGCCAGACAGATGAGGAGACAGCCAAGTACGTTAACTCACCCGAGACGCCACTCTACGATAAATCGAGCGTTCTCTATCTCTACGATCGGGCGCGGGGAGCTCTGCGCTTGAACGATCGGGCGATCTTGGTTGAAGGGCAAGTAGATGCAGTACTCTCGCATCAAGCTGGCTTCGGGGAGACGGTGGCCGTCTCGGGGACAGCGCTGACGCGCGACCACCTCCTCCTCTTAAAGCGGCTGACGAATAATCTAATCATCGCCCTCGACGCGGACCTGGCTGGAGTTAATGCAAGCAAGAAGGCGATTGAGCTCGCTCTCGGGCTCGGACTTGAGGTCAAGATTGCGCTTTTACCCTCGGGTCAAGATCCGGCGGAAGTGATTGGTCGCGATCCCGAAGAGTGGCGTCGGGCGCTCGCCGCCGCCACCCACGTGATCGACTTCCTTCTCCGCACCTTGAAGCAGAAGTTCGCGGAGCCGCGACCTCTAGCTCACGCCATCGAGCGGGAGGTCTACCCCTTCATTGCGCGGCTCGCGAGTCCGCTCGATCAAGCGTTCTTTATTAATCAAATTGCCAATCTGCTTGGACTCGAGGAGACGGTGATCCGCGAAGGGGTGAAGAAGGTGAGTAATGAATCAAATCAAAGCGATCGGCCGAATAGCCCTAGCGCCGCGACGGTTGAGCCGCCGCCAGCCCCACCCAATCGCCGCGAACGCTTGGCCGAGATTATCCTTGGCATTACTTTCTGGTCGAGCGATCCGGAGCTGAAGAAGATGGTAGAGGGCCGCTTGGGCGAAGAACTTTTAGCCGAGTTTGAGTTGAAGTACGCGCCGCGCCGCGCGGCGCTTGGTCTCGCGGCGGAAGTGGCCTACCAAGCCTCGACTAAGCTCATCGCTGAGCTAAGCGAACTCCTCGATTATTGGCAAGAAGAGAATTGGCGAGAAGAGTTAAATCAGCTCCTGCTTAAGGTAAGACAGCTCGGCACGGCGCCGCCAGAAACGATTGGCCCACTGCTTACCCGCTGCCAAGAATTATCCGAGAAGATCAATAATTTAAAAAAAATATGACCAAGAAAAAACATTTGAAAAAGAAGGTAAAGAAGTCAAAGCCGATCAAGAAGGAGAAGAAGAA
>JBBTTW010000011.1:0-11159 GCA_038064055.1 Patescibacteria group bacterium | reverse complement strand
CGCTTGAGGTGCGTATGCCGTAAGGCGTGGAGGTTCAAGTCCTCTCCCGTGCACAGCGAACTTGTGACCAAGTACTCTCTCTCGCATCAGAACTAATTTCTCTTACTGGATTGTCAATCTAGACTTTTTGGCCGGTGAGGTATAATGGTAATCCGGGTCGAAATACCTTTTAAAAACCAACCAGTTAAAACCCTTTATTATGGATAAATGTATGAAATGCAGTCACATGCATAAGGCCGGTAGCGCTTGCACCGAGAATGGTTGCACCTGCCAGGGCTAGGTAGTTCTAAGGCCCAATAAGTCCCCCTTTTGTCCACCACTAGTGGAACGAAAGGGGGATTTGTGTTTCTCCTCTTTAGTGGTATAATTCAGGAAGTTAGATCTTTGGTATTGGAAACTAGAGAAAGGAGGATCTTATAATGCCAACGCTCGTCCGTCAGTCAAGGCGTCGCCTGCCAGCCAGGAAGCAGCATCGCTTCTTTAGGGTGTATGGGTTTCGCCCTGACAAGACTTTTTTTGTCTGGGGTGAATCTTGGGCTGTTACTGAAAGCAAGGCAGTTAGTAACGTCCACCACCATTCACCAGAATCTCGACAACAACGGCTTAGATTGGATGAATTAGATTTCACTCCAGTCGCTTGTAGCTTCGGCGAATCACCGGAAGTGAAATTTAGTCAAAGAGTCAGGGATCTTTCTGGAAAGGATTCGAACCATGTCTCGCCGACAAGTTGCAATCCATGTTGACGTTCCGACTGAAGCCACGGAAGAGGAGATCACTCTCGCCGTCGCAATTGAACTCGGAGTCAGGGTAGAGAAATGTCAAATCGTCGATCGGCAATATCGTGGTCCAGCTGACTATCTTGGTCTCTCAACCTTGCCGCTAGGTGGTTACGACGTTATCGCCTCTATCCCGATGTAAAGAAGGACCTCATAGTAGCCCGATACATTAGACCAGTGGTGGTCTGGAGTATCGGGTTTTTTCTTTGACCGCAAATACGATATAATTAAAGGCGATGACTGAAGCTGAATTGAAAGAGAAGCAAGATCAACTAAATGCCATCCTCTCTTCGATGGCCGAAGGTTTGGTCGCGATTGATAATGAACGAAAGGTGATCCTAATGAACCAAGCGGCCGGCATCTTGCTTCGCACGGCACCCCAAGAAGCCACGGGTCAAGACGTGAAGCAAGTGCTCACCTTCTTCCGTGATGGTGTGGCGCTCGCCTACAATGACTTACCGATTGAGAAGGCGATGGTGGAGCGCAACATCATCTCCGTCGGTCTAACGGAGAACGTTTCGGTTAAGGCGAAGAACGGCCGCCTCTTCCCCGTGGCGATGATGATTGCTCCACTTTTAAATAAGGGCGAAGTTTCGGGGGCGATCATTCTCTTCCGCGACGTCACTCGTGATCGCGAGATCGATCAGGCGAAGAGCGAGTTCGTGTCGCTCGCCTCACATCAGTTGAAGACGCCACTCTCGGCCATTAACTGGTATTCGGAGACGATCCTCGGTGAGGAGGTTGGACCATTGAACGATAAGCAGAAAGAGTATGTGAAGAATCTCTACGACGCCAATCGCCGCATGGTGGAGCTCGTGAACTCGCTTCTCAACGTTTCAAGGATTGATCTTGGCACTTTCGCCATTGATCCGGTGGCCGTTGACTTCGCCAAAGTGGCCGAGGAAGTCTTAACCGAACTCACGCCGCAGATTACGGACAAGCATTTAAATCTGGAGAAGGCCTATGATCCCGCCTTGCCACCGATTAAGGCGGATCCTAAATTAGTGCGAATTATTTTCCAAAATCTTTTGTCGAACGCGGTGAAGTACACGGGCCCGAGCGGGCGCGTCGCGCTCGCGGTGAAAAAGGAAGGGCAGAATGTACTCATCCGGATTGTCGACACTGGTTTCGGCATCCCCGCGGCCGATCAGCCGAAGATCTTCACCAAACTTTTCCGCGCCGACAATGTGCGCGATAAGGAGGCGGAAGGGACGGGACTCGGCTTGTATTTGGTAAAGGCGGTGGTAGAGGCGGCCAAAGGTCGAATCTGGTTTGAGTCGCTTGAGGGTAAGGGCACCACCTTTTTTGTCACCTTACCGCTCTCGGGAATGGAGAAGAAGGATGGCGCCAAGGGTCTGAATTAATTTTTCATCTAACTTACTTATGGAGGAAGCTAAATCATTAGGCCGCATCTTACTCGCCGAGGACGACAAGTTCCTCTCTACCGCCCTTGGCGACAAGCTGACGCGCGAGGGCTTCACCGTGATTAAGGCTTTAAATGGGCTCGAAGCGGCGGCTAAAGCGAAACTAGAGAAGCCTGATCTTATCTTGCTCGACCTCATTATGCCTCAGAAGACGGGCTTCGAGGTGCTAACCGAGATTAAACTCGAACCCTCGACCAAAGGCATTCCCGTTATCGTTCTATCCAACTTGGGTCAGGAGACTGATATTAAAAAGGCGAAGGACTTGGGCGCGGTTGATTACTTAGTTAAGTCCGATGTGGAGATGAAAACGGTGGTCGAGAAGGTTAAGGCCGAACTCGCGCGCCGCGCGCTAAAATAAGATGCTTGATCTAACCCCCGATAAATTAAAAGAACTCCTTGTGCCAGCCGGTCTCGTTAGTGAGGCCGACTTCGCCGCCGCTATCGCCGAGGCGGGGAGTGAGCATCGGAGCCTCTGGACGGCGCTCGTTGATAAGGATCTCGTCCGCGACAATGAGCTGGCCAAACTCGTCGCCGAGGCGAACGGCTTTCGCTACCTCGACCTTCGTCGGGAGCAAGTTGACCCGCTCGTCTTCCTCCGGGTACCGGAGCTCGTAGCCCGCCGCCGCGGGGTGGTGGCCCTCTCGCGCACGCGCGAAGGGGTGAAGGTTGGCTTAACTGATCCCACCGATCTCGCCACCATCCATCTCTTAGAGAAGAGGCTTGGCGATCGGATCCTACCCTTCCTCATTAGTCACCGCGATTTAGAAGAAGCCCTTACTAATTATAAAGGGAGTTTAAAATTAGAATTTGAATCGACGCTCGCGCGCGTGGTTGATGAGAAGTTGCGACGCGAAGAACGCGATGAGAGTACGATTAAACTGGTTGACCTCCTCCTCCAATACGGTCAGGAGAACAAGGCTTCCGATCTCCACATCGAGCCCTACCGCGATCGAGTGCTGATCCGCTTCCGGATCGATGGGGTGATGCACGATGTACTCGAGGTGCCGAAGACCTTATCCGACATTATCTTAACTCGGATTAAGATCTTAGCGCGGATGCGCACCGACGAGCATCGCGCGGCCCAAGATGGCAAACTCCAATTCTTAGCCAAGGGCGAACCGGTCGACGTGCGCGTCTCGATTGTGCCGGTGACGGAAGGGGAGAATGTGGTGCTTCGGCTCCTCTCCGAGCAGAGTCGCCAATTCAGCCTCACTGATCTCGGCCTCTCGGCCTCGGACCTTGAGAAGGTGAAGCGCGCTATCGACAACCCTCACGGCATGATCCTCGTCACGGGTCCCACCGGCTCGGGTAAGACGACGACCGTCTATGCCTTAGTAAAGATTCTAAACACCCGCGACGTCCACATCTCCACCATTGAAGATCCGGTCGAGTACGACGTTGAGGGCGTGAGTCAGATCCAAGTTAACCCGAAGACCAATCTCACCTTCGCCGCCGGTCTCCGTGCGATTGTTCGCCAAGATCCCGACATTATCGTAGTGGGAGAAATCCGAGACGAAGAAACGGCCAGCATTGCCGTTAATTCCGCCATGACGGGTCACCTCGTCCTCTCCACCTTGCACGCGAATGATGCGGCCACAACGCTACCGCGCTTACTCGATATGGGCATTGAGCCATTTCTCGTGGCCTCAACCGTTAACGTCGTCATTGCTCAACGCTTGGTGCGGAAAGTTTGTGACCGTTGCCGCGTTTCGACCCCCGCCTCGGCCGAAGCCCTTAAATTAATCGAACATGAGTCGGAGTTGAAGAAACTTTTCAAAGCCCGAGGTTATGCCAAACTGGCGAAACTAACTTTCTATAAAGGGGCCGGCTGCGACGTCTGCAGTCAAACGGGTTACCAAGGGCGGATCGGTATGTTCGAAGTGCTAGAGCTAAGCGATCCGGTTAAAACTTTGATTGTGGCACGCGCGCCGGCTAATGAATTGATGAAGGAAGCGCGCCGGCAAGGGATGACGTCAATGCTCGAAGATGGTCTCGATAAGGTCTTAGCCGGCCTCACCACCTTAGAAGAAGTTTTACGGATGACTAAAGTTTAAAAAAATATGTGGCGTCGATTTTTTAATCAAGAAATTGCCTTCGGTCGAGTTAGTCTGACCGATAAGGCTGTCCTCGCTAAGCACTTGGCGGTGATGCTAAACGCTGGCCTCACCTTGAGCGAGTCGCTTGCGGTCTCGATCGACTCTTCCACCGGTCAACTCAAGCGAGTCTTGAGGCATGTGGCGCAAGCGGTGGAGTCGGGCTCGGCCTTCTCGGCGGCGCTCGGCTTCTACCCGAAAGTCTTCACCGGTGTCTTCGTCAGCGCCGTTTATGCCGGCGAGCGCTCGGGTAATCTCTCAACCAATCTGGCCACCCTGTCGAAAGAGCTAGAGAAGGAGCGTGAGCTCGTGGCGAAGGTGAAGGGGGCGATGATCTATCCCGCCATCGTCCTCATTGCCACTCTGGCGCTTGGGCTTGCCATCGCCTTCTTCATTCTGCCGAAGATCACACCCCTCTTTCGGGGTTTGCGCGTTGAATTACCGTGGACAACCCGCGGCCTGATTGCCTTCGCTGATTTTATCGACCGTTCGGGAGAGATCTTCTTCATCTCACTTCTGACGGGTTCGATCCTCCTCCGGTCACTCCTTAAGCAACGCTTCTTCGCACCAGTCACTCATTGGACCATCCTCCATCTCCCCGGCTTCGGCCGCATCTCGCGCCATCTCAATTTAAATCGCCTAGCGGCCACCATTGGCCTCCTGCTTAAAAGCGGCGTCAATGTTGATGAGACTCTCGCCATCGCCGAGAAGACAATTAGTAATTTCTACTACGCCCGAGCCGTGCGGCGCATCGCGAGTGACGTTGGCCGCGGTCTCAAGTTGTCGGAAAGTTTCGAGCAATTTCCAAAACTTTTCCCCCCCCTCTTCACCCGCATGGCGCGGGTGGGGGAGGTCTCTGGTCGTTTTGAAGAAACGTTCTTCTACCTCTCCGAATTTTACGAAGACGAAGTTGATGCCGCCACCAAATCACTCTCGACGGCCCTTGAGCCAATCCTCCTCCTCATTATCGGTCTAGTCGTGGCTGGCCTCGCCCTCTCCATCATCACCCCGATTTATGAAATCACTGGCAACCTGCGGCGGTAATTTAAATAAGACTCGCGCCTTCACCTTCATTGAGCTTTTGCTTGTGCTTGGGATTGCAGCGGTTGTCGGGGTGGTGGTAACGCCGCTCTACGGCAATCTCAAAGTTACGACGGATCTAAATGAAGAGACGAGTCAACTTGTGGCCACGATCCGCCTCGCGCGCGAGCGCGCGCTCGGTGGTTGGCATGGGGCGCGCCACGGCGTCTGCTTCGAATTCCCCGCTAATCTCCCGCCCCACTACCTCATCTATGAGGGAGCGAGTTGCGCCACGCGAGTTATGGGGGCCGAGCGCACGGTTGACCTCTCGCTCGCGATCAACCTAACCACCTCTTGGCCGGCGACGGACATTAATTTTAATCCTATCGGCTTACCGAGCGCGACTGGTACCATCACTTTAACTCACCAAACTACCGGTACGCGCCAGATCGAGATTAATGACCTTGGTCGAGTGGCGGAAATTTAAAAATGTTTAAAAGAATTAATAAAAACCAATCCGGTCAAAGTGTGCTTGAGATCTTGCTTGCGCTCGCCGTCTTTGCGATGTTTGCCGCGGCGATGGTTTCGCTCATCTTAGGTAGCTTCGACGCCACTCGCCGCGGCGGCGAGGAGCTCGCGGCCGCCACCTTCGCCGATGAGGGGGTGGAAGCGACGCGCGCCGTGCGCGATCGGGCTTGGAACGAGCTCACCCTTAATCAAACCGGCGCTACTTCTACCACCGGTGCGTGGCAACTTACAAGCGAGGGGGCGTCGGACAGCCGAGATGAGTTTAATCGGCAACTTAATTTCTCAAACGTCTGTCGTGATGTTCTAGGGGCGATCGTTACTTGCCCCGCCGGCACGCCCGATCTCCATAGTCGGCAACTTTCTTCCGTTGTCACTTGGCCGAGGCCGCTCTCGGGAACGAATGAAGTACGGCGCGACACCTTACTTACTAATTGGGACTCGCGCGATTGGGTAACGACTGATTGGACGGGGCAAACGGGTACGAACGTGGATGTAAGCACCGCCGGCGAACTCAAACTCGCGGGTCAGCCGCTCGCTTGGTCGACGGCTACTTCACCCGTGAGCCAAACGCTTACCAGCGTGAGCTGTCGGACAGCGAATGATTGCTGGGCCGTGGGTAATGCGATTACCACCGGCCCGAGCGGCCTGCGAGGAGAATTGATTATCCATTGGGATGGAATAAGTTGGTCACGCGTGGGACCCTTGGCCGCGGTGCCGGATGTTAATTTAAACAGCGTCTTTTGCATTGCCGCAAGCGACTGCTGGGCCGTGGGTAATGCGAGTGGCGGTGAGTTGATAATCCGATGGAACGGCTCCAGTTGGAGTCGAGTCGGGCCAGGAACGGCGCCGGACGTTAATCTAAACAGCGTCTTCTGTCTCACCACCGCTAATTGCTGGGCAGTCGGGAACACGAGTGGTGGTGAAGTCACTATTCAATGGAATGGCGCAAGTTGGAGTCGGATTGGTCCAGCTTCTGCTCCGGATGTTAATTTGAATACCATTTTTTGCTTGGCGACTAATAATTGCTGGGCCGCCGGCGCCTCGGGGACAATTATTAGTTGGAATGGAAGTAGTTGGAGTCTCTCACAAGACACTGGTGGTCAAAGTTGGCAATCGCTTTGGTTCTTCTCCCCGACCGATGGTTTAGTCGCCGGTTCAGGCAACCCAATTCGCCGTTGGAACGGCATCAATTGGAATACTTCCTTACCCACCGGCACCCCGCAAAGTAAAAATGAACTACATTGCCTGTCGGCTAGTTATTGTTGGGTTACCGCTGCCAATGGGCTACTCATTAGTTGGAATGGAGCTAACTGGACAATTTATCCTTCCTCACCAACTAATCAGAATTTGAATTCAATTTTTCTCACGGCCCCCAACGCCGGTTTTGCGGTGGGGGCGGGGGGGGTGATCTTGGTGCTGGCCGGTGGAGGTTATGAGACATCAGGTGAATTAATTTCCCTCGCCCTTGACCTCAATGATTCATCGCCAATTCAAATTATCGATTGGGATGAGCGAATTCCGACTTGTACTCCCAATTGCGCGGCGAAGTTGCAACTTCGCGCCGCCGCGACCGCGCCGGCGCTTGGAAGCGCCCCATGGTCCGCCGACTTCACTAATCACGCGGGCACGATAATCCCCGTGAGTTATAATGGTAATCGCTTCGTCCAGTATCGAGTGCTCTTCGCGGGTGATGGCAACGACACTCCGGTCGTCGAAGAAGTGAGAATTAATTACAAATGAGAAAAGGCTTCACCTTAATTGAATTTCTAATCTACCTTGCGCTTGTTGGCACTGTCGTGACGAGCCTCAGCCTCTGGGTGCTGTCGCTCGCCGACAGCCGGAATCGTAATTACGCGACGACGGAGGTGGAGACAAACGCGGAAATTATTCTCGACTGGTTCAATCGCGAGGTGAAGCAAGCAAGCGCCGTTGTCGTGCCGACCGCACTCGCCACTTCCACTACGCTTGAGCTCGATCGTCCCGGCACGGCCCCGAACCTCATCTTCCGTGAGACGAATGGCACGATGGAACTCGTTATCGTGGGTGGTTCGGTGACTCCCATCTCAAGTCCTCAAGTGGTGGTGCGTGATCTCGTCTTCCGTCACTTCGCGCCGGCCGGCGGCGGCCGATCGAGCGTCGGCCTCCATTTTGTTCTTGGCTATCGCGCCGCTGATTCCGCCGACTTCCGTCGGGAGCGAGTGGTGGATGTCACCGTCGGTTTAAGACCATGAAAATAATTAATCCAAATTTTTCCCGCGGCTTTATGGCCATTCTCGCCGTGGTCTTAATCGGCGCGGCGGCGCTAGTGATGTCGCTCAACTCGTCACTCCTTGGATTGAGTACGCTCGAGTTCGCGACACTGGCGCAAGCCGGAGACGCGACGCGTTCGCTCGCCGATGCTTGCCTCGAAGAAGCCTTGGTTAAACTTCGGCTTGATAATAATTATGCTGGCACTCCGACTCTCTCGCTTGCCGCCGGATCATGTATAATAGGAGTAACTAATCTTTCAGCCAACGAGCGGCAGGTCAACGTTGAGGCAACTAAGGGCGAGTTTGAGCGTTTAATTCAGGCTAAGGTGTTAGTGGCACCGCGCCTTGTGACCGTCAGTGAGTGGTTGGAACTTTAATTTTTATGGTTAAACTTTTTAAACAATTAGCGGTTGGAATCGACATTGCTGATCGTAGTATCGAAGCAGCGGAGATCGTCCGCCGCGGCGGTAAATTGAAGGTCCTCGCTCTCGGTCGGCAATCCCTGCCCGTCGGTGTGGTAGAGCGCGGGGTGATTAAAGACAAGATTAAGCTCGCGGCCGCCTTGAAGCTCGTATTGAACTTGGCTAAGCCGAAGCCAATCTTACCCGAGCGCGTCTACTTCGGCCTACCGGAATCGCAAGTTTATCTCCATTCCTTCACTTTACCGAAAGAAGGAGCGAAGAATTTAGAAGAACTAATTCGCCAGCAAGCTCTCGAGCATGTGCCACTTGAGGCGGCTGATCTCATCTTCACTTATAAATTACTTGGTTCGGAGTCAGGCGGCAATCGCTACTTGCTTGCGGCCACGAGCCGCGAAGTGCTTACGAGTTGGCGCGACTTCTTTCACGATTTCGGGCTCGAAGTTAAGTTTGACCTAGAGACGCTGGCTTGGCATCGCAGTCTCGGGCCGCTCGCGGCGCGGACGGTGGCACTCGTCGACTTCGGCGCGGTGGCGACAAGTGTCGCCGTCTTCGACGAGCGGGGACTACGCTACACCCGCACTTTCGCTTATGGTGCGGACGCTCTAACCCAAGATCTCACTCGCACTTTAAAAATGAGTGCCGAAACGGCGGAGAAGGCGAAGGAGGATGTGGGCTTAGTCGATTCAGACAGTCAGATCTTCACCATCCTACTTAATGGGTTAATTCCTCTTCGTGATGAACTTAAGGTGACGCTTGATTACTACGCCAGTTTAACCGGTACGGCCGTTGAGGCCGTCTACTTGGCTGGAGGGGGGAGTGAGCTTCGAGGATTGGCGGATTATCTTAAATCCAATTTAGAAGTGTCGGTCGCCGTGGCGCGAAGCGCGTTCTTAAACCAAACCCTCGTCTACCTCGAGTCGCTTGGGTTGGCGCTCAAGAATTTCGCTCCGCGCTCGAAGCAAGATGAGCTAACCTTCTCGCTCGAGTCGCCTAGTTTCGGCACCAAGGTTGGTAATTGGTTTAGTGGCAATCGTAAGTTCATTTGGCTCGCCCTCGTCTTCATTATTGGCGGCGCGGCATTACTTTGGGCTATCCAGTATCGGCAAGCGGCCGACGAGGCGGCGAAAGCAGCGCTCCGCGCCAAGCTCGACGCTATCCCCACTATTTCGCCGGAAATTATCTTCCCCGAACCAGCCGCTACTTCCACCACGGCTACCTCTACTCTGCCGACGGTCACAATTAAAGACACGCCGACTGGTTGGCTCAATGTGCGCTCGGGTCCGGGCACTAATTTCGGGGCTGTAACCAAAGTTAATCCTGGGGAAGCTTATCCACTCTTGTCCGAGGAGGGAGACTGGGTTAGAATTAAGCTGATATTGGAAGTGGAAGAAATAGAAGGTTGGGTCGCCAAACAATATATTATTAAGAATTAAAAATCATTTATGTTTAAAAAAGGTTTTACATTAATTGAGCTCTTGATCGTTATCGCAATCATTGCCATCTTAGCCGGTGTCGTCTTCGTCTCCCTCAATCCGCTCAAGCGCTTCGAAGATGCTCGCAATGCTGCGCGTTGGACCGACGTCACCGCTCTGCTTTCCGCAATCAAGGTTGATCAGGTTGATAATGGGGGACAGTATCTTGATGGACCGGCTGGTTTTAGTGTTGCCGATTTAGCGGCGGGGCAGACTTTCATGATCACGAACGATCCAACCACCGTCCCGGGTTCCGGTTGCAACACTTCTTGCTCGGTCGTCACCGATGCGGACAATTGCGTTAGTTTGGATAACAACACCGTCGGTCTCGTGAGCGAGGGTTACTTGGCTCGCATTCCCGTCAGTCCACCAGGCCTCGTGACTTGGGATACCGGCTCTTTGGCTGACAAAACAGGCTACTACATTTCAAGAAGCGGTCTGGGGGCGATTACGATTGGCGCTTGCGACGCCGAAGGCGGGGAGACCATCTCGGTTAATCGTTAAGCCTAATGCTCTACACCCGCAAAGGTGATGGCGGGACGACGAAGACTCTACATTGCGATCAGCGGCTCTCTAAGAGTTCGGCTATTGCCGAAGCCCTTGGTGCGCTCGATGAGCTCAACTCTCTGCTCGGACTGGTAAAGATTAAATATCCCGATCAGGCGGAGTTAATTCTCGGCGTCCAGCAAAATCTTTTTATCGTGCAGGCAGAACTGGCCGGCGCGGAAGGGAAAACCATTGTCCCCGAGAAGGTGCTGGAATTAGAAAAAATAATTGATGGGATTGAGAAAGAATTACCCCCGATCAAGTCCTTCTTCATCTCCGGCGGCACCGAGCTTGCCGCCTTCCTCGATTGGAGTCGGACGGTTGCGAGACGAGCGGAGCGAAGAGTAGTGAAAGCTAAAGAAGAAAAGCTGGTGGCGATAGGCGAATTTAGCCTCGCTTATCTCAACCGGCTCTCTTCATTGCTCTATGCACTCGCTAGACTGGTTAATCATAAGTCTGGTATAACAGAGCAACCACCGAGTTATCGGTGAGTCCGCCCGAGGCGGAAAGATGGTGTCTATGGTGTAGCAGTAGCACTACTCCCTGTGGAGGAGTCAGCCTGGGTGCGAATCCCAGTAGACACCCAAAAACAACGAAGTGAAGGCGAAGCCTTCGCTGACTATGTTTTT
>JBBTTW010000010.1:0-12452 GCA_038064055.1 Patescibacteria group bacterium | reverse complement strand
GGCTGGATTCTTCAACCTCGGCCACATCCAAGGCGAGATTCATCTCAACTTTGGTGTGATGACTCCGGATCGAAATGGCCTCATGGCCAACTCTGATCTCGATGTCTTCCACGACGCGGTGATCAAGTTCGTGACCCAGTACGGTCAACCTTGGATTACGCGCCTCCGAGCGCAGTTCAAGAATGAACACCTCCAAGACCTGGCTCTGAGAACAATCAAGGGGTTCGAGCGCTCGTTTGCTGGTTTCCAAGAACTACTCCAGCAATTCCGAGGACCCAACTTGCCACCGTCGGCTAAACCGACAACTGGTGGCACCCTCGTGAAGACGCGAACCGTCCCTCCGCCACCCCTACCACCGAAGAAGAAAAAGCCTGAGGACGTGCCGACCCTAATCCGGCCGGTCACGCCGAAGCCTCCCGTTACTCCCCTACCGCCAGCGCCGCCAAAACCAACGCCGACCGGTAAGAAGCCGCCGACCAAGACTCCGACGACGCCAACCAAGGCAGAGCCGGAAGCTCGAGTCGACGAACCGGAGAAGAAGGTGCGGGTGGAAGGCCAAGGTGGTCTCGTTATCCTCTTCCACGAAGGTGATGAGGAGACGGGCTATAAGTGGCACATCCGCTTGGGTGAGAACGGTGAAGAGCGAGGATGTCTCATTTTCAACATCGCTCATCCCGACTTTACCGCCGCGGAGCAGAAGGGTGACATGTCTTTGCGCCAGTACATGACGTACTACATTACGGTGATGCTGGTGAAGACCTTACTGACGCCTGAAGAATGGCGAGTCTTCCACCACGTCTCCGAAAACGTCATGCCCCAATTCTTGGAAGCTCTACTGATCAAGCCGGGAACCTAAGGGTTACCTCCCTTGATCCAGAGTCGCCACGACTAACCATCGTGGCGATTTTTTTATCCAAAAATTTTTTATATAAAAAAACGCCCCAGATCGATTACTCGACCCGAGGACGTTGACTAAATGCGTGGCTTGAACGAGAGAGTTACTGGACCGTGATGGTGAGCCAGACGTTGGCCTCTTGGCCACTCGCATCCGTTACCCGACAACTAAGGACACCTGTCCCAGGGATCGAGATCACCTTGGCTCGACCAGGATACTTCTTCTCCAAGTTTTCGAAATCAGCGATTAAGCTGATCACCTTCTTCGTTCGCTTGAACTGGAAGGAGGAAGGGGTCGAATCGTTGATCGTAGTGAAGTCGGCATCTGGCCATTGGCAATACAGATCTAAGGGACCCACACCACCAATCGTATTCACCACCATCTGGGCATTCTGACCAACGTTGAAGGTTGTGGCACCACTAGCCGAGCTGATGGTGGCGAAGAGCATCTCTGGCTCGTCATCATCATCAATGACTTCCCCGCCGGGTGGCAAGATAACGTTTCCATCGCCAGGGAAAATGACTCCGCCGAAGTTCCCGCCATTCGGTGCGTTGACCTCGCCATCAACATTGACGTTGCCGTTAATGTTGGCGTCGTCACCGACAAAGAGATCATCCCCCACATGGTCGTCGAGGGGCAAGCTCGGGCAACCACAGACGAGAAGCACCGGAAACAACCAGACTTTACGCATGACTCAATCCTCCCTTTCGAAGACCAATTTATCTTTTTCCTTAGCCACACGGCCAAGGTCCTTTACTCCTCTGTTCTTAGTACTAGCTTATTTAACTTGCGAAGTCAAATTTCAAGATTCGCGACCATCGTTAGTCCCATCGTCGGGATAACGTTTCAATCGAGAAAGATCCGGCTGATTAGCGATAATCTGGAAAAAACGATCCCGTAGCTGGGTCAGGCTTTGACGCAAGCTACTCAACTGCGCAGTCCCATTGGCTTGATTGTTTAATTGGTACGGATCATTGTTTAAATCATAAAATTCTTCTTCTCCGGTGTAAGGGTAGTAAACATAGGTAAAATTATTATTCTTGATCCCTTGAAAATCAGCCGGTCTATTCCCACCGCCAATGAGAGACTCGAAAAGAATCTCGTTGCGGAGGCTAGAACTCTGGCCAAACAAAATCGGCTTTAAGCTGATGCCATCAAAATTGGCATTAGCCGGAACCGGAACCTTGGCCAGATCAAGAATAGTTGGGGCCAGATCCGTGTTTTGGACGAAATTGTTTGTATCAACTCGGGGCGATAAGCCAGGGGCCCTGATTATCATTGGCACCCGTAAACACTCGTCGTAAGGACAGGGTTTATGATCAACTAAACGATGCTCTCCCCAAGCGAGACCATTGTCGGAAGTAAAAATAATAACAGTATTATTGATTTTATTATTCTTTTTTAAAGCCGCAACTATTTGTCCAATTGCCCGATCGACTGGCAACAAGGTTAGCAACTGTTTTTTATGGAACTCGTCCGATTCTGTTGATTCCTCTGGCGTGATCAACGGTTTATTTTTAAGCCAAGTTGGTTTATCGTTCAAATCAGACTCATTGTAAGAAGGTGGTCTCCACGGTGGTAAATTGGCAATCGCGCAAGGGATCTCACTTCCGGGTGGTGGAGAGAGCGGGTCGGGACAGACATCTAAGGGAGAATTGGATGGTTCTGCTGGAGAATGAGGGGCAGAAGGAGTGAAGTAGACAAAGAACGGCTGTGGCTCAGATGAACTGAAAGAAGCAACGTCTGCCAACATAAAATTAATGGCTTCGCTCGCGAGATAATCAGTCGAGTAAAGAGATCCAGTAGTCATTTGTTGCCCGTCCACGAATAGACTTGTATTGAAATAGCTTGGTGGATTAGACGGAGAGAAAGCCACCCACTTTGACCACCCGGGAGGCGTTGGATCAATTCCTCCTTGATAACCGTTAAGATATTTTCCGAAGAGACCGGTGCGGTAACCAGCATTTTGCAGCCAAACACTGAGAGTATCCAGATTATTAAACTCGTTTTTGCAACTAGCGTTATTGGTACAGTTAGTAGTGTGGGAATACTGGCCTTTTAAAATACTGGTTCGTGAGGGGCAACACAAAGGATTGTTTACGAAAGCTTTTTCAAAAGTCACTCCTTTATTTTTCAATTCCTGAGTTAAATTAGTCATGACCCAAGTCGTATCGTAACGTTGATCATCCGTCACAATCAGCACAATGTTCGGTTTGACCGGGGCTGTTGAAGTAGCGATGGGGGCAGGTTTTGGAAAAAGGTTGATCACCCCCATTCCACTTCTGGTTGAGCGAGAACTCCCGACTTGGTCATTTTCGTTTATAATATTTAAACCAAACAGGGCCAGAGTTAAACTAAGTAATCCTAAGGGTAAAATGATTGTAAACCCCTTTCGGTTATTGAAATTGATCATTTTTTCATTATATCATCTTTGTCTCGATCTCTTAAACCCACTATCCACAGTATTAAAATAAGAAAGAAGAGAATGATAAACCAGCAGGGTAAACCGCTGAGGAAGTCCCAGAACCCAAGCGCCGCCAGAAGCCAGAAAGGCTGCTTCTCCGAGCCAACTTCGGGCAAAGTGGTGGTAGCCGTAGTACTAGTGGCCACTTGTGGTAAGACAAGCTGGCCTGTTTTAACTTTAAAGACTAAGTCGTTCGCTGGATCTCGCTCACAGTAGAGATTATTGATCGCCAAAGTGGTGGTGATATAAACATAGCCGGTTGGGTAATCAATCCCCCATGGCGTAAGAACGGCTTCCTTGTAGCGCACTTGGAAGATCATCACCGCGGCCAGTGTGGCCTCATCATAGGAACCAGTGATCGCGAGATTAGAAAAACCTTCATAATTGTGGAGGAAGGCCTGCAACTTAGCTACTTCCACCGGATCATTGGCTTCTCCAAACTTGATGAATTTAAGAAGATAGACGGGGCAGGCGCCTGGCAATCTTGTGACCGGAGCGATAGCTAAGTAACCACCACTGCCGCCGCCACTATTACTACCGCCTCCCCCGCCGCTTGGATTAACCGGCGGTTCGATTGGTGTGGCTAGAGTTTGGAAACTCCCCTCCACCGAAACGGAGGTAGTGGTACTCGTGGATCCACCGCCGGAGCCGCCGAGAGTCTGGAAACTATTCTCCGTACTCGGCGTACTGATAATCGAGGTTGTCCCATCAATTACCGGACCCGATGAATCACCTAGTGTCGTAAATTGAGTTTCCTCTATTTCTATTATTTCTACTTGCGTCGAAGCAATACCACCCGTAAATTCATCACTTATCGCTATTGGGCCATCAGTTGATTCTGTTTCCGCGGCATAGACCAAGCTCCCGCGACTAGACACAAAAAGGCTCCCCAGTACGAAGACGAGGATAAAGCACCAAAAATTAAGGTTGAAACTTTTTGTCATGGATTTGCTCTAGCTGCAGAACAGAAGAAAATAAATACTGATCGCCAAAAAGAGCAAATCAAAAGAAAGAACAAAAAAGAGCTAGTAATCTAGCTCTACAACTAACAGACTGGGTTTAATAAATCAAGCAATTTCTATCAATTTTTGAGACTTATCTGAACTTAAATTCTAAGAGACAGAACTTAAATAAATCTAAAGGACATCAAAGACACTGGGCCGCTAGTTTCGGCCGGATTTTCGACCGGTGGCGGAGGAATGTCCTTTACCTCATTTTCGGTTGTAGAATCAGAAGGAAGATTAGTTGTCTCGTCAACTGAAGGAGGGGGCACCTCTACCGGTTCTTCAACCGGAGAATCGGGGATGGGGTCGGCTAAAACAGTCTGATCTTCAGACTGTTCGCCCGACGATTCACCTGGTGAATCGTCTAGGGGGGTGGGGATAACTTCTTCGGTCGTCGTAGCGGTGATTTCGGTTGTAGTCGCCGACGGTTCGGGGTTAGACGGTTCTTGATTGCCGGTACCGCTCGGATTCATGATGATTAGCGCAGGTTGACTACTAGGCTGATTACGAAGATCGAGTAAGGCCCGCAATCCGGATTCATCAATACAAGTCTCGCCGATACAGAGAGTCTCTTTAATCTTAATTGACTTCACCACTAAGTTCCCCTCCTCATCAATACTCCAAGCATCGAGTAACCCCCGGACGGCTTTAGCGGTAATGAAATCGAAGCCAGTAAAGTCATTATCGAAGACGGCAGGATCAAGGCGCGCCCGACTAAGTTGGACGAAGACGATAATCTGTGAGACCTCTTCCGTCGTCTTCGCTTCCAAGGCGATACCTACCACTGATTCACCGTAAGATGCCTTCCGACCAACGCCCGGAGTGTCTGAGGTCGTAACTTCATCCCCGATGGCGATCGGGCCAGCGATCTTAGTTGGAACTCGACCAGCCAGCGCCACTGGTCGAACCGGCGCCTCTTTAATATCGTAACCAAGAAGGAGCCCGGGTTGAGTGGACACTATGCCGAGTAGTGGTAAGGTCGATGATGCTTCGGCTTTAACCAAAGTACCGATAGTCTCTCTCTCCGTCTCGCCCGAGATAATGTAGGTCTTCGTAGTGGAAGAAAGAGAGACGATGTCTCCCGCTTCGAGCGTCTCATCAGAGATGGGGTAATTCTCGGCTAAGTCGATGTCGGTCACTGCACCGGCGGTAAGGTAGATGTTGCCTTCCGTTACTCCACACGCGCCACCCCCGCGAACGCAGAGTGAGCCTTGAATCGAGAGGGTGGAAACGGGAGTAGTGGTACCAATACCCACATTACCTTGGAAGTAAGCAGAAGTCGAAGCGGTCCCATAAGCGGTGGTTGAGGCAACCGAAACCGAGAGTGGTCCGGAAGTGAAGATGCCTCCCACCCCAATATTAAGTCCGCCTAAAACAGACAAATTCTGATTAATTGATGCTCCTTCTCGCACTTGCAATGAGCCAGCTTCAAGCGAATGAATAACCGCCGAGGTCATTTCCGCACCGGAGAGGTCAATAATTTTTAGATCATCTTGGCTGGAATCAGTCACGTAGGCGTAGCGGCCGGCCGTGGTTACCATCGTGGGGACACCAGTGCCGAGAGAGAGACTCCCGACCAAGGTGGGAGCGGTGGGTGAAGCGACATCCCAAAGATCGAGATCATCGGTGGTTTGATCAACAATTACCAAATAACGACCCATAATCGAGATACTGGCGGGGAGAACTGTTCCAAGAGCGGTGGTGCTTAGAACCGTGGGCGAGCTTGGATTCGAAATATCGACAATCTTAAGTTGATCGGAACTACTATAAGTGATATAGGCAAAGCGTCCAGAGACAGCGAGTCCTCGCGGATTCGTCCCCCCAGTGTCCGTTGAGGTGGCGAGAGCTGGAGCATAGGGATTAGATATATCAACTATATTTAGACGATCATTACTCCGATCACCAATGTATGCATATTTGCCAATCACCACGAGATCACTCGGGCCGGAAGCGGCTGTGGTGTTAAAATTAAGCGTGGCTAGAAGTAGGGGGGCGACGGGGTTAGAAATATCAATCACGAAGAGACTGGCGGTTAGAGTCTCCGTCACATACGCATAACGACCTTGAATTTCAATTCTCATAGTGGAACCGAAGGTGCCTAAATTAAGAGAGCTAAGCACGGTGGGGTTAGCTACGTTAGAAATATCAATGATTTTAAAACCATCGGCATCATTGCCACTGTCCGCCACATAAGCATAACGACCGGCGACGGCGACATCTTGGGGAGAATCCCCGATTGCAACTCGACCGGCGAGAATCGGGGTGGTGGGATTAGACACATCCATAATTTTGAGATCATCACCGCCAGTGCCATTACCGACCGAGTAAGCGTAACGACCTTGAATCGTCACGGCGTTCGGAGTCCAGTTGGCGGTCGTGGTGCTGACAACTAAAGTCGGATTCCCGGGAGTTTGGCGGAAGGAGCCACCCGTGAGAGTAAATTTTTCGTAAGGAGTAGTGGTACCGATAGCGACCGCCCCTTGGAAATAAGCCGAGAGGGTGCTGGTCGCTGAAGCCGTGGTCGAGGACATCAGAATTGAAATCGGGCCCGAAGAATATAACCCGCCGGTGCCAATATTCAACCCACCGCGGACGGAAAGGCTGTTCCCTACGTTCAAATTTTCATTGATGGTGATATTATCACTCTCAATATTACCGGCAGTTAAGGCGTGGATATTTGCTCCCTTAATATCAATGATTCGAAGGCCGGAACCACTATCCCCCACATAAGCATAACGGCCGGAGACGTACAGATTACGACTGAGACTGCTACTATAAGTGCCGACTAAATTGGGGCTGGCCGGAGTGCTCACATCGATAATCTGAAGACCAAGATTGTCATCAGTCACGTAAGCATATTTACCAGAGACATAAACCTTGCGAATAAGACTGCTAACATCATAAGTGCCGACTAAGCTTGGGCTGGCAGGATTACTAACATCAACAATTCTAAGCCCGCCATCATAATCCGCTAAGTAAGCGTATCTACCAGAGATGTAAACTCCAAAAGATTCTTCACTACTGTCGTAAGTTCCAGTTAAAATTGGGTTGGTGGGGTTGCTGATATCGACAATCTTCAACCCACTACTATAGGTAGCCAGGTAGGCATATTGACCGAAGACGTAAACTCCATAAGTATTGGGACCAGAATAAGCTCCGGCCAGGGTTGGGCTGGCGGGATTGCTAATATCGACAATCTGTAATGAAGTAAAATCGGCCACATAAGCATATTTACCAGAAACATTTACTTCATAAGCGGTACTACTAGTATTGTAAGTGCCAGTTAAAGTTGGGGCGGATGGATTACTGATGTCGATAATTTGAAGACCAGCCGAGTCATCAGCGACGTAAGCATATTTACCAGCAACGTACACATCATGAGCTGTACCAGCCGTATCATAAGGTCCAACTAGGGTTGGACTGGCGGGGTTGCTCACGTCGATAATTTGGAGACCGGATGCACCATCAGCGACATAAGCGTATTTGCCGGAGATGTGAACTCCTATGGCATCACCGGTCGTATCATAGGTACCGGTCAAGGTTGGGGTAGCGGGGTTGTCTACGAGCAAGGTTCCGTCAGATAAATGAAGTTTTTGTGCTGGTGAAGTCGTACCAATGCCGACATTGCCGCTTGAGATAATTAGACCGTTAGTAGAGAGGAGACCGGCGGTGGCAAGACCACCCGAGAAAGTACTGGTGGCGGTGGAAGTATTAAGAATAGATCCCGCAGTAATAGTCAGGCCGGCCGAGGACGCGAGACCGACGGCACTGAGTCCCCCAGCGAAGGTCGAGGTGGCGGTGGTGAGGGAAGTGATGGTGCCGGTCGCGGTTAAGGCTCCAGTCGTCAATTGATTAGCGATGGTGAGGTTACCCATGATCTGGGCATTACCTTGAAGGGCGAGGGTGGTGCCGGGCGAGGTGGTGCCGATGCCGACGTTGCCGCCGGTGAAGTAGACATTGCTACCCGAGGTGGTCCATTGAGAAGCCGTGCCCGCGCCGACACAACTATTATTGATCGAGAAGCAGCCGCTTGATAAATCTATGCCACCAGCGAAGGTTGAAGTGGCATTAACTTCCGTCACCGCGAGTGATCCAGCGAAAGTTGAAGTGCCGCTACTGATGCTAGTTAGGACTCCATAGAGAGTGGTAGCGCCCGTCGCTTGAAGGGTGGAGGAGGCAAACAAGCCACCAGTGGAACTAAGATAGAGTAAATTTGCGCCAGCGGCATTTTGAACTTCCAAGAGATTCGCTGTCTGGCTCGTCGCGCCGCGGATGGCAAGCGGGATGGCGGTGGTGGTTGTCGCTTCGATCGTAACTTGAACATTCGCAATGGGAGTAGTGGTACCGAAGGAGGAAGGAGTGGTACTGCCGCTAACATAAGAAGCGACGAAGGCCGCCGGCACCGTGCCGATTACCTTGCGCGGCGTCATCTCACCGTCGGCCGCCACGTTAACTCCCAAATAGAGAGTTTGATTGAAGTCGACACTCGACAAACTCGTCGTCGTGCCAAGCATCACCGAGAAGAGACCGTTCGTCACCGTCGGCGATTGCGTCTCCGTCCAAATGGCTGATCCGCCGGAAGCGACGGTGTAGAGTGAGAAGACAATCGAGTACGAACCATCGGAGACGGTGGCGTTCGAAGCGTTGGTGAGTTTGCCTTGATAATTAATTTGCGGATTAATTGCCGCTTCCGCTCGATCAAAAGTTAAAACTAAGCTGGAAAAACTGAAAATTAAGAGGCAGATAGCAACGAGAAAAGACCACGATCTTTTGTCGCTCCTCACATGATGAAAGAAGCGTTTCGGACTATTAATTTGTCCTTGGGCGCGATTCATCTACTTATTCAATTAGCCTAAATTATATCACGATTGAGTGATTAGATTTAGATAAAAGCCAGTTAAAAATGGGGATAAAAAAGCCGCTTACAAAGCGGCTTAGTTCTCGAGCAGATTACGCCACTCCCGTCTCAACCTTTGGTCATGGAAAGCGACGAGCTGCCTCTATATTCCGATGACTCTCCCGGCTTCGAGATCGGATAATCCTTCTCGATACTTCAACTGAAGAATCAGCTTGTCTCGCCGATTCAAACCTCGACCGAGGAAGTCGAACAGGTCGGCTTCTTCCACTAGGAAAAGTTGATCCTCTCCAGACTCCAAGCGAAAAAACGCGTTTTTGTCGTCAACACTAAAGCAGTCAGTGGCGCAGATCATTGGCTTCCGAAATTTACTCCGCCCGCCGTCCACGATCGACCGCAGGCCATCTTGGACCGCACCATCCATTCGCCGATAAGCGTAGGACTCGAAGGCGGCGCCGCGCCGCTCATCGTAATCTCTCAACGCTAGCAGCAAACCTTCGTTCGCCCAAGAAAGTAAGTCTTCGAAAGATATTCGGCCTCGACCCAAGCGTTTTGACCATCGCCCGGCATGGATAAGCGGTAAGTGCTTATATTGTTCGTACACGAACTCCCCCTTTCTTCGCAAAAGATCAAATGGTTCCGTTGTTTAAAACTAGCTTCGGAAACTGGAGGTTACTTTAATTTTTCGAATTTATCGTTTATTGACCGTGACACTTCTTGTACTTCTTGCCCGAGCCGCAAGGGCAAGGATCATTACGGCCAACTTTTGCCTGATTGTTATTATTGATCGAATTGATTATCGGCGAGTTGGGCAAATTTAATTTTAAATGGGTGGGATTGGAAGTTGAGGTCGCTTTAGGTTCAACCACCTGCTTCACCGCGAGCACAATATTCTCCACCATCGTCGCTTCCATTGACTTGAAGAGTCCTAACCCTTCGCGCTTGTACTCAATCAGTGGATCACGTTGGCCGTAAGCTCGGAGTCGAACACCCTGTTTCAAGTACTCCATCGCCTCCAAGTGGTCGACCCACAGGGCGTCTAGTGTGGCGAGCATAATCCGGCGCAACTCCTCAAGCTCGAGGGTGGCGGGTGGTATGTAATCTTCAAGTAGCGCCTCAAGCGACGCTCGGTCGCCCAAGAGGATGGCCTCACGACGAGTGTAGATGGTGGAGCGCTGATGATTGAGGACGTTGTCGTACTCAAGGAGTTGACGCCGCGAGTCGAAGTTGAGACCCTCAATCTTCTTCTGCGCATTCTCAATCGATTTCGCCACCAAGCGATTCTCGATGGCCTCGTCTTCGGGCAAGCCGAAGCGACTGATCATCTTCTTTATATTATCCGAAACGAAGATGCGAGTGAGGGTGTCTTCAAACGAGAGGAAGAAGCGGGTCACTCCCGGATCACCCTGGCGGCCGCCGCGGCCGCGGAGTTGATTATCAATCCGGCGCGCCTCGTGCCGCTCGGTGCCGAGGACATAGAGACCGCCAAGCGCCTTCACCGCCGCGGCCTCCACAGCGCTCGCCGCGGCGCCACCCAATTTAATATCGACGCCGCGGCCAGCTAAGTTCGTCGCAATGACGACACTACGGCGCTTACCCGCTTCGGCGATAATCAGACCTTCCTCTTCGTGATTCTTGGCATTCAAAATACGATGCGGCACTCCCGCTTGGCGGAGGTAGACGGAGAGGGCTTCATTCTTCTCAATCGAAGCCGTACCCACGAGCACTGGCTGACCCTTGGTATGGAGTTCGGCCACTTGCTTCACCACGGCTTTAAACTTCCCCGCTTCCGTTTGGAAGACAAGGTCGGTTAAGTCTTGTCGCACACTTGGCCGATTGGTCGGAATCACCGTCACCTCAAGGCCGTAGACCTTACGGAACTCCTCGCTGCTCGTCTCGGCCGTACCCGTCATGCCGGCCAACTTCTTGTATAGTTTAAAATAATTCTGGAGCGTGATGCTGGCATACGTCCGCGATTCCTCCTTAATCGCCACTCCTTCTTTGGCCTCGATCGCCTGATGTAAGCCATCCGACCAGCGACGGCCAGGCTGGAGTCGACCGGTAAACTCGTCGACGATCACTACCTCCCCACCCCGTACGACATAATCGCGATCGCGGAGGAAGAGAGCCTTCGCCCGCACCGCCGTCTCCAAGTGGTGGACGTATTTGATCCCAAGGTCAGTGTAGAGATTCTCGATCCCGAGCGCTTGCTCGGCTCGCGTAATGCCGCTCGCCGTGACGACCGCACTCTTATGCTTCTCATCGAGAGTGTAGTCCGTCTCCGGTGTAAGCGTCGCGGCCAATTGGGCAAACGTTTTATAGAGGCTATCGGACGGCGCCACCGGCGCCGAGATGATGAGTGGCGTCCGCGCTTCGTCGATGCGCACCGAGTCCACTTCGTCAATTACAGCGAAAGCGTGCCCCACGCGCGTGGGCGGCGTGGCTTGGACAATGTCTTCTCGTCGATAAGTTAAGTGATCGCGGAGGTAGTCGAAACCAAATTCATTATTCGCACCATAAGTAATGTCGGCCACATACGCTTCGCGCCGTGAGCTTGGCTTCAAAAATTCGTGGACGACGCGGAAGGAGCCGGTGCTATCGCGCGTGTCATCGGCCTCACGCTCGACGTGACTTGGATCATAAAGGTAAGAAGCTTGATTATTGATTACTCCAACCGTAAGTCCAAGCAAGTGGTAGATCTGTCCCATCCAGACGGCATCGCGCCGCGCCAAGTAATCGTTGACGGTGACAACGTGCACCCCCTCGCCACTCAAGGCATTAAGGTAGACGGCGAGCGTAGCGACGAGGGTCTTGCCTTCGCCCGTTCGCATCTCGGCAATCCGGCCGCGATGTAAGGCAATGCCGCCAATGAGCTGGACGTCAAAGTGACGCTGGCCGAGGGTGCGCTTGGCTGCCTCGCGCACCAGCGCGAAAGCCTCCGGCAAGATCGCTTCCGGCGTCTCGCCCTCCTTGAGACGCGACTTAAGTAGTACCGTCTGCTGCTTCAATTCATCATCTTTAAGCTCAGCAAAGGTCGGTTCGAGCGCATTAATTTGCCCCACCAAGGGTTCGATCTGCTTTAGGAAACGGGAATTCTCGTCGCCAAAAAACTTGGCTAGGATTGTCATAACCTAGAGAGTCTAGCACGAAATCACCCCGTCGCGAAGACGGAGTGATTTGCTCCAACCGAAGCGACGAACTATCGGCGCTTTTTGGCCGGCGTTCGCGTCGTGG
>JBBTTW010000009.1:0-10364 GCA_038064055.1 Patescibacteria group bacterium | reverse complement strand
CCGGAATAATTCGCTCATTATCGCCGGTTTACTCTTGGCCGGCGGCGCCGAGATTTACCAGTATTTCTCGGCTCGATTTCGGAATCATGAGTCAGCCGAGTATTTCTCCGGTAGTGCCGCCGGCCGGCCGCTCCAACTCGCGCTCTTCTTCCTCACCATCGGCACTTGGCTCGGGACGACGGCCATTAGTGCCCGCTTCGGCGACTTCTTCATGTTTTTCGCCGCGCTTTATCTTATTGTTGCCCTCGAGTCACTTCGCCGCTTTGTCTCCATTTCCGACCCCTTCGTTAAGCGGGGGATCATCATTGGTCTTGCGGTAATGATTATTTACTTGTTTGCTGGCAACGTCCTCTTCCTCCAGCAAGTTCTATCTCGAGGCGCGAGCGTCAACGAATTTTCCGGTGTCGGGGAGTGGTTGAAGGGGAATACGGAGCCCGGCGACGTCGTCTTCAATACCAACTGGAGTTGGTTCCCTCAACTCTATTACCATAGTCCCAAGAATTATTATCTCGCCGGTCTCGAACCGCGTTTCTTCTACCTCTACAGTCCCGATTTGTATTGGAAGTGGTGGAATCTTGGCAGTCATGGCTACCTTTGTAATTTAGAAGAGTGTAAAGATAAAGCGAACGAGCAACGCCTAGCCTGGCGTCGAGACGAGACGAGGGAGAAATGGATTAAAATAGAGGTTGCCGCCGCCGCTAAGGTGATTAAAATCGATCTAAAGACGGATTACATCGTCACGGCGAAGAATTATCGTTTATTCAATATCCTTTTAGAAGATAAAGATCATTTCAAGCGAGTGTATAATGACGAGGTCTATGCGGTTTACCAACCACTCTAATAAGTTATTGCTCAAACTTTTTAAATTCCTTATCGCTGGTGGCGGCGGCTTTGCTACTAATATTTTTGTCCTTTATTTTCTGACCGACATTTTTCATGTTTGGTATCTAACCAGCTCGATTATCGCCTTCATTACTTCTCTTGGGGTTAGTTTTATTCTGCATAAATTTTTTACGTTCGAGAATCATTCCCTAGATAATCTTCATTGGCAGGGTGGCGCCTTCCTCGTTCTGTCACTTTGTAATTTAACCGCCAACACCCTAATCATGTATGTTGGCGTCACGGCCGTTGGTTTGAATCACTTATTAACCCAAGTTGGCGCTAGTGCCTTAATCGCCATCTGGACTTTCTTTATCCTCAACCATTTATTTCGAAAATCTAGTATAATCTAAGTGATGCTCTGGTTGCCTAGCGTAATTGTCTTCGTCTTTGGGCTCATTGTGGGTAGCTTCCTCAATGTGGTGATCTACCGTTACCAAACGGGCCGCACCGTGCTTGGCCGCTCCGGCTGCCTTCGGTGCGGTCACCAGTTGGCGTGGTACGAGCTCGTGCCCGTGCTTAGCTTCCTCGCTCAGCGCGGCCGGTGCCGCGCCTGCGGCGCCAAGATTTCGTGGCAGTACCCACTGGTGGAGCTCCTTACCGCCTACCTCTTTTGCGCCAGCTTCAACCTCTGGGGCGGCCTCCTCATTTGGCCCGTCTTCCTCGACTGGCTCCTGCTTAGCCTCCTCATCGTCATTACTGTCTACGACTTTCGGCACCAGATCATTCCCGATCACTTCGTCTATGCCTTCGGCGCGCTCGCACTACTCCGTGCCGTCTGGCTAGGGGCGCCCGGCGCGCCGGTTATCGTTGGACTCTCGCTCTTCGCTTTCTTCGCCTTCCTCTGGCTTGTCTCAAGCGGCCGCTGGATTGGCTTCGGCGATGCTAAACTCGTGATCGGCCTCGGCCTCTTCCTCGGCTGGCCCGACGCTCTCTCTGCCACCGTGCTCGCCTTCTGGATCGGGGCCGCCGTTGGTCTCGCTCTCATCGCCTTTCAGCGGTACAATGTTAAGAGCGAAGTGCCGTTCGCTCCCTTCCTCGTCCTCGGCACCTTGCTCGTCTATCTCTACCAACTCGACATCTTCTCCCTCTTCCTAATCTCATGAAGCTATTTTCTACAAACTATCCGCCTCGCCCAGCGATTCGGACGGGCAAGCTACAAGCTACAAGCTACAAGCTAGAGGCTGTTTTCGGCTTCTCTTTAATCGAGATGCTCGTCGTCATCTCCATTTTTCTCATCATGACCCTCGTCGTTCTCTCCAACATGCCCGCCTTTCGAGATAAAACGGCGCTGCAACTCGTGGCTCAAGAAATTTCCGTCACTATTCGCCAAGCGCAGATCTACGGCATCGGCACCCGCTCCTCAAGCGGGGGGACTACCAACTTCCCCTCATATGGTTTGTATTTTGATATTACTCCGTCGGGAGATAGAAGGTCCTTTATCTTATACGCGGACAAGAATTCACCCGCTGGGTTCGGCGGCGATAGTGCTAATGTGATTGAGCGGTTTGTTGTTCGGGGTGGAGTCGATATAACCAACCTTTATGCCTGCGATTCTAGTTGTAGCTCGATCAGTTCAAATTTACTCGATTTCAGTTTTCAACGTTTTTATCCCGATGCTGAATTTACTGGCATTACGGCCTCGAGTGTGAAGGTTGAATTGCAATCAGCTAGAACAGGGGATAAGAAATTCGTTGAAGTTCGTAAATCCGGTCAAATTTTGGTTACTGATAATTTATGATCAATAGCCTAAAACACAAAACTATTTCCGGATTCACCCTCATTGAGATTATGGTGGCGGTATCAATTTTTTCGATTGTGGCCGTCATCACCACTGGTGCCTTAGTCACGGCGAGTAATGTTAATCGTAAGTCCCAAGCGATCAAATTGGCGATCGATAATCTTAGTTTCGCCATGGATAGCATGGTGCTTAATTTGCGCGAAGGCTCTCGCTTCGGCTGTCTGGAGGGTACCGTTCCAGATAATGCCAACGGTTACCTCACTAGCGCTGGAGCGGCGGAGAACCACCTAGATGAGGAGTGTACGATCGATGGTCAAGGTGTCATCTTTAAGTCCGAGCGAGCGGGGGCGGTCGATCGTTATGTCATCTACCGCTTTAAGGATAACGGCAGTGGTCAAGGCCGGATCGAGAAGGTCTCGACTGGTGACTCGGGATTCATCGCCCTAACCTCCAATGATATCGACATTAATTCCCTACGGTTCTATATCCCTTCTTTGAGTGGCACCAATCGGACTCCAAGGGCGGTGATCGTGATCGAAGGTGAGGTTCCAGGCAAAACACCAACGCGATTTAATTTACAAACTACCGTTAAAGCCAATTTCTAAATGAGATCGAAATTTAAAAAAATCTTAGGTCGCAATAATCAAGGCTTCACTTTGATTGAAACCTTGGTGGCCATCACCATCTTACTCATTGGCGTTTTGGGTCCGATGACCACGGCCACGCGAGGCATCACCGATGGTTTCTACGCCCAGAATCAATTAATTGGTACTTACTTGGCTCAAGAAGGCTTGGATCTAATGGGGACCCAAATTCAAAATAATTATGCCAACCGAGTAGCGTTCCTCAATGCTCTCGATGCTTGCTTAGCCGCACCCTACTGTGGCACAGGCAATTTGGCGGTCTCTGATCAAGTTATCTTTTCTTCTTGCAGTGCTCTTAATAATTGCCAAATTGCTTACGACAGCAATATCCATTTCTACAAGCAATATGATTCGGCTTCTGCCATTAATTTCTCCGGCCCGATATTCACGAGGACCTTGTCGGTGGTATCATTAACACCAACCGAGGCGTTACTGAAGTCGGTAGTTACTTGGACCGATAAAACGAAAGCCGAAAGTGTATCACTCTATCGCTATGTCTTTGATCGAAGTTAACAAAAAACACGGAGTCGTTTTGCTCTACGCCATCCTCTTGGTCAGTATTGTTCTGACTATCAGTTTAAGTCTGCTCAACATTACTTACAAACAGCTTATTTTGACCGCCGTTAGCAGGGAATCACAGGTCGCTCACTTCACCGCGCTTAGTGCCCTTGATTGTGCTTACTTCACCGATCGTTTTTATAAAGACAATACCGGCAATGACACCAATGTTAATCCCTTTGGTCAGGTTACTATCACGGAGTCTGGGGTGAGCTTCGGCGGGACTGGTAATCCAGATTCTGCTTTCTCTTGCGGCAGTGGTCAAATTACAAAATTGGCAGTAGTCACGGCACCTAATCATGTTGCCGGTTCCCCAGATTACGTGATCAGTCGTTACAATTTAACTGGAGCAGGATTAATTGGTTCTTGTGCCACCGTTGAGGTGGTTAAGGTTGTCTCCGGAGATTACGGAGACTATGGCGAGGGGGCAGGGGTGAGTGATGCTGGTAAGGTGATATCAACTGCTTATGGGTACAACACTTGCAGTAACAACAGTTCGAGATTAGTCGAGCGACGCGCGCGGGTTAGGCAGTAAGATGTGGATAAGTTAACTAAGATTAAGGGTATATCAGTGATAGAATAATATAATGTCAAATAATCGTCGGTGGGTTCTTGGAGTTGGGCTGACTTTATTGGTAGGAATTACCACGATCTCAACATTGAAAGTCTTTGGTCAGGGGGCTACCGTTGGTGGAGATTTGTCTGGCTATGCTTGGAGTTCTAATGTCGGCTGGGTTAACTTCAAGGGTAATGCGGTTAATGGAGCAAATAGTAATTACGGAGTCGAAATGACTTCAGACGGGAAGTTAAATAAGTACGCTTGGAGCTCCAACATTGGCTGGATTAACTTTAATCCTTCAACCAATCTTGCCGCTGGAGATAGTTGGCCAACTGGGGCAACCAACCTCCATGGGGGAGAATTAGATGCCGCCGGCACCAGCTTCACTGGTTGGGCGAGAGCTTGCTCGGTGTTTAAAAATGACACGGAAGCTAATCGATGTAAGGGTGAGTTAAGACCATCATCTGATCGTGGTGGCTGGGATGGTTGGATCAGTCTTAATTGTCTTAATACCTCTTGCGCCCTAAGTAACTATAAAGTTTCTTATGATCAAGCGACTGGCCAACTCGGATCACTCACCAGTCCGCAAAATAATTTCGCTTGGGGATCTGATGTTGTTGGTTGGATTAGCTTCTGCGGTACGAATCATTGCGTTCGAGTCGGCACCTTAGATGCTGCCTGTAATGCAGTAGATAGTAGTGGTAACCCAGTGAATTCGGTTGATGTGGGGGTGGTAACTAAGTGGAAGGCTTCGATTACTTCGAATAATGGAGTTGGCCCGTACAGATTCTGTTGGGGTAATGGCGATGGAGTCAATTGTGGTATTCAGGGGGCGGTTGGGGATGTCAATTTCTTAGCTACTAATATTGCTAATCCAGATCATACGACCGACGGACCCACCTATTCAGCTGGTCAGACCACTGGCCGAGCCGCCTTCGTGGTCACCGATAGTACCGGTCGGACAGGTACTAATTCCTGCTTTGTCTCCGTGGCGGATCTAAGTATCTCAGTCCTTCACGTATATGTGAATGGTGGCGACGACAGGGGTGACGTCGATGCCGGAAGCTCTCCCGCACCCATTTCTGGGGCCATCTCTGATTGCCGAACGTCGAGCGGTTCATGCACGGCTACTTATGGCGCGAGTCAGAGCGTAACTCTTAATGCCAGCCCAGCAATCAATACCAACTCTACTGACCCGCTCGATCCTAATTATCATTATGCTTGGAGTGAACCTAGTTGTGCCGCCAACACAAGTTGTGTGGTAAATGTCGGCGTTGGGAATAAGGATGTGACAGTTATCTTCGTTGATCAGACCGCCGCGGCGCCTAGCTTTACCGTTAGTCCGGGAGTTATCGCCATCGAGTTCCATAATGCCGGCCAGGAAGCTCAATCTAATGAAGCCACTTTGACGCTTAATTCCGGCGAGGCGGTTGAACTCTGCACCGACTCCTTCAATTCCTTCACTGGTAATTCTATTAGGGACATAATTAACTCCATCCCTGGTAGTCACCAGCCCGTTGAGTGTGTATTGGGCGGAAACCGAGGTTCTTGTTCTAGTACTCCGCCAAATTGCACGACCATTAATCCAGGTGGGCAAACTACCTTCTCTGTTATCGTCCCAGAAAAACTGATTCAAATCCTAAATAATTCACCTTACTTTATTAAATTAAGAGCTGGCACTACGCTTGTGCCGATCAGATTCGAGTACCGAGTTCGAGACATCCGACCATAGTCTTTATTGTCTTCCTATAGTAAATTAGGGAGATGAAAGTGAGTCGCGAAGAGGCTAAACAACGGATTCTTAAGTTGCGGGAGGCGATCAATCATCATCGCTACCTGTACCATGTGCTCGACCGAGAGGAGATCTCGGCCGCGGCCCTTGACTCACTCAAACACGAGCTTACTCAACTCGAGTCAGCTTACCCCGAGCTCATCACTCCCGACTCACCAACCCAGCGCGTGGCCGGTGAGCCGCTACCGGCGTTTAAGAAGATTGAGCACACGGTACCCCAATGGTCCTTCAACGACGCCTTCACCCCTGACGAGATGCGCGAGTTCGACGCGCGGGTGAGGAGGGTGGTCGGCGCCGCGCCGACTTATGTGGCCGAGCTTAAGATTGATGGCTTCAAGATCGTGCTCACTTACGAGCGCGGCTTGCTCAAGACGGCGGCCACGCGCGGCGATGGCCGCGTGGGCGAAGATGTAACGGCGAACGTCCGCACGATTGAGTCCATCCCGCTCAAGCTCCACGAAGACGTTGATCTCGTGGTGGAAGGAGAGATCTGGCTCGCGAAGGGGGAGCTCGAACGGATTAACGCCGAGCGCGCCGCCGCCGGCGAACCCCTCTTTGCCAACCCGCGCAATGTGGCCGCCGGCACCATTCGCCAACTCGATGCCAAGGCGGTGGCGGCGCGGCGGCTCGATAGTTTCATCTACGATATCGCCGCCGCTAACTTCTCTCTACCCTCAACGCAGGTTGAGGAACTTAAGCGCTTGCAGACCCTCGGCTTCAAGGTTAATAAATATTTTAAATTTTGCCGGACGATTGAGGAGGTGATTACTTACTGGCAAGAGTGGTCGCCGAAGCGCGAGGCCGAGAGTTACGCCATCGATGGCCTCGCAGTGAAGGTGAATGAGCGCTCCCTCCAAGCTCTCGCCGGCTACACCGGCAAAGCGCCGCGCTTTGCCATCGCCTTCAAGTTTCCGGCCGAAGAGGCGACGACGGTGCTCGAAGACATTACTTTCCAAGTTGGTCGCACCGGCGTCGTTACGCCCGTGGCGCGCTTGCGGCCCGTGCTCATTGCCGGCACCACCGTGGCCCGCGCCACGCTCCATAATGAAGATGAGATCAAGCGGCTCGACGTGCGGGTCGGAGACACGGTGATCATTCGCAAAGCGGGCGACATCATTCCCGACATCTTGTCGGTGGTGCGCGAATTGCGAACGGGTAAGGAGAAGCCATTTGTCTTCCCCAGAACTCTCGCGGCTTGTGGCGGCGCGATCGAACGCATCCCCGGGCAAGCGGCCCACCGTTGCGTTAATCGTCGTTCGGGAGCGCAATTGCGTCGCCGCTTCCATCACTTTGTTTCGAAGGGCGCTTTCGATATTGATGGCTTGGGACGGAAGTTGGTGGACCTCTTGCTCGACGAAGGGGTGATTAGTTCTTACCCCGATCTCTTCGATCTTACTTACGACGATTTAATTTCTCTACCTCGCTTGGCTGAAAAGTCAGTGACCAATCTGCTATCCTCGATTAAGCAAGCGCGGCGGGTTACCTTGCCGCGCTTCCTCATCTCACTTTCCATCGACGGTTTGGGTGAGGAGACGGCCGAGCTGCTGGCTCATCACTTTGGCACCTGGGCGAAGATCACTCGCGCTAAAGTTGGCGATTTCGAAGCCATTGCCGGCATCGGCCCGGTGGTGGCGAAATCACTCGTTGATTGGATGAAGGATAAGGAGAATGCGGCGATGGTTAAACGACTGCTCGCGTCCGTTAAAGTTGAGCCCTACAAGCAAGTCACGGCCTCGGGACCACTCGCGGGGCAGACCTTCGTTCTCACTGGTACTTTAGAGAGCTTACCGCGCGCCGCGGCCAAGCAAGCGATTAAAAATTTGGGCGGGCGAGTAGTGGAGAGCGTCTCACGGAGCACTACTTTCGTCGTTGTCGGTCGTGAGCCGGGGGAGAAGTTGACTCAAGCTGAAGTGCTTGGGGTTAAAACTTTGACCGAAACGGAGTTTTTAAAACTGATCAAATCGTGATAATCTAGGGTTAATGATTGAAGAGAAAGACATTGATCGCCTCGCTCTCTTGGCCCGCCTCAAGCTCGATGCGGCGGAGAAGGCGGTCTTAACGAAAGACATTGGCTCGATCTTGGGTTACGTTGACCAACTCGCGGCGGCGCCGCTCGCCACCGATCTTGCCACTGCTCCCGCGATCGATCCTCTCACTTTAAATAACTTGCGAGCGGATGAACCGGTGTCAGTAGCGGAAGAAGGTTTGCTCCAGACGAAAGCGACCGACAAGGCCGGCTATCTTAAGGTCAAAGCGATTTTCGCCGAGCGATCATGAAGACGGAAAAATTCGCCAACCTAACGATTAAGCGCTGGCTCGACCAATTCGTCTCGGGTGAGGCGAAAGCGGTGGAGCTCGTCGATTACTACTTGGCTCGCATTAAGGAAGCCAATCCGCGACTCAACGCTTACTTAGAAGTCTTCGACTCCGCGCGGGCCGATGCGGCGGAAGTGGATCGTCGCCGCGCGCAGGGCGAAGCGCCCCGCGCTCTCGAAGGCGTGCCAATTGCGGTGAAGGACAACATTTTAATTAAAGGTAAGATCGCTTCCGCCAGTTCGAAAATTCTAGCTAACCACGTTGCGGCTTACGATGCCACGGTGGTGCGCCGCTTGCGCGGGGCGGGCGCCATCTTCCTCGGTCGGACCAATCTGGATGAGTTTGCCATGGGTAGCTCAACTGAGAACTCCGCTTTCGGCCCGACCAAGAACCCAATCGACGAGACGCGGGTGCCCGGTGGTTCCTCGGGCGGCTCGGCCGCGGCTGTCGCCGCGGACCTCGCCTTGGTGGCGCTTGGTTCCGACACGGGCGGTTCGGTGCGCCAGCCGGCGGCCTTCTGTGGCATTGTGGGGTTGAAGCCGACTTACGGCCAAGTTTCGCGGTCGGGGCTCATCGCTCTCGCCTCGTCGCTCGACCAGATTGGTCCACTCACGCGAAGTGTTGACGACGCGGCGCGAGTGCTGGCCGTTATGGCCGGTCGAGATGAGGCCGACAGTACTACGGCTAATCCGCCGGCATTGCCGGAAGACAAGCCGGTTGAGAAGTATCGCGTCGGCGTGCCACGCCACTTCTTTAGCGAGGGGCTTGAGCCGGCGGTGAAGGAGAGCTTCGATCAAGCGATCGAGAAGTTGGCGGCAACCGGTGTGAAGATTGTCGATATAGAATTACCGACGGCCAAATACGCTCTCGCTACTTACTACGTCATTATGCCCGCCGAAGCTTCTTCCAACCTCGCCCGTTACGACGGCTTACGCTACGGGGCGGCGCAATCGGGGAGTGAGCTCCTTGGCGACTACCTCGAGACGCGCGGGGAGGGCTGCGGCCGCGAGACGCGGCGGCGAATCATCCTCGGCACCTACGTCCTCTCCGCTGGCTATTACGACGCTTACTATCATCGCGCCGTGGCTTTGAAGCGCGCGCTGGCCGATGACTTTAAAAAAGCTTTCACCCAAGTTGATCTCATCCTCACACCCACCACGCCAACCACCGCTTTCAAATTAGGCGAACGCGCGTCCGATCCACTCCAGATGTACTTGGCCGACCTCTTCACCGTACCCGCCAACCTAACGGGCTTGCCGGCAATCTCTTTGCCTTGTGGCCAAGACGCCGCGGGCTTACCGATCGGGCTCCAACTCATCGCTCCCGCTTGGCAGGAGAATCGACTCTTTAAACTCGCGACTCATTATGACCATCTTTGAACCTAATTATTTAAATCTCGAATTCTTCTTCAATCTCATTTACCGCTTTCTCCTCGGGATCCTGCCTTTCCTCCTCGCTATCGCTCGTTACATTGCCGCCGCTAAGCCCTTCCTCCTCATCTTGGCTCTCGGCCTCGGTATCCTTGTCTTCGTTCTCATTTATCGGATTGCCAATCTTCGACGCGATGAGATGCGCGATTTCCTCAACGCTGTGCGCACGGACGCGTCAGACAAGAACGTCCGCAATGATCGTTGGGTGAAGATCATGCAGGTGATGGACTCCGATAATCCGGCCGAGTGGAAGCAAGCGATTATGGAAGCCGACATTATGCTTGATGAAATGGTGCGAGCGATGAACTACCCCGGAGATAATTTGGGCGAGAGATTGAAGGCGATTGAGCCGAGTGATTTCCTCACCTTGCAAGATGCTTGGGAGGCACACAAAGTGCGCACCCAGATTGCTCACGAAGGGAGCTTCGTCTTAACGCGCCGCGAA
>JBBTTW010000008.1:16675-20344 GCA_038064055.1 Patescibacteria group bacterium | reverse complement strand
GGCCAGGGCATCCGCTTTAAGCCGGCCGACATCCGCGAGAGGGGGCGCGGTGCCGCCGGAGTGCGAGCGATTAAGTTAAGTAAGAATGATGAGGTGGTTGGTTTAGGGGTGGTTAATAAGGAGACGGCCGCGGTGAGCGAAATTCTCGTCGTTTCGGCCAATGGCTTCGGCAAGCGAACCAAGGTGTCGGAATACAAGATTCAGCACCGTGGTGGCTCGGGGATCAAGACGGCTAAGGTGACGCCGAAGACGGGCAAATTAATGAAGGCCGTAATCCTCGAGGCGGAGGCGAGCGAACTGCTCGCCATCTCGAAGCAAGGGCAGGTGATCCGCACTAAGCTCGACGAGATTCCGACCCTCGGCCGCGCCACCCAAGGCGTGCGGGTGATGAAGGTCCGCGCTGGGGACAATCTCGCCTCATTAACTTGTTTGTAATTACGTAGTAGAATTAAGGGATGCCTTTTTCCGATCCCAAGACGGTTGTCGATCAATTTAATTTGAAGGAGGGGATGGTGGTAGCCGACTTCGGCACGGGGAGTGGCGCTTATGCCCTCGCCATGGCGCGGCGGGTGGGTCGCTCCGGCCGCATTTATGCTCTCGAGGTGCAGAAGGAGGTGCTCACCAAACTCGAGCGCGAGGTTAAGACTCTTGGCCTCGATAACATCTCGATCATCTGGGCTGACCTTGAACGCTCGGGCGGGTCGAAGCTGGCCGATGGCACCGTTGATCTCGTGGTTGTGGCCAATCTTCTCTTCCAAGTAAGTGCCAAGTACTCACTCCTGCTTGAGGCGAAGCGCCTCCTCCGCCGCGAAGGCAAACTTGTGATCATTGACTGGCAAGACTCCTTCGGCGGTTTGGGGCCGATCCCCGACCACGTCGTTACCGCCGCGGCGGCGGGTGAGGTGGCGGCCCAAGCCGGCTTCCGACTGGTTAAGGAGTTCCCCGCCGGTGACCATCATTACGGTTTAATATTTGAAAAATAAATGAAGAATCTCACCACCTTCCAACTCGCTCTCATCGCCCTCTTCCTCGGCTTTATCCTTATCGGCACGCTTATCTTCGCCGGCATTCTCCCCGGTTACCGTTCGCCTTCGGGTGGGCAGGCGGGCGAGCTCACTATTTGGGGCACGGTGCCAGCGTCGAACGTCCAGGATATCATCGAAAATTTCAACCGGAGTTATAAAGATTATTTCAGCCTTCGCTATGTGGAGAAGGCGGGCGCTTCGCTTGAGCGCGACTTCGTCGAAGCCAAGGCCGACAATCGCGCGCCGGATCTCCTCCTCTTGCCGCATGAGCTTGGCTTAACGCAACGCTCACGCCTCGCCGCCATCCCCACCACGATGCTCTCGCTCCGCGATTATCGCGACACGTACGTTGATGCCGGCGAGCTCTGGGTTGGGGCGAATGGCGTCTCGGCTCTGCCGCTGGTCGTCGATCCGATTGTGCTCTACTACAACCGAGACCTTTTAAACACCGCCGGTCTGCCGACGGTGCCCGAGACGTGGTCGCAATTTGTGGCGCGGACGATCGCTCTCACCAAGTTTGATAGTCGGCGCAATATTCTCCAAAGCGCGGTCGCCTTTGGCGAAACGCGCAACATCGCTCACGCCAAAGACCTGATTAGCCTGCTTCTCTTACAAGCCGGTAATCCGATCGTGGCCGTTCAAAGTAATCGCCTCGTCTCTACTTTAAACCAAGATTTCAAATTCACGGTTAAGCCGGCTGTGGCGGTAACCGACTTCTACACCCAATTTAGCGATCCGGCGCGCCCCAATTACTCTTGGAATCACTCGCTACCCGAGGCTCGCACCGCCTTTAGTCGCGGGCAGACGATCTTCTACTTCGGCTACGCCAGTGAGTACAGCACCATCGCACGGGAGAACCCTCACCTCGTCTTCGACGTCGCTCTGCCACCGCAATCGGGCGAGCTCGGTCGCCCCAGCTTAACCTTGGGCCGGCTCCTCTCGGTGGCCGCCGTTGCCGGCGGGTCGAAGGTTAACGCCGCCGCCGCGGCGGCGCTCGGGCTTGCCGCCGCCGCGCCGACCGCTGACTGGTCGAAGCTCCTCTACCTGCCGCCGGCGCGGCGCGATCTCTTGGGGCAGAAGGTGGAGGATCCGGTGATGGCGCTCTTCTACCGCGCGGCCATCCTCGCTCGCACTTGGTTCGACCCTGATCCGGTCGGGACTAAAAAGATTCTCGAGGCCATGGTAGAATCAGTGGTAACGGGGCGCTCGCAAAGCTCCGAGAGTGTGGCCACCGCCGACAAAGATTTAAACAACCTAATCGGACGCATCTATGGTACTCCTTGATCAATTAATTGCCTTTGCCGCCGAGAGCGGCACCGTCGGCATCCCGTGCGGCGTGGCGGTGAACGGAGTGATCGAGAATCCTTGCGATTACGCCGACTTCCTCATCTTAATCGGCAATATCTTCCGCTATCTCACGCTTGTCGCCGTGCCGCTCGCGACCGCGGCCATCGTCTATGGTGGCGTGCTGATGGTGATTTCGGCCGGCAATGACGGCAAGCGCAGTGAAGCGAAGGGGATTATCAAGACGGCGATCACTGGGCTCGTGATCATCCTCGCCTCATACTTGATTGTGAAGACGATCTTCAATGCCCTTGTGACCGATAGCTTCAAAGCTTTATTCCCTTAATTATTTTCAATATGATCGAGAAATTATTTTTTATTAAAAAAACTTTTGCCGAATTTGGCGGCGGCCCAAACAACTCTGGTTTCAGTGGTGGGCCCGACAGCCCCATCACGAATCCCCTCGGCAATGTGAACGATATTAATACCTTGATCACCAAGCTCCTCGAGATCGTGATCCAGATCGGCTTGCCGGTGATTGCTCTAGCCATCGTTTACACCGGCTTCCTCTTCATTAAAGCACGAGGTAATGACGGTGAGATTAGTAAAGCTAAAGATACCTTGCTCTGGGTAGTGATTGGGGCGGCCGTGATCCTCGGCGCCTTCGTCATCCAAACGGCCATTTGCGGCACAATTGAAGGACTTGGCGGGACGAATCAATGTGGTTAAAATGATAAAGATATGATCACCGATTTTAAATCATTGATTAGCACGACGACGACGAAAGTCTTGAACCCCTTAGTCGGCATTATCATGACGCTCGCCCTGATCTACTTCTTCTGGGGAGTGGTTAAGTACCTTCAATCAACTGGCGATGATACCAAACGCAAGGAGGGGATAGGGATGATGACTTATGGCGTCATCGCCCTCTTCGTGATGGTCTCCCTTTGGGGCTTGGTGAACGTACTTAAAAGCACCTTCCCGCTTGATAACAGCATTCCCCAGCCGCGGACGAGTGGTAGCACCTTCACCCCCAACTTTACTCCCACGCTGGCTGGCTTACCTTCCACCCTCCTCAATCCACCGAGCCGGCTTGGCCCCTAGGCGCTAGTCGGGCTATAATCTAAGAGGTCGTTTCTAACGATTAAAATTATTAGTTTATTAAAAAGTCAAAAAATGTTAGCTAAATTCAAAAAAGTTTTCCCTATTGCTACCGCTCTGGCCCCATTTGCTCTCTTGGCGCAAACCGATTTGCAGACGGCGGCCGGTACCGTCCAAGGCATTCTCAACATGATCGTGCCGATTATCATGACGCTCGCCCTCATTTACTTCTTCTGGGGCTTGGCCAACTACATCCTCT
>JBBTTW010000008.1:0-16575 GCA_038064055.1 Patescibacteria group bacterium | reverse complement strand
AGATGATCTACGGCGTCATCGCGCTCTTCGTGATGGCCGCTGTTTGGGGCTTGGTAGGCGTCTTGAGTAATACCTTCGACGTTGGTCAGGGCGATGCTCCTACGGCTAATGACCTTCTCCCGAATCCCATTCCGTAGTTTCGATTACTAATAGCCCTATGAAGAAGATAATAATTGCCACCACCCTTTTCTTCCCCTTGGGCTTTGCGTTGGCTCAACCTTACTATCCTGTCTATGGGGTAGACACCAGTTCGGGTACGGTGGGTGGAATCGTGTCGACGGTCCAGTACCTTCTCGACATTATTATCCCTATCATCATGACGCTCGCCCTCATTTACTTCTTCTGGGGCTTGGCCAACTACATCCTCTCGGCCGGTGATGAAGAGAAGAAGAGCGAAGGCCGCAATCAGATGATCTACGGCGTCATCGCGCTCTTCGTGATGGCCGCTGTTTGGGGCTTGGTGGGGGTGCTTGATCAGACCTTCCTCGGTGGCACCGGCACCGACACCGGACCAGAATCCTTCGAAGGTTTGTTGATCAAATAATTAGTGACTAAGTGATCGAAGAACTACCTTTAATTACGAAAATTAAGAGCGAGATCGTGGACCCCTTGATCTCGTTCTTATTCGTCTTCGGACTCGTGATCTTCCTCTATGGCGTGTGGGAGATGATTCGTGGTGGTGAGAGTAACGAAGCGCGCGCCCAAGGCAAGCAGCACATCATCTGGGGGATTATTGGTATGTTCATCATGATCTCCTTCTGGGGCATCTCGAACTTGATCTGCGGCACCATCGGCGCTTCGTGCTAGCCGGTAAATAGTAATTTAGGCAAAGAAAAAACTCCCCGATTCGATTCGCCACGCGGCGAAAACGATCGGGGAGTTTGGGTGTCGCTTGGGAGCGCTACTTATTTCGTCTCCCATTTGACGTAAACTTGAACATCACCTCCTGTGAGCGATCGGAAAGCCAATCGCATCTTGCCTGACGGTGGCTGCTTCGGGAGGTCGAGCTTCGAATTGAGGCAGTACTTGTGGTAGGACACATTAGTTCTACCGAAAGCGTCCTCGGTCGTCGCTTTAATCTCGACACAGCCAGCCGAAATGTCTCCCGTGTACTTACTTTGGCCGGGGATCTCGACTTCCTCCGAGAATTCAGTTGGGTGAACGGAGAATCGTTTCTCCTGCCACTTTCCCTGATTCGTCCCGGTGCCCACGTCCGCACCATTTGCGGCTGAGGATTGCCCGACCGGATCAGTTGCCATCACGGGCGAACGACTTTCACAACTCGTTCCCTTGAACCCGAGATAAGTAATCCCGAGAGGGAGAACGAGGAGTGACCATCGCCACCCAGCCGGTACCAGTTTCTTCTGCTCTGGTCCTTTATGCATTAGCTTCCTCCTTTGGGTGTAGTGGTGGTCGGCTTAACGGCCGGACCACCTAAGTTGATGATGGGTAGGGTTCCGCCGCCGCTAAGACCACGAATTTCGCTGGTTTCAACGCGGGACGTTATCCCAACTAGGACCTTAGCTGCTTCCGCTGCATCCTTATCCGACAAGCCCTTCCCTCCGCCCTTAGGTTTCGTTAGGGATTCAAACGTAGCCATCAGAGCGTTCGCCTGTTCTGCGATTCGAGTGTTTTCGGCTTGTTGTCGGCGAGCCTCACCAAGAGCTGTTGTTGTCTTCTCATCGAAAGCAATACTCGCGAGAGCAAAGGTCTCAATGTCGATTCCATAACGCTCTTCGAGAGGGGAGATGGTCTTTGGATCTTTGAAGGCGCTGCGGATCGTTTTGTCGATGATTACCGCATTTTCCTCATAGAACTCAATCCGATCACCAGGGGCCACAGGTTGCCCGCTCCACAGTAAAGGAAGTTTCTTCAACGTCAATTTGTTGGCTGTGAAGAATTCCTCGTCCGCATGCGGTGCAATTTTTAGCTTGAGGTAAGAATTGATGATTCTTACCAGGGCTTCTCGTTTGGCGATAAACTCATTGGCATCATGGCAACCAGCGATCGAGCCCAGAGCATCTCTGATGGCGTCACGTAGCCCACCAGAGATCGCCGCCTCAGCCGCTTCCAAGAAGTTGAAGAGCAGGGGCATTCCGTCATCGCGGAATGTTCCAGGCTTGGCTGGTCGATGTTGAACCGAGCCGGCTAGAGTGATGTCGACGTTGTCTTTAGAGAAAACCTTCAACTTCCCCGTGTCTTTACCAACTCCCTCGCTGATGTCGGTCGTTCGGAGATCGAAGGTGATTTTTTCCACCTTATTGATCCCGAGCGGCCAAACTAGGTGGATCCCCTCCGGTAGAATCCTCGTTGTTCTCCTGCCGAAGAAGGTGACCACCCCATAGCTGATGGTGCTGATCCGAATGATCGAATTGACAAACAACCCTAAGAGTAGAAGCCCAAGGCCGACAATAATCAGGGCTACGTTCATCGCTTATCCTCCAAAAAGGTGAATGTTCGGTTTACAAAGACCGAGTGGCAACATGCCGCTGATCTACCTATAATTATATCATATATACAGAAAAAAGCAAGTAAAAAGCCGCCAACCCGAAGGTCAGCGGCAAATTGGCCGAAAATGGCTCTACGGCCTCATTTTTTGATGACGAGCGTGATCTCGTCGGCGGCCGAAGTGGCCGTTACACTGCTTGGGCAATTGATGCCCAAAGCGGGGATCTTGAGGCCGCTTAAATTGATCGGCCCCGAGTTCTGATGGTTTGGGATTGGGTTTGTGGCGAAGTTGACCACCGGAACGGGATCATTCGCCGCCGGCTTGGCGACTACGATTGTTGGGGAGACGGAGACAGCCGGTTTTTCTTTACCCGCGCCGGACCGATAGTTGAGCGCTTGAATTGAGAAATGGACCATCCCCCAAACGTAGATGATCGCCAGCGCCACCCACAGAAGCAGGAATCGCTTCTTCGCCCACATCTTGACGAGGGCGGCGTCGTTCATCACGCCCTTCTTGGGGGAGATGAGTTCGGGTTTGGCCGCCTTGCTCTCCAAGGTCTCGACTCGCTCGGTTAAGGATTCAATGCTGGTTGAAGCCCTCTCCACCAGATCACCGGAATGAGCGATGCGAGCGACGAGATTGTCGAAGCCAGCCTCCATCACCTCTTGCAGACTATTGAGGTGAGCTCTGAAATCTGGGGTCGGTCCGGGTTTGGGAAGGGGTTCGGGAATCAGTGCTGGGTTTGGCATTTGACTAGTCTCCTTCGTTTTCTTGGCCTCTATTTCGATTATCAACTTGGCCACGATGGCCAATTTCAATCCGGCGCTATTATAAACTAATCACTAGATAAAGTCAAGTATTTTTGTCCGACACCGAGTGTCCGACAAGTCCGACAATTATAATTCTGGTGCTGGGAGGGAGACTTGAACTCCCATGGGTTGCCCCACTAGCTCCTAAGGCTAGCGCGTCTGCCAATTTCGCCATCCCAGCCTACTAGTCCGCTTGGAAGGACTTGAACCTTCAACCGTCTCCTTAAGAGGGAGCTGCTCTACCAATTGAGCTACAAGCGGTTACTCCTATAATCTACCAGATGCCCGAGGTGGGAGTCGAACCCACACCCGCATTAGCGGACAACATTTTAAGTGTTGCGTGTCTACCATTTCACCACCCGGGCGACTTTTTATTTCTACCACGATGTGTAGGTTTAAGGCTATGGCAGTTAGGGCAAAGAACTCTTAAATTAACTAAACGATTATCTCGCCGATTACCATTTTTGTGATCCAATTCTAAGGGCAGGTAACCGTCAATCGTCTTCTCTGCCCAGCCACATTCTTCACACCATGGATTCTTTAATCCTACCATAAACAATCTTTTTTTGAGCTTGAAGCTCTGGTAGGTACTGTTTTTTACCAAAATTTTTTCAAGAGGAATGAATGGTTTTCCTAGACCAACCAAACCCTTATTCCAAGCTTTTCCCTTGAAGTGTTTGGTCCCTAGGTCAAATTCCTCGATGTACTTTTTGATTTGATCATAATTACCACCAGCCGGTATGAGACCCAATCCTTTAATAACTTGCCTCACACTGGTGGATTCTTTAACCAGTGCAACTAATCGTTCCTTATCCCACTTTCTTTTTCTAATCACTTTTTAATGGTAGACGAATTCTAATTATTAATCAATACGTTTACCCTTGTAGTGGCGTGATTGCTTCGGAGGCGCGGGCGGGAATTGAACCCGCGTATCGCGGTTTTGCAGACCGCTGTGTTACCACTTCACCACCGCGCCAGTGTTTATTAATCTGGCCTTTTAGTTTGATTATCAATGAGCACGTCGAGGTAAGGAGCGCGCACGGCCTTCACCTTCTCTTGGATGTACTCCTGCAAGGGTCGGCGCAAGCGTCTCGCCTCATGCAGCCCCTCCGCCACCGCCGCGTCGGGGAAGATGGTGACGAAGATGGTGGCGCGGCGACCCTCGCTCGCCAGCGCCACGCGGCTCACCGTGAGGATCCCATGGATCGCGAGCTCGCGAGCGAAGAATTCGGCCGCCAGTCGGCTAAGTTGAGTGATCGCCCGTCCTTCGCGCTTCGCTTCCATGCTAGTAGAATCGTAACCTACTTTTTCTCAATCTGGAAGACCTCGAGGATGTCGCCCACGGCAATCGCGATGCGCGACTCGATTAAGGCGCCAAATTGCTTACCCTTCGCCACCGCTGGCACCACATTCTGCTGTTCGCGGAGTTCGATCACTTCGCCCACGCCGAGGATGGCTTCGCGCCGCTTCACCCGGACGGGCTTGCGCGGCGTGATCTCGCCCTCCGTGGCCAAGGCGCCGACAATCTGCTTCGTCTTCGCTTGGCTGAAGAGCCGCACCACCTTGGCGGTGCCGACAATCGTCTCCACTTCGACCACCGGTCGGCGTTTAATTAATTCTTGCTCGAGCCACTCACTCAACTTGTAGATAATGTCGAAAGTGGTTGGGTTAAGATTGTATTTACTCGCTAGGTCGCCCGCTGACTTCTCCACCTTAACGTGGAAGCCGACGATGAGCGCTTCGGGCTTGGCACTAACGAGCTTAATGTCACTCTCACTAATCGCTCCGATGCCGGCTTCGGTAATTTGCAACTTCACTCCCGTCAGGGCAATCTTCAGCACCTCCTTCTTCAGCGCCTCTAAGGTACCGGCGGTGTCGGCCTTAAGTACAATCGGTACCAGCTTCTCGTCACCAGCCGCTTCGGTCGCGACGCGGCCGGCCGCGGCCGGGCGACCTTCGTTTGCCGCGCTCGAGATCTTCTCCGCCGAACCCTTAGTGTCGCAGGTTTGCCACGGGCTACCAGCCGGTGGCACTTCGTTCCAGCCCGACACCACGCCCGGTTGCGCCGGTCCAAGCTCGGCCACATCCTCACCGCGGAAGTTTTCAAGTTTTTTAATTCTGAAACAATCACTCTCGGCTTCCACTTGCGCCGCGGTCACTAAGTAATCACCGCGACGGAGGGTGCCATCACGCACGATGACGGTGGCCGAGACGCCTTTGCGCGGATCAAGCTTTGATTCCAAGATCACGCCGGCGGCCGGCTTACTTTTATCTTGCTTCAACTCGGCCACTTCGGCCACGAGGAGCAAGAGATCAAGGAGTTCGGGCACACCTTGGCCCGTCTTGGCCGAGATGGCCGACCAAGGCACTTCCCCCCCCATCCCTTCGATGTAGATCGAATTCTCTACCAACGTATTTTTCGCTTTCTCAACGTTGGCATTTGGCTTATCAATCTTATTAATCGCCACGACGTAGGGGAGTTTGTTTTTCTCAATCGCATTTCTCGCCTCAAGGGTTTGTGGTTTGACTCCATCTTCGGCCGAGACTACGAGAATGGCAATGTCGGCCGCGGCCACCCCCTTCTCCCGCATGGAGGAGACGGCCTCATGACCAGGTGTATCAATGAAGGTGATGGGCTTACCCTTGTGGCTGATCTCATAAGCACTAACGTGCTGGGTAATGCCGCCGGCCTCGCCCTCCACAACATTACTCTTTCTGATATAGTCTAAGAGCGTCGATTTGCCATGATCGATGTGCCCCATAACCACGATAATTGGCGCTCTTTCCATAGGTCCGAAATTATATCCTATTTTAACCAAGACTTCAAATGAGAATTATTAACCTCGACGCCGCCGCCGGCGGCGCTAATCCATCCAGTATCCACTCAGCCGGAGTCGCCGCGGCGGCGAAATTGGCTGATGCTAGAGAATCAGTGGCGCGAGTTTTGGCGGCTCACGCCGACGAAATTATTTTCACCGCGAGTGGCACGGAGGCGAATAATCTCGCGCTCTTAGGTGTCGCGCGAGCAATCAAATCGAGTAAAAAAAGTCATATCATAACTCTCGTCACCGAGCACGCCTCCGTGCTCGAGCCGTGCCGCGCGCTTGAGAGGGCCGGCTTCGAGGTCACTTACCTCGGCGTGAAGCCGGACGGCCTAATTGATTTGGCAGAATTTAAAAAAGCGCTTCGCCCCGAGACACTGCTCGTCTCGATCTCTTATGTGAATAACGAAATCGGCGTGATCCAACCAATTCGCGAAATTGCAAAAATAATCCGTGTCCAACACCGAGTGTCGGACAGTGGTGACACTCGGTGTTTATTTCATATTGACGCCTGCCAAGCCCCACAATATCTCGATCTCAATGTGGCGCGACTGGGAATTGATCTCTTAACTCTAAACAGTGCAAAAATTTCAAACACGAAGGGCGTCGGCGTGCTCTATGTGAAGCGGGGAGTGGTACTCGAGCCGATCATCTACGGTGGCGGGCAAGAGCGAGGGTTGCGCAGTGGCACGGAGAACGTACCAGCCATCACTCAATTTGCCGAAGCCTTAAAACTTTCGGTGAAAAAAAGAGAGAAAGAATCAGCCCGGCTCACAAAACTTCGTGATTATTTCATTAAAAAATTATTAAAGATTGAAGGCGCGACCTTAAACGGCTCGGTCACGGAGCGAGTGGCGAATAATGCGAATGTGAGCTTCGCCGGCGCGGACAGCGAATACGTCGTCTTGAGTCTCGACGCCAAGGGCGTGCTCGCCTCAAGCGGCAGTGCCTGCTCGACGCAGACTAAAGATGCTTCTTACGTGATCGAAGCTCTCGGCGGCGGCGAGGCGCGAGCGGCGAGCGCCGTCCGCTTCACCCTAAACCCCAACACCCAAAAATCCGACCTCGACCACGTCCTCAAAATTTTGCCCGAAATCCTCACCCGAGCGCGATTCAACAAATAAAATTATACCACACCTCAAAACTACAAGGGTGACCCTTGGATTTTAGATATTGACAAGTCTATCTAAGTATGCTAGGTATGTAGGTTGGAGTTGTTGGACGTTGTAATTGAAAACCGAAATCGGTTCTCTTTGAAAGGAGAAAGCCATGTCTCGAAACGTTGTTTCGGCCGTACCCCTCTCTAACTCGGCGGAGGAAAAGTTGGAGAGCATAAGCTCTAATTATTGGGTTGGTTGTTTTTTCCTAATAGCTCTCAGTGTGCTTGCTGGATTCATTCTTGCTGCAAGCACCGCTGATTCAATGGGGTACCCATATGAACAAAAACCCGATGTCTGGTTTCGCTTCTGGGTGTGGTTGGCTTGTGCCGTTGGTGTCCAATTGATTCTTCTGGTTCGCCATCTGACCACTTCTCCCTCAAGGAGGAAAGAAATACTAGAGAAGAATGTGCGGGATTACGCTCAAGCCGAATGCCTGAAGAGTCAGATCTTCCCGCGGTTTGCCAATACTCGATCAGACGCCTTCCCTCTTCGGGAGGGTGAGATCGAAGGGTCTTGGCGGCCCTTCAAGGTGGAGCACTTCGCTAGTCAGAGCTTGCGGGGCGATATCTCCGGTCAAGTTTGCCTCGATTGGCGGTCGTTCTTCAGGTCTGGTAGTGGCGAGGTTAGTGGTCAACTCAAACAATTGGCCGTGCCCGATTTGCTTGATCTAAGCAGCGTGGTCTTCTTCGAGAATGATCGCGGGGAGACGCTCCGCGTGCTCGTGCCGTCGCCTCGAGCGACCAAGGAGACGTTGGCTCGCTTGATCGAGTCCTATGTGGGGCGAGATGATCCGCGGGGTTATCACTCCGGTGGAATCTTGACTCGAGGAACTCACACTTATGAGGCCTTGAAGCAATTCACCACCGACGAGACCTCCCTCACCACACCGATCTCTCACCCGGCTTTACTCGATCGACTCGACGCCTCCACGCAGAAGTCGCTCGAGGTGCGACCGGAAGTGCGAGTGACCGGCGAGATGGTGCAAGAGGGAGTCGCTCTGGCTACCGCCCTGACCGTCGAAGGCGAGAAGAGAACCTTCTTCCCCTCTGGCTATCTGGGCGAACTCGCTTCGGGCTTCGCCTTCGCTCTCGATCAAGATCGCGAGCCAGGCAACTTGCTTGCGGCCGTGGCGTAGGCGTTCAATTCAGTTTCAATTTCATCGACCGGTGGGTCCTCGCGACTCACCGGTCTTTTTTTAAATTCATGCTATAGTGACCTCGAATTATATTTATGTTAATTGACGATTTAATCATCAAAGTGCGGTCGGGTAATGGCGGCAATGGCATTGTCGCTTGGAGTCGGAATAAAATGTCGCTCGGCCCCACTGGTGGCGCCGGGGGTAATGGCGGCAATATCTACTTCGAAGGCATCTCCGATCTCGCCGCTTTGAACAGTCTCCGCCGGCGCAAACTCTTTGAAGCCGAAGACGGCTTCAATGGTCGCCGGCAGTTGAATGATGGCACCCGCGGCGCCGATCTCGTGATCAAGGTGCCGGTGGGGACCGTCATCCACAATCTCACTACTAAGTCGCGGCAAGAGGTGGTCAAGATTGGTGAGCGCGTCCTCGCCGCTCAAGGTGGACTCGGCGGCCAAGGCAACTACCACTTCCGCGGGCCGAAGAATACGAGTCCGCGCCGTTACCAACTTGGTTTGCCCGGCGAAGAATTTGATCTTCGATTGGAGCTTAAGTTAATCGCCGACGTCGGCTTGATTGGTTTACCCAATGCCGGCAAGTCGAGTCTCTTAAACGCTTTAACCAAAGCGAAGAGTAAGGTGGCGAATTATGAGTTCACTACGCTTGAGCCGCACTTGGGCGTCCATTATGGACTGACACTCGCCGACATCCCCGGCTTGATCGAAGGAGCGTCGGAAGGGAAGGGGCTTGGGGTTAAGTTCCTCCGGCACATTGAGCGCACGCGCGTCTTGGCGCACCTCATCTCGGCGGAGTCGGCGACGCCGGCGGAAGATTACAAATTGATCCGCCGCGAGCTCGGGGCGTATAACGAAGAACTTCTAGACAAAGAAGAATTTCTACTCTTAACCAAGAGTGACGCCGTGGAACCGGACTTGCTCCAGAAACGATTGGCGAAATTGAAAAAGTTAAATCCCAACACCCTCGCCATCTCTATTTATGATGATGCGAGCTTAGGGGAGCTGAAGAAGATTTTGAATAAAATAACCGAAAGCAAAACGGTTGCCAGTTAATCGCTTAAATTTAATCATTTAGGCGTTCTAGATACACACCCCTAGCGGGCTTTTTTTATTTCCAAATTTGGCCTATAATTACTGTATGCACACGCTTCCAACCTTGCCATATTCATACAACGCGCTGGAGCCTTACATTGATGAGGCGACGATGAAGATTCATCACACGAAGCATCATCAGGCGTACATTGATAAGTTGAATGCGGCGCTCGAGAAGTATCCGGATTTGCAAGCGAAGTCGCTCGAGGAATTACTTACGAACTTAGACGCCGTGCCGGAGGCGATCCGCGGCGCGGTGCGCAATCACGGCGGGGGGCATTGGAATCATTCTTTCTTCTGGCAGATTTTAGCTGCAGCTGATTCGAATGAGGCGAAGTTACCGGACGAAATTAAATTGTTGCTGGAGAAAAATTTTGAAAGTATCGAGAAGTTCCAAACTCAATTTAAAGAAGCGGCCCTCGGCCGCTTCGGCTCGGGCTGGACTTGGCTGATTAAAAAGTCTGATGGTTCGCTCTTGATTACGAGTACCCCTAATCAAGATGTGTCGTTTGCTCCCTCGACGAGCTCGGGACAAGCGGTTTTGGGTCTCGACGTCTGGGAGCATGCTTATTATCTGAAATATCAGAACCGCCGGGCTGACTACATTGATGCCTTCTTTCGGGTTATCAATTGGACGAAGGTGGTCGAAAATTTGACATAAAAATTATAGATGTTATATTGTGCGCATGGAAGAACTAAATAAGAATCAAATCGTCCTCCTCGTCCTCCTCGTCAGCTTCGTGACCTCGATCGCCACGGGGATTGTAACCGTGACCTTGCTCGATCAAGCCCCGCCGGCCGTGACCCAAACGATCAATCGGATCGTTGAACGGACGGTAGAAAAGGTGGTGCCTAGGGAAACCCAGGTTTCGACGGTTATCCGCGAAGTGCCGGTGATTGTGACGGAAGAAGATTTAATCGTTAAGGCCACCAATCAAGGGGCTAAGGCGATGGTGCGTCTCGTGGAAGCGACCGATGAGACCAAGTACGTCGGTTCGGCCTTCCTTGCCGCCGAGGGGAGGATTATTACGAGTAGCAAGATCTTCGCCGAAGGTACGACCGTTATTCCGGCGCTTAAGGCGATCTTGGACGATGGGCGCAAGTTTGACCTTGAGCCCATCTTACCCGAATCGCTCACCAAGCCCTCGCTCAACCTTAAGATCAAAGGTGAGTTGCCGAAAGATTTACCCAGTCTCACTCTTAGCTCCTCGACCATCTCGATTGGCCAGACGGTCATCTCGCTTGGCGCCGCCGATAAGACGGGCCTCAATGTGGCGGTCGGGATCATCTCTAGTTTCCTCTCAAGCGGTAGCGACACTTCGCCCTACATTGTGACCAATGCTTCAAGTAAGGATAACCATGGTGGCCCCGTCTTAAATATTAAGGGCGAGGTGATCGGCCTTAATCATGGTGCGAGCCTCGCTCTACCGGTCGACAGCTTTTCCTCTTAAAAAAATTTTCAAAAATTATGCCCCCATTTCAAAACTTCACCGCTAAAGCCAAAGAAGCAATTAGGAAGACTCAAGAACTCGCCATTGAGCGGGGCCAGAGTCAGGTTAATCCCCTCCACCTACTCGCCGCTCTCCTCATCCAAGAAGAGTCGATCCTGCCCGCGATCTTAGACAAGATCGAGGTGGATACGGTGATGCTCACCGACTACGTCATCGACCATCTTGAGGGTGGCGAGGCTTCGCCCGTGCTCTCGCCGGCTTACCAACTCTACCTCACGCCGGACCTCGTGCGCGTCTTCGACACCGCCGGCAAGATCGCGGTTAATCTCCAAGATGAGTTCGTCTCAATTGAGCACTTGGCCCTCGCTTTACTCGAAGTGCCAAATCAAGCACACGAGATCCTCCAGCGCTTCCGCGTGACGAAAGATCGGGTGATGCGCGTGATTCAAGAACTTCGCTCGGGTAAGATCCGTGATGTGAGTGAGCCGCGCAAGCTCCGCGCCATCGAACGTTATACTAAAAATTTGACCGAACTCGCCCGGGCCGACAAACTCGATCCGGTAATTGGGAGAGAAGAAGAGACCCAGCGGGTTATGGAAATCATCTCGCGCCGAACGAAGAATAACCCCATCTTGATCGGCGAAGCCGGCGTCGGCAAGACGGCCATTGCCGAGGGGTTGGCCATCCGCATTGCTAAGGGTGATGTGCCCGAGTCGCTTCGCGACAAGGAGATTGTGTCGCTCGACCTCGGCCTCCTCCTCGCGGGGACGAAATACCGCGGTGAGTTTGAAGAGCGATTGAAAAATATTTTGAAAGAAATTGAACGAGCCGAAGGGAGGATTCTTATCTTCATGGACGAGATCCACACCATAATCGGTGCTGGTGCGGCTGAAGGCGCGATTGATGCGTCAAACATGCTAAAGCCGGCGCTGGCGCGCGGTGAGATCCGGATGATTGGCGCGACGACGATTAAGGAGTATCAAAAGTATATTGAGAAGGATCAAGCCTTTACCCGTCGCTTCCAACCCGTCTATGTGGAGGAGCCAAGCGTTGAGGACGGTATCACCATCCTCCGCGGTTTGAAGGAGAAGTACGAGCTTCATCATGGTATCCACATTACCGATAACGCCATCGTTTCGGCGGTTAACCTCTCCAGTCGCTACATTACCGATCGTTTCTTGCCCGATAAGGCAATTGATCTCATTGATGAGGCCGCTTCGGCGATGCGCTTGCAACTTGAGAACAAGCCGCCAGCACTTGAAGACGCTCACGTGAAGATTCGCCGACTCGAAGTGGAGAAGGAGGCCCTGAATCAGGAATTACGTTTGAAGGAAAATAAAGAGTTGCGAACCCGAATTAAGCAGATCGATAAAGCGGTGGGCGACCTGAAGGAGAAAACCGGCGACCTCGAACTTCGTTGGAAGAATGAGAAACAGGCGATTAGCGAAATTAAAGCGCTGAAGGCCGAGCTTGATACTTCAAGAATTGAAGCTGAGCAGGCGGAGATGAGGGCAGACTTAACCAAAGCGGCCGAAATCCGTTATAGCAAAATTCCGGAATTGAGCCGACAACTGACCCAAAAAGAGCAGAAGTTAAAGAAATTCCAAAGTTCCCGACGAGTGCTTAAAGAAGAAATTACCGAAGAGGATATCGCCAATGTCGTCTCGCGTTGGACCCACATTCCCGTGACGCGGATGCTTGAAGCGGAAGCAGCTAAGCTCGTACGGATGGAAGAGGTGATGCGCGAGCGCGTCCGCGGCCAAGACGAGGCGATTAAGAAGATTAGTGAGGCGGTGAAGCGCTCGCGCGCCGGCATTAGTGACCCCGATCGACCGATCGGCTCCTTCATCTTCCTCGGTCCGACGGGGGTGGGTAAGACCGAGCTCGCGAAGACGCTCGCTCTCTTCATGTTTGACGATGAGAAGTCGCTCATTCGGATCGATATGTCGGAATTCATGGAGAAGTACTCCGTCTCCAAACTCATTGGCGCGCCGCCTGGCTACGTCGGTTATGAGGAAGGCGGTTCGCTGACCGAGACGGTGCGTCACCGACCTTACTCGGTACTCCTCTTCGACGAGATCGAGAAGGCGCATCCGGAAGTCTTCAACCTCCTTCTTCAGGTGCTCGACAATGGCCGCTTAACCGACTCGAAGGGGCGCGTCGCCAACTTTAAAAATACGATCATCATCCTCACTTCCAACTTGGGGAGCGAATTTATTAACCGCCTCGAGCAGAAGATTGGTTTCGCGCAAGCGAAGGAGGGTGAAGGGAAGCCCGACTTCGAGGAGATTAAAACTAAGATTACTGAAAGCTTGAAGAATCACTTCAAACCGGAGTTCCTTAATCGTTTGGATGACGTTATTATCTTCAATCCACTCTCGCGCGAGACCATCCGCGAAATTGTGACGATCCAATTGAAGCAAGTGACAGAACGCTTAGCCCTGAAGGAGATTAAACTTGAGGTGTCGCCGGCGACGCTCGACTTCCTCGCCGATCGTGGCTTCAGCGCCGAGTATGGAGTGCGACCACTCAAGCGTTTAATCCAAACTAAGATCTTGAATCCGGTGGCGGAATTCATTATCGGGCGGAAGATGGATCAGGGTGGCTTGGTCTCAGTAGAAATTAAAGATGGCCAGCCCTCGATTGAACTTAAGAAGCCAATTAAGCGCACTCGCTCCCGCTTGACCGCCGCCGAGCCCTCACTCTCGACGAAATAACTTTTTCCGCTTATAATCCAGCCAGTCAAGCGTCGGTGGCGGACCACCGCCGAAGGCGGGGCCCCGCTGTAAGCGGTGGGTGGTCAATTGCGTAAAATGTTACATCCTTAATATATTAAAATATATTAATATGTGGGTCGTGTATATTTTACGTAGTTTGAAAGATGGAAAATATTATGTTGGTTCAACTTCCGATCTAGGAGATAGATTAAAACGACATAATGCAGGAGGAACACCATCAACTCGCCACCGCCGCCCATTGGAGATAGTTTATTCTGAAGAGTGTAGGACAAGAGGGGAAGCAGTTAGTCGGGAATTTAAAATCAAGAGTTATAAAGGAGGTGAAGCGTTCAAGAAGCTAGTAAGTTGAAAAATTGCGTCGGTGGCGGAGTGGTCAATCGCAACAGACTGTAAATCTGTCGCCCTATGGGCTACGTAGGTTCGAATCCTACCCGACGCACCAGTAGCCAAAACCGGAGCATGCCTCCGGTTTTGTGTTATCTGGTAGTTTGATCGGGGGATGAGAACGGCGAGTGCGGGCACCTATTCAGTGGAATAGGTCGCACGAGCGTGGTCAGGCGGAAGAAAAATGAGGTGCATTTTTCTGAGCGCTTGACTCGAATCCCCGTCTCGTCTTTAGACGGACTCCCCGACGCACAGTGTAATATTGTTGGTGTGACTCATGTGTCGTATAATTAAGGGCATGCCTTTCCTAAAAGCTAAAACCTATAAGCTAAAACCTAATTCCGGCTTTACCCTCATCGAACTCCTCGTCGTCATCGCCATCATCTCGCTTCTTTCGAGTATTGTTCTCGCCTCACTTGGCCAAGCGCGAGTAAAGGCACGAGATTCTAAAAGAGTGCAAGACATGATTCAGTTACGAAATGCCCTAGAATTATATAACAGTAAATATGGCCGCTATCCGCTAAGTCCTTTCGGGTCATCATTTTTTGGAAATAGTCGATGGGATTGCCCTCAGGATTCTTCGTTAAATGATCCGAACAAATTATTGATTCTAGGAGAATTTATTAATCCTCGCCCAGTGGACCCTAGAGGTAATTGTACGGCCGCTATCGATTTCACAGGTTATCACTATAAAGTCAGTACTAAGGGTCTAGACTATAAGTTAGATTTGATTGGGAGAATTGAGGACGTGAACAATATCCCCTCAGGGTTCTTTATTGATGATTGTTTTATAACTGGCGGTGCTTGTTCTTACCCAACAACAATAGCCATATTTTCCTCTGACAGGTCAAAGGGTTGGTTAACCGGTAGTAGTGTTGTAGATCCGTAGTTGCAATTCTTCCGTCTTTCCGCTATATTACTCTGACCAAATATGTCCCAAGATCAACTAATCAAACTGGTTTGTAAGACCTGCAAACGCATCAATTATTGGAGCCGGAAGAACCGGAAGCGCCTAGCTGACCACAAGATTGTGGTTAACAAGTATTGCCGTTGGTGCAAGAAGCGCACCGTTCACCAAGAGGCGAAGAAGTAACTTCTGGCGGGCCCACCCCGACTCGAACGGGGAACTACGCTTTTGGAGAGCGCTGTTTTACCATTGAAACTATAGGCCCTTTCCCTCTATCTTAGCTTATTTTCGAATAAAGTCACGGGTTAATCTCTCTGCCTCCTCATAACTCTCGACCCACTTAATATTTTTATCTCTCTTCCACCACGTCATTTGCCGTTTGGCGTAATGCCAGATCTCGCGCTCCAAGTTCGTAATTTCCTCGCGGTTTACCCCGCCATGGCGGGGCTTCTGCTGTAATAATTTTGCCCCGAAGCGATACTCGAGGCCAAAGGCCTCGAGCCGTTTCCAACTCACGCCATTCTCATGAAGTTTTTTCACCTCGTTGATTAAGCCTGCTCGGAGGCGTTTTAACAATCTTTTGTGAATATTCTGGCGGAGTTTGTCTTCGCTTAGGTTGATCCCAATTTGCAGAGAATTCCAAGAATTATTCTTGGTGTCTAGTGGCGGCACCTGGCCAAGTTTAGTTGCAATCTCGATGGCGCGAATCAGGCGAGGACGATTGTTTCGATCAATATTTTTGAATCTTTTTGGATCGAGAATTTTTAGCTTTTGAGCCAATTTTTCAGTCGGTAACTTCTCTAGCTGGCCGCGCAACTTCGGATTTGGCGGCACGGCGGGGAGAGCGTAATTCTTGAGCAGAGCATCCACATAGAAGCCGGTGCCACCGCAGATAATCGGCAACTTACCTCGTTTAATGATTTCTCCAATCGCCTTTTGCCCCAGCTTCTGATAATCAGACACGCTGAATCTCTTCGGCGAATTAGCCTTAACCACATCAAGTAGGTGGTGGGGGATGCCTCGCATCTCACGCTTCGTAATTTTACCACTGCCGATATTGAGTCCACGATAAACCTGCCGTGAGTCGGCGGAGATGATCTCTGCCCCCTTCCAGCCCAAGGCTGGTCCGCCTCGGGCGGAAAAGCGCTTGGCCAAGCGCACGGCCAAATCACTCTTCCCGCTCGCTGTTGGGCCGATGATCGCGATAATCTTATCCTTCATTATGCCCCCGACAGGAATTGAACCTGCATCACCTCCTTCGGAGGGAGATATTCTATCCGTTGAACTACGGGGACGTGTTGCTATACTACCATAACGCTTCTTTTAATCTGAGAATCCTTATTACCGATTCGTTTAATCGTTCCTCAGAAATTTCACCCTTAGCGATTGCCATTTTTAACCGATTAAATATCTTGATTTGTAAACTTGGCGTGTAAGTACTAATAATCACATCTGCTCCAGCCCTAATCGCCTCGACGGCCGATTCCTCGATTGCCTGACCAACTGAAACCATCTCCATATCATCAGTAATAATAACCCCCCTAAAACCAAGTTCTTTTCTTAAAATACTATCCAAAAATTTTGAAGAAAGTGTTGCGGGTTTAGTATCAA
>JBBTTW010000007.1:0-3209 GCA_038064055.1 Patescibacteria group bacterium | reverse complement strand
CCAGTGGTATCTTCCGGCGGGGCCTTCGGCCCGCCATAGCGGTTGCCAAGGTAGACGAGCCCCGCCACCACGAGGATTAGTATAATAATGAGTGTAGCGAGCGACTTGTGGCTAACCGGCTCGCCGGAGTCGGTCGGTCCGCCGGACGACGGAGAGCTAATGGGCGAAGTGGGAGCGTTGAATTGATCCATAATTTGCAATTTAATTCTTAATATGATAACATGTTTTCGTCTCTCATTGACTGGTTCCGACTGTTGATAACTCCCCACTCTAGCGCGGTCCGCCAGTCCTTGGCGGAATTTTTATTATTTAAAAATTAAAAATATGATGGATTTGAAAGTTATGCGGTCAGCGCTCGAGCAGCTCGAAGAAGAGCGCGGCATCCCTCAAGAGAAAATCTTGGGGGCGATTGAAGATGCCTTGGTGGCCGCTTATAAGAAGGATTACGGCAAGAAAGGCCAGATTGTGCGGGCGAAATTTGATCTTAATTCCGGCAAAACCGATTTCTATCAGGTTAAAACTGTGGTAGACGAGTCAATGCTCGCCCCCGAAAGCGAAGACGGTGATGAAACGCCCGTTGAAACTAAGGGTAGTCCTCAAGAGGAGACCCAGAGGACTACCCTTGAGGGTGAGGCCGCCGAGCCGGCCAAGATCCACTTCAACGAAGATCAACACCTCATGCTCGAGGATGCGAAGAAGATTAAGAAGGAGATCAAAGCGGGCGAAGAACTCATCTTCCCCCTCGAAACGCGTGACGATTATGGCCGGATTGCCGCCCAAACGGCGAAGCAGGTCATCATTCAGCGCTTGCGCGAAGCTGAGCGCGTCTCCATCTTGGCCGAATACGCCGACCGGGTCGGCGAAATCCTCGTGGGTAAGGTCCAGAAAATGGATCGGGGTAACGTCTTCATCGATCTTGGCCGCACCACCGGCTTACTACCCTACGAAGAGCAGATCCCTGGCGAGCGCTACCAGCAAGGCGAACGCGTCCGCACCTACCTCTCGGCGGTGGAAGAGACGCCTCGCGGCGTTAATCTCCGCCTCTCGCGCGCTAATCCTAAGTTTATTGAGCGTTTGTTTGAAATTGAGGCACCCGAAATCGCTAATAAACTGGTGGAATTCAAGTCCATTGCCCGCGAAGCGGGCTCCCGCACTAAGATTGCCGTCCACTCCTCCCACTCCAACATCGATCCCGTCGGCGCTTGCGTTGGCCAACGCGGCATTCGGGTCAATACCGTCATTAGTGAGTTGGGCGGGGAGAAGATCGACATTATCGAATGGTCGGAGAAGCCGAGTGAGTTCATCGAGCACGCGCTCGCGCCGGCGAAAGTGAGTAAGCTCATTTTAAATGAGGAGAATCGGGAGGCCGTGGTGGAAGTGGAGCCCGATCAATTCTCCCTCGCCGTGGGTAAGAAAGGGCAGAACGTCCGTTTGGCGGCCAAGTTAACGGGTTGGCGCATCGACATTAAAGCCCCTAATCTGCCACCAATTGAAGCAACACCCGAAGCTTTACCCCCAGAAGTGACTCCGGCCAGTCCCGAGGCACCTGCTATACTAGAATAATGAACCTATTACACGACATTGCGCCCGGGAGCGCGGACAAAATTAATGTAATTATCGAAATTAATCGCGGGTCGAAGAATAAATACGAGATCGATAAGGAGACGGGCGTGATCGCCCTCGATCGCGTGCTCCATAGCGCTCAAACCTTCCCTTTCGACTACGGTTTCATCCCCCAGACGCTTTGGGATGACGGTGATGCGGTGGACGTGATCGTGCTCGCCACCGAACCCTTGCCCCCCGGCACCCTAGTTAAGGTGCGGCCGGTGGCTTTAATGAACATGATCGACAGTGGCGAAGCCGACGATAAGATGCTGGCTGTGCCTCTCGACGATCCGCGCTGGAATGTGGTTAAAGATCTGACTGATATTAATCCCCATACCTTAAAAGAGATTGAGCACTTCTTCAGTACCTATAAAAAGCTCCAAAACAAGGAGGTTAAGATCAATGGTTTCGCCGATCGTGAGGCGGCGATTAAAGCTTTCGACCGCGGGTCTAAATTATACCTCGAATCCGGGTTGCCAAAAAAATAAGCTCGGATTAGAATGGGCTATTAGTATGGTTAGTAGTTAATTTAGCAGTTTTAGTTAATATATATATGAATCAATCTAAACAACTTCTCGCGGCTGGACTCTTGGCTTTAACAGCCTCGGTTGGCCTCGTTAATTCAGTTTCCGCTCAATTACCAAGCGCCGATACCCGCCAAAACATCCGCGACACTAAGAGTATGACCGTTAAAGAACGGATTAAGGAGTTCGGCGACCGCTTAGCCCTCCGCTTAAACGCCTCCCTCGATCGCGCCGAGAACCTCCGCCTCCGCGTGGTGGATCGCGTCGGCCAGTTCCAGGATCCCAAGTTTGATAAGGCCCTAGTTGACGCCAAGCTTAAGGAAGCGGCTGACGCTATCGCCGCCGGGAAAGTGAAGGTGGCCACCATTGCCGCGGAAGTAGCTAAGGCTCAAGCGGCCGCTAACCCGACCACCGCCTTGGCCGATCTCCGCACAACGGTTAAGGGAATAATTAAGGATGTCCGCACCGCCCATCAGAAGGTAGTGGAGGCGATCATCATGATTAAGAGCGCTTACCCCTCGACAGGCTCGGGGCAGGCCACGACTACGACTCCGTAATTATCAATTATCAAAAAAAATAAACTAATATGAACGGCGAACAACAAATGAACCAATTCCCGATGGCCGAGAAGTCCTCGAAGGGCGCGCTCTTCGGTACCATCATTATCATCCTCCTCATTATCTTGGGTGGCATTTATATCTTAGCCTCACGAACCCCGAGCGACGTGCCGGCTGATGAGACGCCGGCCAATACCACGACTGATGCCAATGGTCAGCCGGTAACCTCCTTCACCACCACGGCTGAGAACACGAGTGTCGCCGATCTTGAAGCTGAAGCCACCGGTCTCGCGGCCGACTTAGGCTCTCTTGATCAAGAGGTTACTCAGTAACGAACACGACAATTAAGCTCGACCACTTACCAGATTCAACCATCGTCATCACCGACGAGATTGCGGCCGACACCTTCGAAAGTTACCGCCCCGCCGCAATCGAGAAACTAAATCAGTCGGTTAAGATTGACGGCTTCCGGCCCGGGCATACGCCCGAGCCGGTTTTGCCCGAGCGCGGGGGTGAGCTGGGA
>JBBTTW010000006.1:0-11143 GCA_038064055.1 Patescibacteria group bacterium | reverse complement strand
CCGCTACTTCCCAGCTATCATCGGCGGGGGCTTCCTCTATATTGCTCAACCACCACTCTACAAGATTAAGCGCGGCAAGGAGACGCGTTATGCCTATTCGGACATTGAAAAGGAGAAGGTCTTGAAGTCGCTTAGTGGCGAAGCGCACATCCAACGCTACAAAGGCTTGGGCGAAATGAATCCGGAAGAACTCTGGGAGACGACGATGGATCCCGAGCAACGAATTCTAAAACAAGTTAACGTCGCCGAGGCAACCGAGGCCGACAAAATCTTCACCACCCTCATGGGCGACGAAGTCGAACCGCGCAAAATCTTCATCCAAACCCACGCCAAGCTGGCGACTCTTGACGTATAGAATTTAATTTGTTAGGGTGATTTTGGAGTTTTCTGGTAACTACTGGACATTCACAAGTTAAGGAGGAATCTAAATGCCACGCAAATCGATTGAGATTGAAGCCATCAATACCTTCAAATTGATGGAGAGACTCTTTCGTTGGTTGAGGAGTGAGCATTCCCATGAACGCTTGGCTCAACTGAAAAAATTTCTGGATTCAGGTGCGGTTTTTGGTCCTCATCAACCCGACAACTCGGTCACTCTTGGTGATGCCCTGAAGTTGAGGCCCACAAGTTTGAGGGTCAGGAGAGTTTTCCTTCAGAAACTCAATTTCTCCGAAGATTTTAGACTTGGGGACCTGGTGTCTTCTGAAGATATTTCAATCTCCAGACTTTCGGGAGTAAGGGGTTGTGGCATTGGAACACTTAGGGAGATCGATTCGTTCTTTTCTTCCTTCGGCATGGAACTCAAACTTGGTGGAGAGCAAATGTTCTACCCTTATTCTAAAGCGTAATCTCGTGATCAAGGCGCGTCTTAAGTGGCGCGCTTTTATTTTGCCCTTTTTAATAAAAAGTGATAGATTGGTGACATGAGTAAAACTCGACAAAAAATCTATCAATACACTGCTGTTTTTGAGCGAAATGAAGATAATGGCTACACCGTCACGGTGCCCTCACTGCCCGGCCTAGTCACCGAAGGTAAGGATTTGAAGGAAGCGCGGAATATGGCCGAAGATGCCATTCGTTGTTATGTGGAAGGTTTGCGCAAGGATCGACAAGTTGTCCCCCAAGAAAATGAGGTTGGCAGTTTCCGCCTAAGTGTCAGTATTTAATTTAGATGCCTAAACTTCCAAGACTGGGCTCTAGAAAAATTTTAGCAATATTATTTAAATTTGGTTTTTACGAACATCACACTACTGGTAGCCACATTAATCTAAGACACTTAACTAAATTACATTTGCATGTAGTCGTGCCGTCAAAGAGGTTAATTATTGCGCCTAAAACCCTGAAATCAATTTTAGTGCAAGCAGAATTAAATATCGAAGACCTATTTTAAGATTAGCCTTACTTCTTCTCCTTAATTTCGGTTTGGAGTTTTGTTACTAGATCAGAAATTGTGAGACCTTCGGATTTCTCAGTCCGGCCTTCGGCCGTAAGGGTTTGGCTCGACACCTCTTTATCACCAATGACGATGAGGTAAGGGATCTTCTGCGTTTTACCACCGCGAATCTTCTTACCTAGGGTGTCGCTGTCTAAATTTATTTCAGCGCGGATGTTTTGCTTTTTTAATTCATCAAAAACCTTTTTCCCATATTCATGATGCGCGTCGCTGATCGGGAGCACAAGCACCTGCATCGGCGCGAGCCAGAGGGGGAAGGCACCGGCGTATTTCTCAATCAAAAAGGCGATGATTCGCTCAATCGAACCAACCGAGGATCGGTGGACTACCACCGTCTCTTGCTCCTTACCGCTCGCATTAATGTAAGTTAATTTGAAACGCTTCGGCATCACGAAGTCGTATTGGACGGTGAAGGCTGTATCTTCCTTCCCCTTCACATCCTTCATTTGAATATCAATTTTCGGTCCGTAGAAGGCGGCCTCATCTTCAGCTTCAGTGAAGGGGACATCCTGACTCTTCAGGACTTGGCGCAAGACATCCTCAGCTTCAGCCCAAGCGGCATCATCTTTATAATACTTCTTATCATCTTGGCGATTACCGAGAGACAAGCGGTAAGAGAAATCAACTCCCTTCTCAAGACCCAAGGTCCCAACGGCGAAAGAAATGAGGTCGAGTGCTCCTCGTACTTCGGCCATCGCCTGATCTTTATCAGCACAGATAATGTGAGCATCAGAGAGGCAGAAGGAGCGGGTGCGAATGAGTCCAGTGAGGACGCCAGAGAGTTCATAGCGATAGAGCTTGGCCAATTCGGCATAACGAATCGGTAGCTCACGATAACTGTGAGGGGAAGAGAGATAGAGTTCGAAGTGATGTGGGCAAGTCATCGGTCGGAGCATAAACTCTTCATCATCAACCTTGATCGGCGCATACATCGAGTCTTGGTAGTAGGGATAATGACCGGACTTCTTGTAGAGATCAATCTTGGCTAGATCGGGAGTATAGACGTGTTTATAACCGCGGCGAGTCTCTTCGTCCACGATGAAGCGTTCAAGCTCGCGGCGAATCACCGCTCCCTTGTCGGTCCAGAGGGGCAGACCCTTGCCGACCGTGTCAGAGAAGGCGAAGAGTCCAAGCTCTGCGCCCAAACGTCGATGATCATTGGCTGGCAGTTCTTCATTGGCCATAGTTAGGCGTATTTTACACCAATTCTTTGAGGGCGTCGATAACGATCGTCGGCTCGCCGTTCCGAATGGAGATGCGGCCGCGGGTGGCGACACATTTGTCGACGACGACTAACTCCTTGAATTGTTCTAAGACGCGAGAGAAGACGACGCCTTCGATCTTGTCGCTGAAGTCGGCGATGCGAACGAAGGCCATCCGATCACCCTTCTTGGTGAGGATGGGTTTAACTTCCTCGATCACGCCCGCCGCGGCGGCGGGCGCTCCGTTGCGTTTCGTCTTCAAATTTTTAATCGAATTTTCTTCATTGAACTTGGCGCGGAACTTCTCGAGTGGGTGGCCCGAGACGTAGAGTCCGAGCAATTCCTTCTCCCACGCCAACTTCTCTTCGATCGCTGCTGGCGGCGCGTCGATTAATTTAAGCTGGGGCACGGTCGAAGTATCACTCATCGTCTCAAAGAGCGAGGTCTGACTCGTCGATCCGCGCGCGTGCTCGCGGTGGAACTCGAGGATGAGATCGAGGTTGGCCATAATTTGGCCGCGATCGAGCCCGAAGGAGTCGAGTGCGCCCGTCTTCGTTAGCGCTTCGAGCGATTTCTTATTCAAATTCTTATGATTGATTCGCTCGAGGAAGTTGGCGAGAGAGGCGAAGGGGCCATGCTCTTTCCTTTCAGCGACAATCGCATCAGCGATGTCGGTACCCAAATTCTTAATCGTGTATAAGCCGAAGCGAATCTTATCGCCCTCGTCGCTCTTAATGACAGTGAAGTCGCCGAAACTTTCATTAATATCGGGCGGCAAGACGGGCAACTTCATTCGACTGCACTCGTTAATTATTTCGGCCACCGTGGCCGTATCACCCGACTCGGCCGAAAGCACGGCCGTCATATACTCGGCCGGATAGTTAGCCTTGAGGTAGGCGGTTTGGTAGGCCACCTTGCCGTAGCTCGCAGCATGCGCCTTGTTGAAACCATAAGCGGCGAAGGGTTCGATTAAGGCCCACAGACCTTCGGCCTTCTTCTCACTCATGCCGTTCGCTACGAGACCCGTTAATAATTTCTCCTTCTGCGCTTCCATTTCGGCTGGAATCTTCTTGCCCATTGCTTTGCGGAGCTTGTCGGCCTCGGTCCATGAGTAGCCGGCGAGATGGATGGCGATAAGCATGACGTCATCTTGGTAAGTAATGACGCCGAAGGATTGATCCAGAATCGTCTTCAAGCGGGGATCGAGGTAGGCGATAAGGGTGGGATTGTGCTTCCGCCGAATATACTCGGGGATCATTTCCATTGGTCCCGGGCGGTAGAGGGCGACCATGGCGTTAATGTCGTGGATCGTGCTCGGGCGCAACTCCTTCAGCCATTTCGTCATTCCCGAGCCGTTCAACTGGAAGAGACCCATCGTCTCGCCGCGAGCCAAGATGCCGAAGGTGGGCTTGTCGTCGAGGGGAATGTCTTCAATCTTAATCTCTTGACCGCGCGTAATCTTCACCAATCTAATCGCGTCTTCGATGATGGAAAGATTGCGGATACCGAGGAAGTCGAACTTAAGTAAGCCGGCATCTTCCACCGCGTACATGTCGTATTGAGTGATAACTTTACCCCCCTTCGGATCAAGTTGGAGTGGCACGAAGTCGGTGAGTGGCGAGGGCGCGATCACAATGCCGGCGGCGTGGACGGAGATGTGGCGCGGGTTGCCCTCGATCTTCCGCGCCAAGTCGAGGATCTCTTTGGCTTCCGCTTCGCCGTCGTAGACCGTCTTCAACTCCGGCGCCAGCTCAAGGGCGTGAGCGATCGTCATTGGGAAGCCCTGCGAACCGAGCGGGATAAGATTAGCCAGCCTGTCACCCACAGCGTAGGCGTGGCCGAGGGCTCGAGCGATGTCGCGTACGGCCGCCTTCGCCATCATCGAGCCGAAGGTTCCGATTTGAGCCACGCGGTCGAGACCATACTTCTGCTTGGCATAATCAATAATCTCGTCGCGGCGCTTGTCGGCGAAGTCCATGTCGATATCGGGCGGCGACGGACGATCAGGATTCAAGAAGCGTTCAAACGGGAGTTTATAGACGAGGGGGTCAACGTTCGTAATGCCGAGCAAGTAAGATACGAAGGAGCCGGCCGCCGAGCCTCGAGTGTTGGTATAAATATTTTTCTCATGAGCGAAGTGGATGAGGTCGGCCACGACGAGGAAGTAAGGGGAGTAACCCTTCTTCGTAATGATCGCGAGCTCGTGCTGCACTCGCTCGGTGGCAACTTTGATATCCGTCTCCGGATTCTTCATTAAATATTCTTTCAGTCTGGCTTCGGTGGCTTTGGTTAATTCGAGATCTGGGGTCACGCCGGTGGAGAGAGGAAAGGTGGGGAAGACCCATTGGCCGAGCTTAAGCTCAAGCTCACAACGCGCGGCGATGGCGAGGGTGTTTTCGAGCGCCTCCGGCGTATCGGCGAAGAGTTCGGCCGCGCGCGCTTGGTCGATGAAGGAGAAGTCTTCTTCTTGATTGGAGAAGCGTTTACCCCCCGAACCGTCGGAGTGTGTGCCGACCGCTACCACGGTGTCGTGAGCCTTGGCGTCATCGGTCTCGAGGTAATGGCAATCGTGGGTGGCGACGAGGGGAATCTTGAGTTCGCGAGCGAGCCCGATCGTCGCCTCCTTAATCATCATCTGATTCTCAATCTTCGGGTGGTGCATAATCTCGAGGTAGTAATTCTCGGGACCGAAGATTTCTTGATACTCCTTGATCACCGCCCGCGCACGCTCGAGATCGCGATTGCCCAAGGCGCGCCCGAGCTCACTCGCCATGCAACCAGAGAGGCAGATGATCCCCTCATGGTGCTCGCGCATTAAGACCTTATCAATTCTTGGCTTATAGTAGTAGCCCTCGAGGTTAGCAGCCGTCACCATCTTGAGCAGGTTCTGGTAGCCGACGAGGTTGGTTGAGAGCAGGGTGAGGTGGTAACGCTTGTTGTCAATATTCGGCTCCTTATCGTGGCGGGAGCGGGCGGCCACGTAAGCTTCCACCCCGATAATCGGTTTGACGCCGGCATCACGGCAAGCCTTATAGAAGTCAATCGCGCCGTACATATTGCCGTGATCGGTGAGAGCGAGCGCCGGCATGCCGAGCTTCTTCGCCTTCGCTACCATCTGGTCAATCTTGGAGAGCCCATCGAGGAGCGAATAGTTGCTGTGATTGTGGAGGTGGACGAAACTCATGTGACCGGATTATAGCATGATAAACTAGGGTAATGAGAATGGGAAAAAAGCGCTATTTGGTGGGGATTGATGAGGCGGGGAGAGGACCACTCGCGGGGCCGGTAGCAGTGGCGGTGGTAGTAACGAAATGGAAGTTAAATTTGAAAGTTAGGGATTCGAAAAAGTTGAGTGAGAAGAAGCGAGAAGAATGGTTCCGGTGGTTGAAAGAGCAGAAGAAGAAAGGGAGGTTGGATTTTGTCGTGTCGCTCGTGGGGGAGAAGATTATTGATGAGCAGGGGATTGTGCCGGCGGTGAGGACTGGGATTAGGCGCTGTCTTAAACGACTAAACTTGGATCCAAAAAGTTGTCGCATCCTACTCGATGGGAGTTTAAGCGCCCCGAAAATTTATGAGGATCAAGAGACGATCATCCGCGGCGATGAGACGGTGCCAATTATCGCGCTTGCTTCGATTGCCGCTAAGGTCAAGAGAGATCGGAGGCTTACCCGACTGGCCAAAAAACATCCGAAATACGGTTTCGAGGTCCATAAGGGGTATGGCACCCGAGCTCATTACGCCGCCCTCCGGCGGCATGGTCTATCCCCACTCCATCGCCGGTCGTTCTTGAAAGATTTTTTGAAATAGGTTAGACTTACCGCCATGGTTGTACGAATGAGACATACTCGGGCCCATACGGCTAACCGCCGGTCCCACCACGCTTTGGTGGCGCCGCGGTTAAGCAAGTGTGCCAAGTGTGGCGCGGCGCATCTTCGCCACCGCGTCTGCTTGAACTGTGGTACCTACCGCGGCCGAGTGGTCGTCGACATCACGAAGAAATTGGCGAAGAAGACGGCGAAGAAGAAGCAAGCTGAGCGTAGCCGACGCTAGAAAACCCAAAAAGTAATTTTGAAAATTTAATCGACGATGGCCAATAGGCATTTGTCACGCAGTTTGGCGGTCCAGACCCTCTTTGAGTGGGATTTTAATAATTTCCCGCCGATCGCGGCCGGGGCAATTCTCGAGCGTAATGAGGCGGAATTCGCTCCGGGTCTTGAAGAAGACTCTTTCGTTAAGCAATTAATCAACGGCGTCATTGAGCATAAGCTTGAGATTGATCGGGTGATCGAGAAGGCGGCACCCGAGTGGCCGCTTGATAAGATCGCTATTATCGACCGCAACGTCCTCCGGCTCGGCCTCTTCGAACTCCTTTTTAGCGATCGGAAAGAGGTGCCCTCACGAGTAGCGATTAACGAGGCGATCGAACTAGCGAAGACCTTCGGCAGTGAGACGAGCGGCAAGTTTGTAAACGGCGTGCTCGGTACCATCTATAAGGAGATGGGTGAGCCGGGTAAGGACGAAGTGCCGTTGAAGAAGCGCCGCGTTAAAGATGCTCATTATGACGACCTGCCGGTTGAGCACTTGGGTGGCGCCGTGATCTACCTCGAGCCCGCGGCGGGCGAGGTGCGGATTGCTCTCGTCCACGACATCTTCGGCTATTGGACGCTCTCGAAGGGCCACATTGAGGCGGGCGAAGACGCGCGCAATGGCACGATCCGCGAGGTCAAGGAGGAGCTCTCCATCAACCTCGACATTAAGGAGGAACTCGGTACCAATGAGTACGTGGCGAGTGATCCGGAGAAGGGTAAAATTCGGAAGCGCGTGACTTACTTCTTAGGTCAGGCCAAGGATGAGCGGGAATTACATTTAAATAAGAACCAAGGTCTCGATGATGCGCGTTGGTTTAAAGCGAGCGAAGTGCTTGACCTCAAGATCTACGACGACATTCTCCCTATTTTAAATCAGGCGATTAAAAAGATTAATGAGCGAACGGTATGAACCAATTACCCGACTGTGAACCCCTAGCCGACCGTCTAGGCGTGGCCTTCCACGACCTTAATTATCTGCGTCAGGCGCTAACGCATCGCTCCTTCTTAAACGAGCACAAGGAAGTGAAGCGGGATCACAATGAGCGAATTGAGTTCTTAGGCGACGCGGTGCTTGAGCTCGCCATTACCGATTACCTCTTCCGCCGTTACCCCGATCGAACGGAAGGCGACCTCACCGCTTACCGCGCGGCGCTGGTCAATACCCAAACCTTGGCCGAGGCGGCGACGGATCTCGGCGTTAATGACTTCCTCCTGCTCTCTCGCGGCGAGGCCAAGGATGTGGGTCGCGCACGGCAAGTAATTCTCGCCAACACTTTTGAATCCATCATTGGCGCCATCTACCTCGATCAAGGGTTTGAGGTGGCGCACCACTTCATCGAGCGGCACTTAGCTTACCGGATTGATGCGGTGGTGGCCGAGCGACGTTGGCAAGATGCCAAGAGTTTCTTCCAAGAGAAGGCCCAAGCCGCCCTTGAGATCACTCCAGCCTACGAAGTAATGAGCGAAGAGGGCCCCGATCATAATAAAACCTTTACCGTCGGTCTCTACTTAGGGACGAAGCTTGTCGCCACCGGCACTGGCCACTCGAAGCAGGAGGCCGAGCAAGCGGCCGCGCGCGCCGCGCTCGCGGGGCAGGGCTGGTTAACTAAAGCACCGGATGATAAATAGCTATGCGACTCGAGCGTTTAGAGTTAAGCGGTTTTAAATCTTTCGCCAAGAAGACGGAGCTCCTCTTCACCGCTCCCGTGGTGGCGATTGTGGGCCCGAATGGTTCGGGGAAGTCAAACATTGCCGAAGCTTGCCGCTGGGTCTTGGGGGAGCAGTCACTCAAGTCACTCCGCGGCCGCCGCGGCGAAGACTTCATTTGGCATGGGAGTGAGGCCACGCCGCGGGCCAACCGAGCCAGCGTCGCCATGATCTTCGATAATGCTGACCACCGCTTCCCGCTCGACGCGAGTGAGGTGGCGGTAACGCGCGAGGTCTTACGCGATGGCACGAGCGATTACTCGATCAATCAATCCTCGGTCCGGCTCCGAGACTTGAACGAACTACTCCACCAAGTCTCGATTGGCGCCTCGGGTTACCACATCATTAGTCAGGGTGAGGCCGATCGGATCCTTACTTCGAGCGTCGCGGAGCGGCGCGAGATTGTGGAGACGGCGCTCGGCCTCCGACTCTACGAGTGGCAATTAAGCGAGACGGAGAAGAAGCTAGCTAAGACGGGGGAGAATTTAAAACAAGTGGAACTCTTGCGCAAAGAGATTGCCCCGCACCTTCGATTTTTAAAAAAAGAGATGGAGAAGGTGGAGAAGTCGCGGACCTTGCGGCAAGAGTTGAAGGCGCTCGCCCTCAATTACTTTAGCCAGGAGGCGCGACATCTTGAGCTTGAGACGGCGCGACTCGATCGGGTGGAAGGTGAGCTCGAAAAGAAGGTGAAGGAACTTAACGCTACGGCGAGCGCGCTTGAGCGCGAGCTCGGGGGTGAGAGTGCGGTGGCGAAAGCGCTAAGGCAAGAGTTAAGCACGGCCGAAGCGGCCTTGCGACGAGCCACCTCGGAGCGAGAACTCCTCGCGCGAGAGCTCGGTCGGATTGAAGGTCGGATCGAAGCGGATAAAGCAGTGCCACTCGTCACGAGCGAGGCGGTGGCTGGCGAGCGAGTGCGAAGTTGGGTGGAGAATTTGGAAACTTGGCTTGAGCAGTCACGTGGGCTAACCGACCTTAACTTACTTCGCGCCGCTTGGGATAAATTGAAGGAAGTGGTGAGTGAGATGAAGCAAGCCGTGACTCACGGTCGGTCGAACCAAGCGGAAGTCACCGATTGGTCGGTCGAGCAAGCGAGAGTATCGGAGCGCTTGGTGGCCGTCGGTCGGGAGATTCGACACGAAGAGGCAGTGGTGGAGCGGGTGCGAGCGGCGCTTACTAGTGAGTCGGCCGCGCGCGGCGCCGCGGCCGGGCAACTACTTGAAGCCAAGCTTAAAGCCTCGGCCGAGGAAGGTAAGCTCGCCTCACTCCGGCTCGAGCGCGACCGGTTGAAGCATCTTCGCGCCGACTTCGAGCGGGAGCTCGCCGAGGCGGTGGCGCTAACCGATCGAGAACTTTTGGATTATAAACACACGCCGGCCACAGGTGAGCGAGTGCCGGAAGCGGTGGAAGCGACGCGTCGTCGCTTGGAGCGGCTAAAGCTCCAGCTTGAGGAGCACGGTGTGGGCTCGGGCGAGCTTACGCGGGAGTACGAGGAAGCGGCGGCGCGTGAGGCTCACCTCGCGCGCGAGGTGGCGGATCTCGAGGGGAGCGTGGCCTCACTCAACCAAGTGGCCGCTGACTTGAAAGCGAAGATTGATGACGAGTTCGCTACCGGTTTGAAGCGGATCAATCAAGAATTTCAAAACTTTTTCCACCTGCTCTTTGGTGGCGGTAAGGCCGAATTGCGGACGGTTAAACTTAGAGTTCGCCGTGGTGATGATGAAGGCGAGTTTGGCGAAGGAGAGGCAGAGGCTGAGGTGGCTGAAACAGGAGGCCTCGAGATCGAGGTTAGCTTACCGCGCAAGCGCATTAGTGGCCTCGAGATGCTCTCCGGTGGCGAGCGCTCGCTTACTTCCATTGCCCTCCTCTTTGCCCTCTCGCGCGTTCATCCGCCACCATTTATGATTCTCGATGAGACGGACGCCGCGCTCGACGAAGCTAATTCAAAAAAATACGGCGATATGGTCGAGGCCTTGGCCAAGGAGACGCAACTTATTTTAATTACTCACAATCGCGAAACGATGTCGCGAGCTGATCTAATCTATGGCGTGACCATGGGTTCGGATGGCGTCTCGCGTCTCCTCTCGATCAAGTTCGACGCGGCGATCGGTTACGCAAAATAAAAAAATCCCGTCCGCCTACGGCGTGACGGGACGGGACAGCTGGCACGAGTCGGCTCGCTCTTTCGAGCACCGACAGATTCGCCAACTGTTCTATACTCAAAAACCAGGAGAACCCTAAAAATCGCTCACTTGAGCATGCTTGTTTTCTCTCTGGTCGAAAGATCAAAAATGGAAGTGCATCCCTAGTATCGCCATTCTTTGGGGCATGTAGATTTTCGCACTTCCGGATTGTAAACTACCACTAGACGAAGGCGAAGTCAATTTGCCAAATTTTCTAAAAAAAAAGAACCCCACCCTAATCTGCTTTTGGCAGACGGATGGGGTCTTGATTGGGCAGGTGCATGTTCGCTGCCATTAAAGACAGAAAGTTCATGCTCGCCCGATCGTAACTCAAACTTTACACTAGGACCGGCTCACGCTCGATCGGGATAACCGGCAAGTTGGGATCGCCATCACCTTGTCGTTCGAGTGCCGTCCACTGATTGTAGATCCAACGCGCCACTTGGGTGGCCGTGCGCCAGATTGCCATCTTGTGGATGTGGCCATCGGTGTAGCGCTTCTTCGGCTTGCCGT
>JBBTTW010000005.1:0-17157 GCA_038064055.1 Patescibacteria group bacterium | reverse complement strand
AGATCTTACCACCGTGACCCTCAACGATCTGCTTAGCCACATAGAGGCCGAGGCGGGTGCCGGTAATATTCAACTTCCCCGCGCCTTCGGCGCGGATGAACTTCTGGAAGAGCTTCGGTATCACTTCCGCGGGGATGCCAGCACCCGAATCACTCACAGTGAGACGAATCTTCGAGCCGACGTGAGCAAGTGCCACTTTAATCCAATTCGCCCCGCCCGCGGCAGCGGCCGTTGGTGTGTACTTGATCGCGTTATCAATCAAGTTGCCAACCACTTGGGCCAGTTTGCCAGAATCACCAGCTAATTTATAATCGCCCTCCTCCGCCTCGAAATCAAACTTCAGCCCCTTCTTCTCCACATTAACCTTAAGCTCCTTTGCTACTACCTCCGCCATTTGCTTGAAGTCGAACTCGATCTGCTCGTACTTCATGGTACCAAGCTCGATACGAGTAATGTTGAGGAAGTCCTCGATCACGTGCACTAACTTCTGACTCGACTGGAAGATCACATCCACCGCCCCGCGCACCTTCTCTTCCACCTCGCCAAACGACTTCTCTAAAATAAGCGAAGCGTAACCCTTAATCGCCGTGAGTGGGCTGCGCAATTGGTGCGTCGCCATCGACACGAACTCCGTCTTCATCTTATCGAGCTCTTGCAACTTAGCATTCGCCGTCTTCAGCTCATCATTCGTCACCGCGAGTTGGGTCGCCAAATTCTCAATCTTCTCCCGTTGAGATACTTCTCGCAATACACTTTTAATCAGCAGGATGCCGAAAAATAGTACGAACAAAAAGACAGCGCTTCTGTAAATAATCAAGGAGAGACTAGTTGATAGAATTATTTCCGTGAATGTTAAGAGGGAAAGAAGGAAGACCAGGATTGCTGTTGCTGCCACCTTCACATTAAAAAGTCTATGCTTGTAAATAGAGTAAGATGTGAGAGCAACAAACGGAAGTAAAAATAATGCTCCGAGGGGTATAAATTTTACATTATTAAAAACGGCCGGCAATAAAAGATTAAAGATGATCAATAAAATAAAAGTTAAGGAAACCCCTGACAGAACAAGTCGATATTGCTTCCTCTCTAACCCCGAGCTTTTCACTGTTTTATAGATGAAAAGACTTATCCCACTTATAATCAAGCTGGCCGCAGTTAGCACAAATAGTAATATCCCGGGGCCACGTTCCGCGACAGAAACTTTTCCAAGTTCACCAAATTCGCTAATTTTCACAAAAACAAACGGGGATAGAGTCAAAATAGAAGTAAGTATGACAAGTGGCAATACAAAATATTTTATTCTTTTAGTTAACCCTACTTTTTCTCTAGGAAAAACCCTTGCCAGTTGAAAAAAGAAAAAAGCATGCCACGTAGAGAGAAACAGATGCGACCGAAGAAACCACAAAGCAAATTTTGTAGAGCCAGTCTGGGAATTGAAATAATTAGAGACGCCCCAAAGTATTGTGAGAATGGAAAATAATAATAGCGATCGATTTGTGCTACTTTTTGGATTATTAAAGAATACAACTAGACCGAGTATGCCTATAGCCGAGACGGCAACACCGACAGAAAATAAATCGAGATTATTAAATACTTCCATAATTCATTTAGTATCTATGATGTATTCTTTACCCATTTTTGTTTGACCCCTGATTTAAAGTAGGTATCGTTTCCATATGGCCAGAAGATGATGCGTGGGGTAACTTCGTCAGCGAGGGAGTTGTGATTATTTTTATATTCAGCATTTTTATTGAGCAAGTTCTTTACAATTGTATCACAACATAATTTCTCTAGCGATTTCTTAGCCTTGATCCCGGGTTTTAGCTCCACATTTATTTCTAGAAACTGATTTTGATCATCGTCATATCTCGTCAGCATGGTGAATTTGCCGGTTAAGAAGGACTCGAACCGACTATCTTGCAAGGCTTCGCGAACATGCTCGGGGTAGATTATGGCGCCATAGAGCTTGGTGGAGAGATCCGTCCTCTCATATACGTAAACAACTGGCAATTGATTTGAAAAACTTTCCAAACCCTGTTTTTTCAGTCCATCGGCTAGATCTATGCCTGACTTATGGAGTCGAGAATCTAGTTCCTTGTAGCTCATAACCCCACCATTATCCCCTATTGTGTAACGGACAAGGGGGATAGAGTTATCGCCCGTTAGGAGTATACTCCCAGACTCTTCTTCGAAAGAAGTGAACATTGGGTTGTATTGGGCCAGGGTCGGAGTCTTGGTAATTTGAGAAAAGATGTTATTGAAAGCGGTAATATTTTTGGATAGTATTCTTCGTGTAAAAATTGTAGTCGGGGTTTCGAAGGCCATCGTTCCAAGGTCAGCTGTGCCATAAATATTTACCATATCGAGATAAACATTTTTAATGCCGGACTTACTGACAACGTAATCGCGAAATTTCTCACTATAAGATTCGGCCGCATTGAGTATTCTTAAATTAATCTTCTTTAGATTAACTCCATTATCTTCCGCCTCATCTATTAAATCCTTAACGAAAGGTGGATAGCCCACCAAAATAGTTTCTGTAAAATTAGGCGATAGAGTCTTAAGAGCATGGAAAATTTCTGACTTATTTATTCCTGGTGTAATTATAGATATTGGATAGCCTCTCTTGGCTACATTTTCAAAAGCTTTAAAGGTTATCAGCCCACCTATCCATACCCCCATACCAAAGCCAACTATCACTAATGTTTGGCCTAAATTTTGTCGCGAGTTATTTCTGAGAAAAAGTTCATGATATATGGATGACTGCCAATCCAACTGCTCATTTCTCGGAAAATAGAAGGGTTCGCCGGTGGAGCCGGAGGTGGAGGTGAAGACGAGCGCCTGCCGAAGAGTGCCGCCGTAGCACAGATCCTTAAGATCATATTGCCGGAGATAATTCTTCTTACTCATCGGTGGGACGAGTTGGAAGTCTTTAAGGGTCTTAACCTTATCCGGCTCGACGCCATTCTTCTTTAAGAAATCCTTATACGCCGGCACACCGTCGGCCGCCTTGTGGAAGAGGGCGAGCATCTGCTTCTCCCTCACTCGCATCCAATAATCCGACTTTTTGGTCTTGATTAGGTTAAGTATTCTGTCTGCCTCCTTCTTGCCGAACATATAAAAAATATATCAAATTTTTACGCTCTTGGCAAAATAAATTTCTCTATCTGATGACGGGTGGCGCGAGCGGAGGGGGGTGGAGCGTGGCCGAGGCGGAACATAACGAAGACCGGCTCTTGGCCAACGTTGAAAGTATTTTTAATCGCGGCGTAATCATGCTTGATGCTCGCCAACTGATCGGGAGAGAAGCGACTCGTCTCCCCCGACTCAATCCCCCGAGTGAAGAAGAGTACGCCCGTAAGCGGCTGGAGCGCGAGACCAAGCTTCGTCGCCGTGAGCCAGAAACGTTGGAAGAGTCGGCCGACCAAGACGGCGCTCCGAGGCGAAGTGTCGGGGGCGGTAATGATGCCGAAGACGGGGGCCGTGGCATACATGGCGGCATTCTGCTTAGCAATCTGCTTGTAGAAGCCTAGCTTGCGATTAAGCCAAGACATCATTGGCCAACGCCTAAAAATTGGGAAGAGGAGCTTAGCTGGCGGCGGTAATTCAAGCGTCTTCAGGTAGAAGCCCACCCGCTTCGCTTCGTCTTCCTCCTTCGTCCAATTGATGTGGGAGAAGAAGAACTGATGAAGGAATTGATTATTGAACATCACGCGCTCGTTGCCACTGCCGGCCGCGGCGAGAATTTTAATCTTCTCTTTATCTTCGGTTAGAACAAGCTTCACTCCGCCTTCGCCCAGCTCCCCCACGCGGGTAAGAGCCTCGAACTCCTCTCTCGCTAGAGGTAGGCGTTTATACGGCTTGCGATTGGTGGTTCTGGCTTCAAGATAATTAACGAGCGGTTCCTCTTTCGGTGTGGTTTTGGTTAATTTAATTTTCGCGACAAAATTTGGTTGATTGGAGTTTGGGAAGAGCTCAATCGTCGCCTCGAGGCCAAGATGTCTCGCGGCGATAACCAAGTTCTCGATCGCCGCGCCATGGGCGACGAAGGAGCCTCGCTGACCTTGGTTGTAGAGTGAGTTATCGGCCGTGGCGTCATTGTGGAGCTCCAACTCGAGATCGCTCACAATTTTAAAACGCCACGGTTGGCAATTCTCGCCCGACGGGGCCTCGATCGCCGCGGCAATTAATTTTTTAATTTCTTCAGTCATTTTTTTTATAAGCCGAAAATTTGGCGGAAGGTATCGGCGGTTTTAGCCCGGATGGCAACCTTCTCCGGCGAGTTATAGTCCGGCTCCAGCTTTTCATCAAGCGAGATGAGCGCGCGATTATCTTCCAGTGGACCACCCGTTAGCACTTGTCGTACGGCGTAAGCAATCGCCGCGCCATTCAAGATCGCGGCGCCGCCAAGTTGCGGCCAAGACACCACCGTCTTCCCGATCTCGAGTAAGGACTCCTGCATTCGCTTCGTCACATTCTCCGATCCCACATGCTTCGTAATGAGTCGGCCGATGCCCATCTTGTCGAGCCCCTTAAGACCATCATAGGTCACCTCCCCCATCCGGCCGTGGAAGAAGGGGGTGTTCGGATCAAGATCATAACGCTCAATGTCGATCACCGCATTGTCGCCATTATCAGCGCCCATAAGAAGCGGTAGGCGGCGCTTCCGTGCCTGCTCCCGGAGGAGAAACTTGATGGAGATGTTGTCCATCTCGTCCACGATCACATCAAGCCCATCGCAGAATTGATCTAGATTATCCGGATTCAAACCATCGAAGAAGATTTCGAGTTCGAGATAGGGATTGATGGCCGTGAGGGTCCGCGCCGTCACCACTACTTTCGGCAAGCCAAGATTTTGCACGCCGGCAATGACGCGATTGGTGTTGGTCAGCGCCAAGCGATCGTGATCGGCCAAGCGGAGCTTCCCTCCCCCGCCTTGGAGCACGAGGGCCAGCGCGATGTTTGAGCCCACACTCAAGCCAGCGATGCCAATCCGCGCGTGGTAGAACTTATCTTGCTCAACTTGATTGATGAGGTTACGGTTGCGCGCCGTGCGTAATTTAAGGAAATCATCTTTCGGTAAGATGTGGACGATCGAGCCAAGCCAAGGGTAGTAAGCCCAGAGACCTTGCTGCCAGAATGGTGCAGTCGCTTTGAGTCCCGTCAGGTGCTGCTCAAATTCCGATTTGAAATCGGGATTAAAGATCTTGGTCGGATTATTAACTTGGTAGAGCTCAAGTAACTGCTCCTCATAATCATCGCCGACCGAGAGGAGCTGGCCCGACTTGAGGAGTTCGGCCACCCGAGCTTGGCCAGTTTCAAGACTTAGATCAAGAAGCTCCGGCTGGTAGATCGAGCCGTCATCACGCTTCGATTGGAGAGAGTCGCCGAGAGTCATAAACGATTATAATTATAGGCGCTTTACACCCCCAAAGCAACTAGTAGAATTAAGTAATGGCAACGCTTAACCTTGACCTAAACGAGAGTGGCTCACTGAAGAAACCTAGGTCCTATGCCCGCACGAATGATTACGAAGCGGCGAGGCAAGTCATCGCCAATTACACTGGGTTGGATCCCAAAGGTATCGCCGTCACCAACGGCTCTTACCACGCGCTCGATCTCATCTTTGGTTCGTTCCTTAAAGCTGGAGCAGAAGCCATCATACCCGTCCCCACTTTTCCCTTCTATCAGAAGCTGGAGTGGAGTGAGCATCTTGAATTAAAGAAGATTCGCTGTGTGAGTGAAGCTGATTATGATCAAGTACTCGAGGCGATTAGTCCGGAGACGAAAGCTCTCTACTTAGCTAATCCTAATAACCCCCTCGGCTACCTCTTACCACTCTCACTTTTGACCAAGATCCTGACCCAAGCCCAAGCGAATAAAACTTGGGTGGTTGTAGACGAAGCTTATTACGAATTCTCCGGCTTAACTCTTGCCCCCCTACTTAATCAATTTGAAAATTTAATCATTGTTCGAACTTTTTCTAAAGCTTTCGGTCTCCCTGGTACCCGAATGGGATACATCCTCGCCCAGCCGGCAGTCATTTCTAAATTAGAAGAGCTGAAGGGGCCATCTTACATCATTAGCCATTATGGCTTAGATCTCGTAACGAAACTTAAGCCAAGAGATTTCGCCAAGGTGCGGAAAAATACGATGGAAATTAAAGACACTCGAGAGAAATTGGTTGCAAGTTTGAAACAAGCCGGCCTCACCGTCTACCCGAGCGCGGCTAATTTTTTAACAGTTAAAGTGACTGACTCGGATCGCCTGGTTAAAGCCTTGGCCGAGCGTGGCATCTTGATTAATAATTTAAATACCTACCCCGATGGCGCACCGGAATTGAGGAACCATTTGCGAATCACCGTCCCGCCCAAGTCTCAATTAGTTAAAGTTACGTCGGCTCTTTTGGCTTTAATGTAAGCTCGGTACATTTCTAAAACCCGATTATTATTGGTAGGTAGAGGTGGTAATTCGTCTAACTTAAACCATTTGGCCTCTTTGATCTCAAACGGATCGATCTTGAAATTGCTATGGTTGATCTTCCCAGCCAAAACGGAGACGGTATCTCGTTTCCCCCACTTCGTCGAAAAATATTCTCCGATCTTCACCACCGAAGCTAATTTAATCCCAACTTCCTCAAAAGATTCTCTGATCGCGGCCGTGGTGGCTAATTCCCCTTTCTCAATTTTTCCACCAGGGAAAGTCCAAGCGGCATTAGGAATGTAAGTAACCTTGATTAGTAAAACTTTATCCTCATCATTTCCAATCACCACCTTAACGCCAAAGGTTTTCGGTTTCGTTAATTTCCACCAAGCTACCGCAAGAGGAAAAATGATTCGCGTCGCCCGATTAATGAGCGGATAAAATATTTTTCTAAGCACTATTTATAACCCTTCCGTTTGGAGATCTTCGATCAGTTTGCGAGCTTTTTTGGATAGTTTGTCGGGAGTTTTAATTTTAAGGTGAATGTAGAGATCACCGCGGCGATTCGCCGCCATAGGAATGCCGCGATTCTTAACGCGCAAGATCTCACCGCTCGAGACGCCAGCCGGAATCTTAACCTTCAGCGCCCCATCGAGCGTTTTGATGTCATACTCGGCGCCAAGGAGAGCGTCGCTCAATTTAACATTAATATCGAGTGCCAAATTATCACCCTCACGCCGGAAGGTAGGATGCTTCTCCACGTGCACCTTCACATACAAATCACCGGCGACGCCGCGCGGCGCGGCTTCTCCCCGACCGGAGAGTCGGATCATCTCGCCATCATTCACGCCGGGTGGAATTGTCACTTTAATCTCCTCATTCTTGCGGACGACGCCATGGCCACTACAGGTACCACAACGCGTCTCCGGCACTTGGCCGGTACCGAAGCAGGCATCACACTCACGCATGGCGGAGAAGGAGCCTAAGAGCGAACGGCGCGTCTCATGGATCTTGCCTTGCCCATTACAACTCGAGCAAGTCTTCGATTTGGAATTCGGCTCGGCGCCACTACCTTGGCAATGATCGCACGATCCAATCTTCGTGATGAGTAAATTGCGCTCGGTGCCGAAGACGCTTTCGGCAAAGGGGATCTGGATGTCGACGGAGATGTCGCGACCACGGCGAGAGCGGCGGCCGGCCCCGCGACCACCACCGAAGAATTCACCGAAGAGATCGCCGAGATCAAACTGGAAGTCTTGGCCATTGGCACCGCCACCGAAGTCCCAAGCTCCATTATTACCCGCGCCGCCAAAACCATTCGCCCCCGCTTCGCCGTAAGTATCGTAGGCTTGGCGCTTACGATCATCGGAGAGGATTTGGTAGGCCTCATTAACTTCCTTAAACTTACCTTCGTCACCACCCTTTTTATCAGGATGGTACTTGTGAGCCAATTTGTGGAAAGCCTTCTTGATCTCGTCGGCGGTAGCCCCTTGCTTTAGACCGAGGATGTCATAATAATTTTTAGCCATAATTTTTTAATTTAAGAAGTCTCGGCGTCTCTCATTGGTTCCGTCTTCGGTGGTTCTTCTTTTTTATTCATCGCCTCGCCAATCTTCATCATTGCAGTCGAGAGTTCGCCCGTCGCGCGCTTGACCTCTTCGCTTGAAGCATTGGTGTCGCGCAACTTTTTCAAATCAGCAATCTTCGCTTCGACCTCAGTCTTCACCTCGGCCGCAATCTTACCCTCGGCGTCTTTAAGCGACTTCTCGGCAGTGTAGATCAATTGGTCGGCATAATTCCGCGCTTCCACTTCTTCCTTCTTTTGACGATCCGTTTCGGCATTAACTTCGGCTTCCTGCTTCATCCGTTCAATATCTTGGGGCGTTAAGCTTGAGCGGGCTTCAATTCGCACCGACTGCTCGCGATTAGTGGTTTTGTCTTTCGCCTTGACGTTTAAAATTCCATTCGCATCAACGTCGAAAGTTACTTCCACCTGCGGTAAGCCGCGGGGTGAAGGTGGAATGCCGTCTAAGATGAAGCGGCCTAAGCTCTTGTTGTCCACCACCATCGCTCGGTCACCCTGCACAATGTGGATCTCAACCGAAGTCTGGTTGTCGGCGGCAGTAGAGAAGACTTGCGATTTCGAGACAGGGATCGTCGTGTTACGTTCAATCACCTTCGTACTCACTCCACCCATCGTCTCAATACCGAGCGAGAGTGGGATGACGTCGAGGAGGAGCACATCTTTAACGTCGCCTTGGAAGATGCCGGCTTGGATCGCCGCCCCAATCGCCACCACTTCGTCCGGATTAATTGAACGATTAGGTTCCCGACCGAAGAGTTGCTTCACCGCTTCGATAATTGCCGGCATCCGCGTTTGACCACCAACGAGGATAATCTCGTCAATGTCGGCTAGTTTGTAGCCCGAGGCCTCTAAGGCGCGACGAGTGATTTCAACCGAACGATCGATGAATTCTTGCGCCAACTCCTCAAGTTGAGCCCGCGTCATCTTAAGTAAGAGGTGGCGAGGGCCATTGGCATCGGAGGTGATGAAGGGAATGTTGATCTCCGTCTCAAGCGTCGTGGAGAGTTCGTGCTTTGCCTTCTCCGCGGCTTCCTTCAGGCGTTGGAGAGCTAGAGGATCCTTGGTAATATCAATCCCTGATTCTTTTTTAAAATTGTCGGCGACCCAGCGGATGATCTTCTGATCAATGTCGTCACCACCCATATGGGAGTCACCATCGGTCGACTTAACTTGGATACTCTGCTCCCCTTCGTCACCCGTGATGTCGAGCACGGAGACGTCGAAAGTGCCGCCGCCGAAGTCGTAGACGACTATTTGCTCATCCTTCTTTTTATTAAAACCGTAAGCCAGGGCGGCGGCGGTGGGCTCGTTAATGATTCGTCGCACCTTGAAGCCGGCGATCTCGCCGGCGTCGCGCGTCGCCTTGCGTTGTGAATCGTCGAAGTAAGCTGGCACTGTGATCACCGCTTCCTCGATCTTCTCGCCGAGCTTGGCTTCGGCGTCGCGCTTCAACTTCTGGAGGATCATGGCCGAGATCTCCTCCGGCCGGTGGTACTTGTCGCCCAATTTAACCTTAACGCCGCCATCATCCGAGCGCTCAATTAAGAAGGGCACGATCTCCTTATCGCGCTTCACATGCGGATCGTCGAAGCGGTGACCCATTAAGCGCTTAATGCCGAAGATGGTGTTCGTCGGATTGGTAATCGCCTGCCGCTTGGCCAAGAGGCCGACGAGCCGTTCCCCCGACTTCGAATGCGTCACAATCGAAGGAGTCGTCCGGACCCCATCGTTATTCTCAATAATCTTGGGGGCGCCGCCTTCAATGTAGGCCATCGCCGAATAAGTTGTACCCAAATCAATGCCTAAAATTTTTGCCATATGTTTATTGAAATGATTAACTTATTTTTTAATTTCAGCGCCGACCTTAACCTTCGCTGGCCGAACCACCCGACCATTCAGACTATAACCTTTCTGTACCACCTCAACGACTCGATTAATTAATTCCGGCTGATCTGTCTCGACTAATTCTAGGGCGTAATGTTTTAAGGGGTCAAACGGTTCATGGTCATCCGTCGCAGCAATCTCACTCAAACCGAATTGCTTTAAGGTGTTCAGAAGTTTGGTATAGATGTATTCTACGCCGACGCGCCAATTCTCGTCAACGGCTTGCCAAGCGACCTTATTGGCGAAAGCGAGTTCGAAGCTATCGACGAGTTCGAGGAGCTCGCGCAAGAGGAGTTCGTTGGCAAATTTGATCTTCTCCCCCTGATTGGCCTCCGTTTCGCGACGGAAGTTTAGGTAATCCGCCTTCAATCGCTGAGCCATAGCGAGGTACTCTTGCTTCTCCTGCTGACACTGTTTCAATTCCTCCCGCACTTTCTTCAACTTCACCACCGCACTTTCGAGATTCCCCTCCCCATCCTCCGGCACGAATTCCTCCACTTCGGGCTCAATATTTTCCTCCGGATCTTGATTATTCATAAGCATAGTTAAGACACCTAATGCTACACCTTTCACCCAAAAAGTCAACTGGAATCGAGAGAATTTACCGTTTAGACCCCTAAAGCGCCAGAGGCGCTCGGGCGACGCTAAGCCGAGCTTAGCGTTTAGACCACTGTGGAGATTTGCGAGCTTTCTTCAAGCCGAACTTGCGGCGTTCTTTCATGCGTGAATCACGTCGGAGGAAGAGTTTCGTTTTAAGTAAGGTCCGTTGGGTGGCATCATTCTTCACGAGGACTCGAGCAAGGCCGAGGGCGATAGCTCCGGCTTGAGAGCTAATGCCGCCGCCATTAACCTTAACTTCCACCTTACCAGCGGGGCGAGGGGCAACGGCCGCGAGCGGCGCGGTAGCCGCCTGCTGGAGCTCGTTGGTTGGGAAATAATTTTCTAAAGTTTTGTCGTTAACGATAATTTGATCCTTCTCCGCACTATAGAGCCGCACTCGGGCGACGGAAGTCTTGCGGCGGCCAACGGCTTCGACGTACGCTCCCCCGACCTTCTTTTTTGTCTTCGTTAAAGCCATAAATTAATTTTCAATTTTTAAATTAGTGAGCAAACGCGGGCGCAACTTATTAGACGGGATCATCCGCTTGATCGCGAGTTTGAGCACCGACTCATAACCGAGTCGGGCGATCTTTGACTCAAGATTCTCAAACTGGAGACCACCCGGATAGCCGCTGTAGCGAGCGTAGGTCTTGCCGCGGAACTTGGCCGGCGCGATCTTCATCTTCGACGCGTTAACGATCCTTAAGTTAACGAGTGGCAAGAGATGCCGCTCGAAGCTGGCCCGGTCTTTGCCTCGGAGCACCACCGCCGCGCGCGTCGCCACCCGACCAATCGTGAGGCCGGTGGCATCAATTACTTCGTTACGCTGTTTGGTTTGTTGGACTGGTTTCATACAAATTCAATTATCGCCATTGGGCTACCATCGCTCACCCGCGCCGGCAACTTACTAATGCGGGTGTAGCCACCCGGGCGCTTAGTGTAGCGCGGAGCGATCTCCTTCGTTAGTTTACGCACCGCCTCCATTTTGCCAAGGCGGGAGAGGATGAGCCGGTTGCCGGCGAGCGTATTGGCTCGGGCGCGAGTAACGAGCTTCTCCACCATTGGGCGGAGCTCCTTCGCCTTGGCGGTGGTCGTCTTGATCTTGCCCCGCTCAATGAGCGCCACGGCCAGTGACTTTAAGAGCGCCCGGCGAGCGTTGCGCTCGCGACCAAATTTTCGATTATGATTCGCGTGTCTCATGCTTTTAATTCGAGGTCGTGGCGGCGGAGGATCTTCTTGATCTCCTCAATCCCCTTGTCGCCCAAGCCTTCGATCTCACCGAGATCCTCTTCGCGCTTACGCGTCAGACCGCCAATGGTGCGGATCCCCGCTTCCGTTAAGGCGCGAGTAACGCGCGCCGAGAGCTCGAGGTCCTCAACGCGGGTCTTTAAGAGATCCACATCCTTCGGCATCTCCTTCACTCTCGCGGCGAGACCCATCTTACCGGACTCTTCCGGATCAGAGACTTCCGTATTCATCTCCGCTTCGCTCATTGGCGTCTCCTCTTCTTTGAAGCCGACGATAGCGCGGAGTTGGTTGATCATAATTTCAATCGACTTCTCGAGGGTCTCGTGCGGGGTTAAGCTACCATCCGTCTCAATATTTATGCGGAGGCGGTTGTAGTCCGTGCGATCACCGACGCGCATGTTCTCCACCTCATAGCTAACGCGCTTAATCGGCGCGAAGGCGGCATCGAGGATGATCGTGCCAATGGCGGGCGGGCGAGTCGTCTGGAGCACTTCCTTCGGCACGTAGCCGATACCCTTCTCAAGCGTCAGTTCAACGTCGAGCACGGCGGCCTTGTCGGTCAAGGTGGCCACGAGCTGATCGCCATTCAGCACTTCCACTTGGCCACCGACCTTAATGTCGGAACCACGAACCTCCTTCACTCCCTTGGCTTGGATCGTCACCGTCTGCGGCCCTTCGCCCGTCATTTTGAAATGAAGTTTCTTGAGGTTGAGGATAATGCCCAAAACATCCTCTTTCACCCCCGTCATGGTGGAGAATTCGTGCGCCGCCCCAGTAATCTTGATTGAGGTGATGGCCGTGCCGACAATGGAAGAGAGGATAATTCGGCGTAGCGAATTGCCCAAGGTCTGACCGTAGCCCGGGTAGAGTCCCTCGATCTCGTAAGAACCGCGATGGCCGTCCTCGCTGATAATCTTGGGCTTGGAAGGTAAAATGATGTTTAGTTCCATATTATTTATAAGCTGGCGATTAATTATTAAAAAATATTAATTTTTAAACACGACTATAGAAATCGATAATCGCGCCAAAATTCAAATTTAATTCCCCTTCGCTCCCCACCGGCTTCGTCTTGACCTTACCTTGACCCACCTTCTCTGACTCAAGCCAAGCTGGTAATTGGTGATCCTTCAACCGCTCGCCCAAATTGCTGAAGGTGCTCGTGGCCAAGCTCTTGGCGTCAATCGTTAATTCGTCACCCACTCGCACGGCGTACGACGGCGTGTTCATCCGGCGGCCATTAACGCGGACATGGCCGTGGGTTACGAACTGACGCGCGGCCGCGCGCGAGGTGGTCCAACCAAGTCGGAAGATGGCGTTGTCGAGACGGGACTCAAGCACTTGGTAGAGGTCCGGACCTTGGCGATGAGCCTTAACGTAACGAGCAAATTGATGCTCACTCATGCCATAAGTGTAACGGGCCTTCTGCTTCTCCAAGAGTTGCGTCCCGTACTCCGACATGGCGCGGCCGCGGCCGCGTGGCTTGCCGCCACCCCCCTTCCCACCGGCCCCCTTCGGACTGCCGGAAATGCTGAACTTCGTCGTTTGGCACTTACCAAAGACGTTATCGCCCAAGCGCCGACAAATTTTAAATTTTGGACCAGTTTTCATACGTTTTTATACGCGTCGTGGTTTACGTGGTTTCGGACCATTAAAAGGAACGGGGGTAATGTCGGCAATCGAGGCAATGTTGATGCCCTTCGCCGCGAAGGCGCGAAGCGCCGCCTCGCGGCCGGCGCCGACCCCCTTCACATAGACGGCTACCTCCTTCACCCCAAGATCAAGGGCGCGGTCGGCCAAATTCTCTCCCACCTTACCGGCGGCGAAGGTCGTGCCCTTCTTCGCACCGGAGAAGCCGAGGGCCCCGCTCGTCGCCCAAGCCACCAAGTTACCCTCGGGGTCGTGGAGCGAGAGCTTGGTATTGTTGTAAGTGGCTTGGATGTGGACGGCGCCGGAAGCGAGCTTCCGCTTAGCACTGCCGCGGCTACCGCCGGTATTACCGGAAGCGGCGGCCGTAGTGCCAGATTGTGCGACGATTCGTTTCTTACCCATGGTTTAAATTATTTCTTATCTAATTTCTTCCGACCCGAGCCCATCGTCTTGCGAACGTTGCCGCGGCGAGTCCGGGAGTTCGTCTTCGTCCGTTGGCCGCGAACCGGCAAGTGACGTTGGTGGCGCGAGCCGCGGTAGCTCTTAATGTCGACCAAACGCTTAATATTGCTTGAGATTTCGCGCTTGATCGCCCCCTCGAGCTTATAGCTCTCAAGTACACTCCGGATCGCCCCTTCTTCGTCAGGGGTAAGGGTGGGCGGCTTCTTGCCATACTCCACCTTCGCCTTATCTAAGATCTCGTGAGCTAAGCTCCGACCAATGCCATAGATCGCCGTGAGGGCGATCTCTATCCGCTTTTGATCAGGCAGGTTGACTCCAGAGATTCTCATAAAATTTAGGCTTGCTTTTGCTTATGTTTAGGTTTAGTCCGACAGATAATATAAAGATGCCCCCGACGCTTAACCATCTGGCAATTAGAACAACGCTTTCGAATTGTGGCTTTAATATGCATTATTTTCTACAACCGCTTAATGATTCGGGCCTTCCCACCATAGGGGTCAATCCACAATTCCACTCGATCACCAATGAGTACCTTAATACGGTGTAAACGCATCTTCCCCGCTAGATAAGCGAGGATGGACTCACCCGTCGAGTCGAGTGTAACACGAAACAAAACGTTAGGCAATGCTTCCGTCACCACCCCAGTCGCCACCTCATTATTTTTCTGCTCCATTCGTTGGATATCGATTTTTTGCCTAGCAAAAGAAGCCTAACAAAAATTAGATTATTGGTCAACTCTGACCAAGATCTTACTCGGATCGACCGGAAAACGCTTGAGCCAAGGGGGGCGAACCGTCACTTCAGCACTCGTGATACTGGGAAATTTCGTGAAGATGCTCTGGTAATCCGTCTTCGCCACTCCGGCTAAACTTCGCTTCAGCAATTCTTCATCATAGAGCCAAACGATCTGGGCCGAACCGGAGAGACTAAGGCCGATATCTTTAGACGTTTCGAGATTAACCGTGTTTCGATTCAGCAGTGTAAATTTAAGCTCGGGTAAATTACTAACTTTAATCTCCGCCTCTTCATAACCGGTAAGGTGCGTCTTGGCTAAGAGTTGAGCCAGTTCGCGCTCGGAGAAGGTTAGGACGGAGAATTGACCATCCATTTCAAACATTGATTCACTCGTCGTTGTGGCTCCATCCTTAACCCTGACGTTCGAGGTGAAGAAGGCGGCATCAGGGAAGGTAAAGAAGCCGTCCGGCAGGGCGGCGGTAATCTCTTCCTTGAGCGACTTCTCAATCCGATCGCGCAGTTCGGCACTGGCCTTAGCCTCATCTTCGGCTGAAACGATCCGGCGCTCACCGACGAAGCCGCCCGCCATACTTCCCTCGCCGCGGGCGGTTAACTTCTCATACTTATTGGCATCGGTTTTGAAACCGGGGATAACGAAATTCTTAACCTCGCCATTGTAATCGGCGCCGGCCTTATCGGCATAGACCGTAACGGTAACCTCGCCGGGAGTCAGTTTGCCATCCTTAAGCTCGTAACCGGGGACAGAGATTTCGTCTTTGATTCGATAGATCTTGCCGCCCGGACTCGACTCGAAGCGGGTGCTGGCCACAAGCTTCTGTGGTCTCTGGCTGTAGCGATTCACGATCACAATCTTGCCACTCGCCTTCTCCGAGACTTGCTTCTTCTCGGCGGCAGGGACGGCAATGCTGTCGCTCGCGCTAACCGTCATCACCTCGAAACCAAGTTTGCCCGAGAGATCGGTGGTGGGCTCGGCGGGTAAGGCGACGGCTCGAACGAGCTCACTATTGAGCGTAATGACCGTGCGCTTCTGCTTCACTAAGACTTGGGCGCTCGCAAACCATTGGGAGGAGAAATAGAAGAGGGGCAAGCCAATGATTAAGATAAGAAAGATAATGAGGCCAAGCGAGCGGCCACGACGACGCGGGAGGTTAAGTCGCGTCGCGGGAGCCGCTTCGGCAACGCGCGTGGGGCGCTCGGGTAGCGGCGCTTCGCGCGTGGGTAGGACCTCGGCCAGCGGCCGCTTCGGTTGTTTAATGTCTTGGATCAAAGCTTTGTTCATAAATTCTTCGTGGTCCTTAGTTTATCATAAAAAATAATTTCGAGCATGAGCGAGGCGTCAGTAAGATTCTTAATCCGATCCTGCCCTAACTTTTCGTCAAGACTCTTGGCATCAAGTACGGAGACCTTGAAGCCGCTCTGGCCGATGAGGAGATCTTGGTAGGCCGGTTGGCCAAGCCAAGCACTGACCATGGGAGTAAAGAGATCATCGCCGATGAGAAGTAAATGATTCGCGCCTAAGTGATTCTCCGTTAAAGTTGAGAATGATTCTTTAAACTTACCCACCCAAGCCGCGCCGACGCGACCGAAAACTTCCTTCAACTTCGTATTTAGAAGCTCATTGCCCTCGCCCCGCAAGTAGATCTTGAGGCTGGAGATCACTTCCGCCGATGTCGTATTTAATTCTTTCGCCAGTTGGCGGATGAGATAATTGTGACCGTAGGGGAAAGAGACGGTCTCCCAAAGAAGGTTGCGCGTCATAAGCGAGAGCTCCGTTACTTCGGCGCCGAGGTCGAGGAGGAGCGACTGGCGAGCATTAAGGACGTCGCGGGCGATGGTGTAGAGGGCAAAGGGGAAGGAGTGGAAGGCGATAGGGCGATGAGGTAAGAACTGGGAGATGATTTCGCGGAAGCGATTAATGACTCGGCTCGAGCTCACGCTTAAGTAGTGGCTGATCTCAATCTCACTCGCCTGCTGACCGAGCGGGGCGTTCGTCTCATAGCGGTTTAACTTAATCTGCATTACCTTATGCTCGATCAACTCGTGGCCGTCGTTTAGAATCTCTCGATAGAGCGGCGGGGTGATCTGCTGGAAGGTGGCGACGTCGCCATCGACCAAACTCGAAATGAGGCTACTCGTGATGGTGATGGGCGAGGGTCTCGTCTGGCGGATCGTCCGCGTCTGCGCGGCGTAGAACGGGGCCGAGAGATAGACGAGCGCGCCCGCCGGGCGCGCCGGCTGGTTGATGAAGAGATCGTTTAAGACAAACTTGAGCGCCTTCATCAGGTCGGCGAAGAAGCGCTCGAGGTTGAAGTCGGCTTGTAGGTCAATCCCTCGCCGACTCGACTTAATAATTTCCGAACGCTTAAACTCACCTTTAGCGGTGGCCGGCGACGTAACGAGCGCGCCACCGACGCTATCGCTCCTAATGTCGATGACGAGCGCTAGTTGACTCTTACTCATTGATTTAAATTGTACCACACCAAGCAAAATTGGGACAAAGAATGACCTCCTCCCCGGGCTAGCGCCCGGGGTTTCCTTTCACTGGCATGAGGACT
>JBBTTW010000004.1:0-28460 GCA_038064055.1 Patescibacteria group bacterium | reverse complement strand
AAAGGTCGTTGCCAAAGAAATCTTTGGCTCGAACCTGCTTCTTGGCGAAAAAACAATCCGTCCCGCCGAAGGCGGGACTCCGAATTCGTTTGGAAAAATGGGGGGAAATCAGTGGGACGCGCTTCGCGCGTCCCACCCTCTGGCTTTGAAAAAGCCGCTTCGTTCTGTATTGGTGGACCATACCGGATTTGAACCGGTCGCCTCTCCCATGCCATGGGAGCGCTCTACCAAATGAGCTAATGGCCCTTATCCTTATATTTGAGGATATAAACGAACGGCGCTTAATTTCATGAGTCCCGACGCTCTTTCTGGAGGTCGGGACCCCGACTTCGCCCGAAGGCGAACGTCGGGGCTTTTGTTAAATTAGCACAAATTTGTTACCATGTGAACCACCAATGTTCCAAGATTTTCTACTTAAGCAAATGTTGAAGCGCCAAGGCCTGCCCGAAGCCCAGATTGATATGGTGCTCGGCCTCATTAAGCGCAAGCCCGAACTCTTCAAGCAAATTGCCGCCGAAATTGAAGAGAAGATTAAAGGTGGGATGGATAAGCAAGCCGCGGCCGTAGCCGTGATGCAAACGCATCAAGCCGAACTCCAAGGTCTGCTTACGAACGGGAATTAAAAATTTTAAAAAAGAAAAAGCCCCCGTCGCGTTGAACGCTAAACGGGGACTGAGCTTGTACAAAAAAAGAACTAACGAAAGGGGTTGGGCTTACCCGACCGGCTGGAGGGAGGGCTGTCCGACTCTTCGGACCTTGGCCTCCTCCATACTGATCTCACCCAAGAAGCGGGCGGCGGTCTTCTCCACTTCCAACCAATTGATGACCGAAGGGAAGGGAACGCCTGCCGCGACACGGTTGCCGCCGGTCGTAATGATACCACCGCCGATGTTGGGGTTGTAGTACCAGCCAGCCAGCCTGCCTTCGGCGCCGGCCAAACCATTGTCCCAATTGTCGGGGTCAGTCTCGATCGCCACAGCGCGACGGAGCTCTCCCACCAAGTGAGCAACAGGGAAATTCTTCTCCCGGTTAACCATGATGGTGAGGTGCTCGCTCACCGGATCACGACGGAGCACCAAGTCAGCCCTGAGGAGGCAACGCGCCGCCTTGGGCGCATGCTCGGAGACGGAGTTCACAATAATCATCTTGTAAGCTCCCGCTCTCCGTTCGTGATAGATATCTTCCCCACGCTGACTCAACGCCAGATCGCATTCCTCTTGGAAAGCGATCTGGTCTTCCAAGATGGCGTCGAGGGCGGTGAGGCCGAACTCAAGCATTTCGCTTGAGGTCTTACCGTTTCGACTCATTGCCGAGAGGGCCGACTCGATGGCGAGGAAGCTCGAGGGACCCTTAAGGTCCTGATCCTTCACCTGCTTGACCAGCCAGTCCACCGCTCGAGTGATCGGCATACCCTTCGGCAAGCCGAGCTCGCGCGCGACGAGCGAGCAGGTGCAGTGATCCTGCTTCCGCGGTATGCCGCGACTGGGGCAGGGATGCTCATCGAACTGACCGTACCCTTGGCCAATGACGAGGACACCTCGTTCGAGCCAGTTGGCGGCCGTATGCTCGCCGGGGGTGTCGCCACCCAAAGACCAGAAAATGACATCCGCTTTATCGACGCCGGGAAACTTCTTCCCACCGAAGCGGCGAAGAAGGAGGAGGGCGGCAATCTCATCAGTATGAGGACCTTCATGAATCGCGATCTGTTTGATCATCTTCCCGAATCCTTTCTGAAATGCCAAAGATCAGCTAACAGGACCATCCCACTAGCTATTTAGAGCTTAGCATGTTATGATCTAAATGTCAAATGAGAATTAACCAGTATCTGGCCAAGCAGGGCTACACCACAAGGCGCGGCGCCGATGAGCTCATCCGCCGCGGGCAGGTCACTTTGAGCGGCCGCTTGGCCGTCTTAGGCGATCAAGTGTCGCCCCAAGATCGGGTGGTGGTGGCTAAGGTGGCGCGCCAAAATACCGATTACCGCTACTTCGCTTACCACAAGCCGATGGGCGAAGTGACGGGGCCGAAGAAGCTTGAGGGCAAAATATACTTCCCCATCGGTCGGTTAGATAAAGCTTCGCGAGGTCTCCTCCTCCTCACCAACGACGGTCGCATCACCGATCGCTTACTCAATCCAAATTACGACCATGAGAAGGAGTACGCCGTGGAGACGCGAACTCTTTTGCGTCCGAGTTTTAAAAAATATATGGAAGCGGGCGTCGAGATCGAAGGCCTCCGCACTAAGCCTTGCCGCGTGGAAGTGAGGGGTGATAAGGAGTTCAGAATCAAATTAACGGAAGGCAAGAAGCACCAGATCCGGCGCATGGTGAGCTCGCTCCACAATGAAGTGAGTGACTTGAAGCGGGTGCGGATTATGAATATAAAATTAGATGAACTCCCGGCCGGTGCCTTGCGCGCCATTACCGGTACGGAGCTGACGGAATTTTTAGCCAGTTTAGGGTTATAATTAAACTAATGGAGGTGAAGCTTGAACCAAGTTGGAAGCAGGTGCTCGCAAGTGAGTTCGAATCGCCTTACTTCGTCACCCTCACCGACTTCGTCCGGCAAGAATACCAATCAGACCGAGTCTACCCGCCGCCGAAATTCGTCTTTCACGCCTTCGAGCTCTGCCCCTTCGACCAAGTACAAGTGGTCATCTTGGGCCAAGATCCTTATCACGGCTCGGGGCAAGCCCACGGCCTCTGCTTCTCCGTGCCAGAAGAGGTGGCAATGCCACCCTCGCTGAAGAATATTTATAAAGAGATTGTGAGCGATCTCGGCACTGGCACGATCCCGACCCACGGCAATCTCGAGCCTTGGGCGAGGCAAGGTGTGCTCCTCCTTAATGCGACGCTCACCGTGCGGGCGCATGAGCCTGCCTCACATCAAGGTCAAGGCTGGGAGACCTTCACTGATAAGGTGATTGAGACCCTTAGCCGCGAACGCGAGGGACTCGTCTTCCTCCTCTGGGGTCGTTATGCCCGAGCGAAGAAGGAGTTGATCGACGGCTCGAAGCACTTGATCCTCGAAGCCGCCCACCCCTCCCCCTTCTCCGCCACCGATGGCTTCTTCGGCTCCCGCCACTTCAGTCAGACGAATGATTATTTAAAATCTCACCACAAGTCCCCCATCAACTGGTTGGGGTGATTATGGTGTAAGGAAATCTCAATAGATTAGTGGTTTCAAGATTCCGTTAATTTTACCCAAAATCTTTATTTGTCGTCTGAACATTTCATGCTCATCACTAGGAATATTCCTAACCTTACCTTCTATAAAGTCGTATCGAATATCTGTAAAATCTTCTACGCGAAAATTGCCATCACTAGTAATCACAAGATAATCAGGATTTATAAGACTAATCTCTTGAATACCAAACTGGTGTAAATTATCGGTGCCGATTTGTTGCCCTATTTTTTTTAAATTGTGGCCCATCTTTCTTAACTTTTCCTCAATCTCAAGTTTATTAGAAAAATTTTCCTTGACCACAAAAATTGCCTTGAGCAATAATTCTGTATAGAAAGACAGGAGTATATAAATATTCCTAATCCACGCAGGGTCTGGTTTGTCATGCCTGTATAAGTACTCAAACTCGACAAACATGATGCCCGTAGAAACTCGAGCAGATAAACGTTGTGCAATCTTTTTCTTTTCATCTTCGATCACATTGGTTAGAGAAATTATTATACCTGTGGCAAGGTGCAACCTTGCCATTGCGACCTAAACAGTTATTCTTTCGTGAATCATTTTTGAGCCTTTTGATTCTCTAGGAAATTTCCCTTTTTCATCCTTAAAAGAAAGCTCCTTGGTTGGATGGTTAGCTTTTTTGGGGAATAACGAAATAATTTTTCCAATGTCTGTAAATGGCTTTACTTCCAATTTATCTCCTTCAATCGGTGCGGAGTCATAACCTTTCGGTGTTTTAGTTTTTTCTGGACTTTCTTTTATAAGTTCTCCCATGGCTTCGGAGGCTATTTGCCAATATGTACAAACTGCTATCAAGTGCTCATCGGCGGTGCCTTCATGGTGTTTCTCAAGGTCTTCAAGTATTTCTTCTGTGAGGTCCCACAAAGTATCCCATTTTTGCGCCCCTTCTGAAAAATCGATTTTCGTTGATTCTTGTAAATAGAGCATAAACGCCAAATTCAACAAGGGAAGATTGTTTTCAGTATGATGAGCAAAAACATCTAACCAATTTCCTTCAAGTTTTCCGTAGAGATGTGGGTAATCTTTAAACCTCTCTTTTCTTTCTTGTTCGTGTTGAACATCAAGTTTTTCATTGTAAACTTCTTCTCTTTCATCTTCTCTCTGACGATAAATACGGTAAATGTAATAAGCAATTATTGCCAAAATTATGTAAAGGATAATCATAGTGGTTTATTTAATTAAAACATTAACTTCCGCCTACGGCAAGGTTTCTCCTTGCCATTGTGGACCGTACCGGATTCGAACCGGTCACCCCCACATTGCAAATGTGGTGCTCTACCAAATGAGCTAACGGCCCCTAAATCCACCTTCGGTGGATCGGGCGTCCGCCGGAGGCGGATTAGCCTTAAATTACCTTTTCCCTACCGCTAACTTTATAACATGATCGAGGAAGTCGGGATAGGAAGTGCCGATGGCGGCCAAGGCCTTCGGTAGAAGTGATTCGGTAGTGAGGCCGGGGAGACTATTGGTTTCGAGTAAATAAATGCCGTGCGGGGTAATGATGAAGTCGGAGCGAGAGTAATGCCGCAAGCCGAGCGCCTCGTGCGCTTTGACCGACAATTCTTCGAGCAACTTCTTCTCCGCTTCGGGGAAGGTGGCGGGGCAGATCTCTTCGGTTGCGCCGCTGTATTTATCTTCATAAGTCCAAACCGAATTGGCGCCCGGCTTCCGGATCTCGATCGGCGGCAGAGCATAAGTACTCTGACCGCGTAAGCCCTCCACCACGCCGCAAGTCGCTTCGCGACCGCGAAGGTAATGCTCAACGAGTAAGGCATCGGAGTAGGCTGAGGCATCGGCGAGCGCTTGCGCGAGCTCCCCCACCGTGCGAGCGAAGGCAAGTCCCACCGACGAGCCGCGATCGACTGGCTTCACCACCCACGGTGGCGAGATCTTTTGGAAGATGAGCTTCGCCGTCTCGATTGGATCGAAGCCGCTCGCCGCCTCTACCACCATCCCCGGTGGCACCTTGAAGCCGGCTTGGCGGAAGATCTGCTTCGCTGCCTCTTTATTCATCCCCAAGGCCGACGCGGCCGATTCCGAACCGGTGTAGGGCATGGCCAGTTCTTCGAGTAAGCGCTGGACCTGACCATCTTCGCCAAATTCGCCATGCATCGCGTTCCAGAAGACGTCGACTTGCCGGGCCGCTTGGGCGGGTGAAATTGGTAGACCGTCCAAGTGCCAAACCCCCGATTTATCAATTAAAATGTCTTTGGCTTGGTAAGGCTCGGGCAAGTGCTTAAGCACAGTCTGCCCCGTCCGGAGCGAGACTTCGTATTCCGAACTTTTGCCGCCGCGCAATACCCCAACGCGCATAGCCTTTATTTATTAACCAGCTTGTTGATCTTGGCGACCACGTCGTCCAAGGTAAAGTTAGCTTTAATGAGGAAGTCGTCCACGCCTAAGGCTTTGGCCTTCTCAATGTCTTCCTTCTGGCCGAGGTTGGAGAAGATGACGACCGGCACGGCCTTCACCGATTCCGTCGAGCGGATCTTCTTCAAAACTTCGAAACCGTCTTTGCCGGGCAGTAAGAGATCAAGCAAGATGATGGCGGGCTTCAAGGTGTCGAGGAGGGAGATGGCATTCTCACCATCCACCGCCACTTCGATGGCGTAATTCTCCTTCTCCAGCCTCTTGGCCGTGAGCGAGCGCAAGAATTCGTCGTCCTCTACAATCAGCACCACTTTCTTTTCATTATCCATAGCTAAATTGGTTTAAAAATTGGTAACTCTATTATATCATGCCGCCGGCTCGGGGCGGAAGACCGGTAAGGTAAAGTGGAAATGGGTCCCCTCGCCCTCCTTGCTCTCGAACCAGATCTCGCCGCCATGCTTCTCCACAATATCGTGAGCGATGAAGAGGCCAAGCCCCGTCCCATCCGGCTCCGCCTTAATCGCATTGGTGCCACGGTAGAAGCGGTGGAAGATCTTATCTTTCTCCGCGCTCGGCACCCCGATGCCGGAGTCGGAAACGATGACCTCAAGCGCGCTCCGCGCGCTATTAATCCTAGCATCGCTTAAGTTGATTGTCACTCGGCCGCCAGCCGGCGTATACTTCATGGCATTATCGATCAGGTTCTCGAGCACCATACTCACCTTCACCGGATCGGCCGTCACTTGGGGCAGATTGGTCGTCGGCTTCACAAAGGTCAGTTTAATCTTCTTGCTCTCGGCCTGATTCGTGAATTCGAAGATAATGCTGTCAATTAAGTCAACCAAGTTCACGCCTAAAAAGTTGTAGTCCGACTTGTCCGCCTCGATGTAGTCGACATTTAAAAGATCATTAATGATGGTAATGATCCGCTGGGTGCCATCGTACCCCTTCTGCATGAAGTTGCGTTGATCTTCGGTAATCGTGCCTAAGTTGCCACTCAAGAGCATGTGGAAGGTCCACTTAATGGCCGAGAGAGGTGTGCGCAATTGATGGGTGGTAACGGAGATGAATTTCGACTTCGCCTGCTCTAGATTCTGGAGGCGCTTATTCGCCAGCGTTAATTCGAAATCCTTATCGAAGAGTTGCTTGGCGTAAGCTTCGAGCTCTAAGTTCAACTTCTTCGTCTCGTCAATTTTCGACTCCTCATTTTTGATCTTCTCCGCCATCAAGCGATTACGCTCACGATAGAGGCGAGAGAGGTAACTAATGAAGACACCCATAATGACGAGGTACGCCCCCACCGGTACCAAGATGAGCCAGTGGATGCCCGTACTCACTCCGCTCGCGCGGACGATCAAGATCACCACCACAGCGAGCACCGCCGAGATCACCCCCCAGAAGACAAGTGGGTTAACCGGCCGCTGACCCAATTCGATTAAACTAATTCTCTCCGGCGATTCCATTCATCCCTATTATACAATCTTCCGGCGGCGTTGGCGATGGAAGGAGATGGCGAAGCGATGAGCTTCGGCATTCAAGCGGAAGATGAGGTCGCGATCGGCGGGAGTAAGCTTCGTCCCCGGCGGCACGAGGAGCTTCGAGGCGCGATGACGCTCATCCTTCACCACGGCCACGACAGGAGTGGCTAAATTAAGTTTGGTTAAAACACTTTTAGCGGTCGTTAGTTGATGCCAACTACCATCGACGACAATGAGATCGGGGCTTGGCCACTCGGCGTGAGCGAGTCGGCGCTCGAGCACCTCGCTCAAGTTGCCGAGGTCGTCCGCGCCGTGCGCCACCTTAAACTTCCGGTACTCTTGCCGGCGCAATTCGCCCTCGGCCGAGACCACCATCACCCCTACCGCCTGACTACCACCCAAGTGAGCCATGTCGTAAGCTTCGATTCTAGCTTCAGTAGCGCCCTCGGTTGACCGCTTAATAAGGGATATGTCTTGCAGATGCTTGAGCGCCGCCAGCCGATTACGCCAGAGGGCGGCCGCTTCAAACTCCTTGGCGCGCGCGGCCGCGCGCATGAGTTTGGTTAACTCTCGCAGGAGCGCCTGCTTCCGACCAGAGAAGAGGAGGCTAATTTGTTTAATTAATTTATGGTAGTCTTGTTTGGTAATCGCACCAATACAAACCCCCGGGCAAAGACCAAGCTGATAGTTAAAACAGGGTTTGCCCTGATTCGGCTCGCACGAATCCCGAAAGGGGAAAATTTTCCGAATAATCTTGAGCGCTTCTTTCAATTCTGACGCATTAGGAAAAGGACCATAAGAAGCGGAGACCGGAAGCGAATTTTCATTCGCGTCGGAGCCCTTTAGGGTGAAGCGATGAAAATTCGCTTCCGGTCGAAGCTTAACGCCACGAAGCATGAGAACACGAGGAAAGTCTTCGTCCGTGATCACGACGTGCCAGAAACTTTTGTCATCCTTCGCTTTGACGTTGTATTTCGGCTGATGCTTTTTAATTAACTCCGCTTCGAGCAGTAGAGCCTCGAGGACGGAATCTGTTTTTTTGAAGCTAATGGCCGTAGCGAGCGCGACCATCTGGACGATCCGCGAACCGCGACTCTCCCCCACTTCGGCCGAGAGGTAACTGCGCACTCGATCGCGGAGTGACGTGGCTTTACCAATATACAGAATCTCCCGCCCCCGCTTGAAGAAGTAGACGCCGGGCGCGTCGGGGAGACCCTTAATTTTTCTTTTGGTTAGCACTTTTTCTTAAAGCGCGCTTCAAGTACTTGGCGGTGTGGGAGCCAGCGGCATAAGCGACCTCCTCCGGCGTACCGCGCGCAATGAGCTCACCGCCACCATCGCCCCCTTCCGGCCCGAGGTCAATCACATAATCAGCGTTCTTCACCAATTCCAAGTTGTGCTCAATCGCGAGCACCGTATTACCCCGTTCGACCAACTTTTGCAAAATAATGATGAGATGGCGCACGTCTTCGTAATGGAGGCCCACCGTGGGCTCATCGAGGATGTAGATCGTCTTCTCGGTAAAGGGCCGATAGAGTTCGGACGAAATTTTGACCCGTTGCGCTTCACCTCCCGAGAGCGTCGTGGCTGATTGGCCGAGCGCCAGATAGCCGAGACCAACGTCGTTCAAAACTTTAAGTCGATCGGCAATGGCGGGAATGTCGCCAAAGAAGTCGGCCGCCTCTTCGACCGTCATCTCGAGTACTTCATAAATATTTTTCTTATTATACTTAACTGAGAGCGTCTCTTTGTCGAAGCGCCGACCGGCGCAAACTTCACATTCGACATAAACGGTGGGGAGGAAGTGCATTTCGACCGCCACGAGGCCATTGCCTTGGCAGGCCTCGCAACGCCCACCCTTAACGTTGAAGGAGAAGCGGCTCGCCTTGTAGCCGCGCACTCGCGCCGCTTCGGTGGTGGCGAAGAGGTCGCGGATGAAGGTGAAGGCGCCGGTGTAAGTGGCCGGATTCGAGCGCGGCGTGCGGCCGATCGGTGATTGATCAATCAAAATAGCGCGGGACAAATATTCGGAACCGGTGAACTCGCGGCAGTTGAAGGTCTCGTTCGAACGGTAACGCCGATCGAAACGCGCTTGCAAATTCTTATAGATAATTTCGTAGACTAAGGATGACTTACCCGAACCCGAAACGCCGGTTACGGCCACGAGCTTACCGAGCGGAATGTCGACATTAAGATTCTTGAGGTTGAAAATTTTGCCCCCGCGGATTCGCAGCGCCCCCTTCTCGCTCGTGCGGCGCTTCGACGGCACGGGGATCATCTTATCGCCGCGCAAGTAATCAAGAGTGAGAGACTTACCCACGGCCGGCGTCCGGCTGGTGATGAGCTTGCCTGTTTCGTCCGCCGCAATAATCTTGCCGCCGTGGACGCCGGCGCCCGGGCCAATGTCGACCAAGTAATCGGAGCTGAAGATCGTGTCTTCATCGTGCTCGACCACAATGATCGTGTTGCCCAAGTCGCGCAGCTCGGTCAGTGTCTTCACCAGACGATCATTATCGCGCGGGTGGAGGCCGATCGTCGGTTCATCAAGCACGTAGAGTGTGCCCACCAACCGCGAGCCGAGCTGCGAGGCGAGACGGATTCGTTGCGACTCCCCGCCCGAGAGCGTGTGCGCACGACGATCGAGTGAGAGGTAGTCGAGACCAACATCAAGAAGAAACTTGAGTCGCGCTTCGACTTCCTTGATTACCACTTTGGCGATCTCGCGCTCTTTGCTCGTAAGTTTGGCATGATCGAAGAACTTAGCCGCCTCCGCAATCGAGAGTTGTCCCAATTCCGCTAGATTCTTCCCCGCCACCTTAACGGCGAGGGCCTCGGGCCGGAGCCGCGCGCCGTGGCAAACTTCGCACGGTTCCTCACCGAAGAAATGCTTCGTCCCAAGTCCGCGGCAAGTGGGGCAAGCACCGTAAGGCGAGTTGAAGGAGAAGAGCCGCGGCTCGATCTCGGGGTAGGAGAAGCCGTCGTGCGGGCAAGCGAAACGCGTCGACATCACCACCGTTTCAGTCCCAATAAGGAACTTAACGAGACCGTCGGCCTCGGTGATCGAACGCTCGACCGCCTCGCTCAAGCGCTCACTCGCTTCGCTCGTGAGTGGTAAGTCATCGACGACGGCATCAATGTCGTGCTTCTTGTTCTTCTCCAAGACGATCCGCTCGCGCAACTTCTGCCGCTTGCCATCGATCACTACTTCTTCGTAACCGCGCTCGAGGAGGTCGTAGAGGAGTTGGTAGTACTCCCCCTTCCGACCGCGCACTACCGGCGCAAGGATAGTAAACTTCTTCGTCTGGCCGAGGCGGGCCGCTTCGGCCACCTGCTTCTCAATTAAAGCGATGATCTCGGAGGGTGATAACTTCTCAATCGGTCGACTGCAAACGAGGCAGTGGGCGCGACCAATCCGCGCGTAGAGCACGCGGAGGTAGTCGTAGATCTCGGTGATCGTGGCCACCGTCGAGCGAGGGTTGCCCGAGCGAGACTTCTGATCGATCGAGATGGCGGGAGAGAGACCGCTAATCTCATCCACATCCGGCTTCTGCATTTGATCTAAGAATTGACGGGCGTAAGCCGAGAGGGATTCGACATAGCGCCGCTGACCTTCGGCGAAAATAGTGTCGAAAGCAAGCGAAGACTTGCCCGAGCCCGAGAGACCGGTGAAGACGATGAACTTATTGCGCGGCAACTCGAGATCCACATTTTTCAAGTTGTGCGTTCGCGCCCCGCGAATCACAATTTTGTCATCACCATGCTTAGGCATAAGTGGCCAAGTCTAACACATTATGGAAAAAATAACCAGATTATAAGCCGCTAATCCACAGCCATGCTTGTGTTTCAAAAAAAATAGGTTTAGACTAAATGTCGGTTCTTGAACGAGGGAGCGACCCGGAATCAGGACTGCTTCTGCAAAGGAGCAAGAAGTTGGCGACAGATCGGCGGCGGCGAGCACTGATTAGGAAATCATAACGAAAGGTGCAAACTGCTTAAATGGGGTTATCTCCCCCACCTAAATCTTCATCAACTTCCGTCGGTTCCATTTTTTTAGTTCTTTCAGAGAAGGAGGTGTGTTGATACCGACAAACGTCTAGCCAACCCCCATTGCCTTCAATAGATTGCGCAGCGGCCCCCGCAACCCACCTCCTTTGTTATGCCAACAGGAGAGGGTTGCGGGATTTTTTTATTTCTTCTTTTCCGTCAATAATTTAATCTCGTCCCGCAAGAGCGCAGCGGTTTCGAAGTCGAGTTCTTTGACAGCGTCGCGCATTTGCTTCTCTTTCTCCCGCACAATCTTGCGCGTATTACCACCGTAAGCCGCCCGATCGAGCGCCACCAATTCGGCGAGGGTTTGAGCTCGTTCAGCTTCCAAGCTCTGACTAATGTCACCAATATTTTTAATAATCGTCTTCGGGGTGATGCCGTGCTGCTTATTGTAAGCCAATTGCTTCTCTCGTCGTCGATTGGTCTCATCCATCGCTGCCTTCATCGAAACCGTAACCGTATCAGCATAAAGAATAACTCGCCCTTCCACATTGCGCGCCGCGCGCCCAATGGTCTGAATCAAGGAAACGGTTGAGCGTAAGAAGCCCTCTTTGTCTGCATCTAAGATGCCAATCAGCGTCACTTCCGGTAAGTCTAGACCTTCGCGCAAGAGATTTACGCCCACCAAGCAATCGAATCCGCCAGCCGTCGGACCGCGGCGGAAACTGGTTAGGATCTTAATCCGATCAATCGTCTTAACTTCGCTGTGCAAATACTCAGCCTTAACTCCCTGCTCCTTCAGGTAACCACTTAAGTCTTCAGCCATCTTCTTCGTCAGCGTGGTGGCAATTACCCGATGGCCAGCTTTGATCTCTTTTTCCGCTTCTTTAATAAAATCTTTAACTTGACCGAGGTAGGGCGCGCGGCCGGTGACCGGCTTAACTTTGATCTCCGGATCAACTAGGCCGGTGGGGCGGATAATTTGCTCCACCACCTGCTCGCTGACGCGGTGCTCATAGTCGGCTGGGGTGGCGCTCGTGTAGATCACGGGCCCCACGCGCTCGCTAAACTCATCGAAAGTGAGGGGACGATTATCGCGAGCACTCGGCAAACGGAAGCCGTGCTCAACGAGCGTCTGCTTGCGACTCTGATCACCAGCATACATGCCGCCAATTTGCGGGATCGTCACGTGTGATTCATCGATAATAGTGAGAAAATCTGGCTTACCCTCTTTGTCGCGCGGGAAGTAAGAGAGCAAGGTGTCGGGCGGCTCGCCCGCTCGCCGCCCCGAGAGATGGCGTGAGTAATTCTCAATCCCGTTGCAGTAACCCACCTCTTTAATGAGCGCGAGATCGTAATTGGTGCGACGCTTTAACCGCTCGGCTTCGAGCATTTTGCCCGCCGCGTCTAACTCCTTGAGCCGTTCCGTCAGCTCTTCTTTGATCGACTTGGCCGCGCGCGTCCGCGCCGCGGCGGTGGTGACAAAGTGCTTGGCGGGGAAGAGGAAGGTGTCGTTTAAATTCTTCGTGATTTCGCGACTCACGGCATCAATCTCCACAATGGCGGTGATCTCATCGTCGCGAAGATTGACCCGAGTAATCAGTCGGGCCGCCGGACTCATCACCTCAACGAGCTCGCCGCGGGCCCTGAAGGTACCCGGTGTCAGCTCAACATTGGTGCGATCATAGTGGACGGTGACGAGCTTCTTTACGAGTTCCGTCCGCGATAATTTATCCCCCACCGCGAGCTTAATGTTCTCCGCTTCGTATTCGGCCGGACTGCCGAGACCGTAGATGCAAGAAACGGAAGCCACCACAATCACATCGCGGCGAGAGAGGAGACTCTGGGTGGCGGCGTGTCGTGAGCGATCGATCTCTTCGTTGATCATCGCCTCCTTCTCAATGTAAGTATCCGTCACCGGCAAATAAGCCTCGGGTTGATAATAGTCATAATAGGAAACGAAATAATGGACGGCATGATCGGGGAAGAAATCTTTGTACTCTTGCGCCAGTTGAGCCGCGAGCGTCTTGTTGTGGGCAATGACGAGGGTTGGTCGGCCGTAAGCCGCCGCCACCTTGGCGGCGGTGAAGGTCTTGCCGGAACCGGTGACGCCGAGCAGGGTCTGATGGCGGTAACCTTGGCCTAGCCCTTTAATCAAAGCTTTAATCGCTTCAGGTTGGTCGCCGGCCGGCTCGAATTTCGATGTTAGATTAAATAAACTCACGATCCTACTTTAACTTACAAATAAGATTCTAGGAAATCGGTTTGGAAATCGGTAAAGCGATCATCTCGAATCGCCTGCCTGATCCCCTTCATTAATTCCGCATAGAAATGGAGGTTATGGATGGAAGCGAGCGTGGTTGAGAGCATCTCTCGCGAGCGGCAAAGGTGGGAAAGATAAGCCCGCGAATAATTCTGGCAAGTGTGGCACTGGCAATCCGCTTCAATCGGAGCAAAATCGGAAGCGAGCTTACTAGAGATTAAATTGAGTCTCCCCGCTTTGGTCTCCACCGTGCCGTGGCGACCCAAGCGCGTCGGCGTGACGCAATCAAGCGTGTCGACCCCCGCCGCCACCCCAGCAAAAATGTCTTCAATCTCCCCGATGCCGAGCAAGTGCCGCGGCCGATCGGGTGGCAATTCGGCGTTGACGAGCTCGACCACCGCCCCGATATCTTCTTTATTAAACGAGCCACCGATGGCAAAGCCGGCGAAGTTGAGAGCGGCCGTCGCTCGCGCGCTCGCGGTGCGCAGGTCGGGGAAACGCCCACCTTGGACGATGCCGTAAAGCGCTTGCTCGCCGCCCAATCGCTCGTGCTCAGCGAGACTCCGTTTAGCCCAAGCGTCGGTGCGGCGGAGGGCCTCAACCTGATACTCGTGCGGCGCTTGCGGCGTGGTGCATTCGTCGAAGGCAAGGATGATGTCGGCCCCGAGATCGTGCTGAATGGCAATGGACGACTCCGGCGTCAGCCGATGGAGCGAGCCGTCCCGCGGCGAGCGGAAGTCAACACCGTCGTCATCTATCTTCACCAATGAACCAGATGGCGAGGAAATATTTTTCTCGGCGTCGCCCGCCCGACCCAATGAAGAAACCGGAAGCAGATTTTCGTCCGCGTCGGAGCCCGCCAGCAGGTGGGTGAAGCGGCGAAAATCTGCTTCCGGTTTTGATGTGGCCACCTTCGACACCCCTTGGCCGTAAGCGGCGCCAAGCGAGAAGACTTGGAAGCCACCAGAGTCCGTCATAATTGGGCCCGACCAATTCATAAATTTGTGCACCCCGCCGGCCGCCTTAACTACCTTCTCTCCGGGTGAGAGATGGAGGTGGAAGGTGTTGGCGAAGATGACTTGCGTCCCCGCCGCTTTCGCCGCCTCCGGCGGCACTCCTTTAAAGGCTGCTTGGGTTGCCACCGGCACGAAAGCTGGCGTCTCAATGACGCCGTGGGCGGTAGTGATCTGGCCCACCCGCGCGCCAGTTTTAGTCGTTTTTTCCAGTTTGAACTTCACCTCGCTAGTATACTGGATTACAGGCTTTGCACACCCCTAGTGACTCTAATTTATCCAAATAAGCAATAACGGTGCGGACGAGTTCGGCATGACTCCAAACGAGCGGCGAGACGGAGAGTTGCTCACCCGACAGCGGATTTAATTGCTCCGAGAGAATGCCCGAACGTTCGGCATACTTCGCGCACCAATTTAAGATCGCTTTAACGGAGGCGAGATCACTCTCGGTCTTGGCCGCCGCAATCTTATATTGAGCATCCCAGAGAGTGGAGATGAACCACGGATTACCGATCGAACTCTGCGTCACTCGATTGTAGGCATCGTGCTCGTAACGCGCGAGGCCGCCGATCCCTTGATTCGCGGTGAGAGCCTTGGCCGTGATCTCCACCGCCCGCTTCAATCGGCCATCCGTCGGCGGCAGGAGATTGAAGATGAAGAGTCCATAGGCACTGGAAGCATCGATGGTTTGATCATAGATAATCTCCCCCGCGCCGGGCTTGATCAATTTAGCGAAGTAACCCTTGTCGTTATAGAGGTGGTCGACGATGGCTTGCTTCATCGTGGCGGCCGCGTCGTAGTAGACCTTCTCACTCTTCACCTTGCCCAAGAGGTGGGCGAAATGCCCCGCGGCCTCGAGCGCGCCGGCCACCGCCGCGGCGGTGTAGGTGCTGACCCCCCACTTCTCCTCCCACAAGTCGTAACTGGGTTTGGGTAAGCCGGTCGCTTCATCGCGGTAGATGACGAGGAAGTCGCCGATCCGCTTAATGAGGGAATTATAGATTGACTCGATGAATTCGAGATCCTTAGAAATTTCGTAGTACCGCCAGAGTGACCAGAGGACGAGCGCCGTCGCATCTTCTTGGATCGGTAATTGGACTTCGCCATTGCGGAGCCAAGGATGCCAAGAACTGCCAAGCGAACCGTCGGGACTATATTTGTGCATGAAGTAACCCCCGGGCGAGATAATGTTGTTGCAGAAACCAAAGAAACTCTTGGCCACACTCGTATCGCCCGCCGCCGAGAGCGCGAGGGCAGCAATGGCCGCGTCGCGCGGCCAGACGTAAGCGTAAGTATCTTTACCCTTCTGCCAAGCGTTCGAGTCGCTCGAAGCGATGATCGCCCCGTTCGTACTCACATGAGCGCGGATAATGAGCAGAGATTTATTAAATAAGCGAACAACGTCCGTCGATAGACCATAGAAGCTGAAGGCGCGACGCCCCACCCAAGCCCGCCAGAAGTTCTTCGTCGTCTCCACAAGATGCCCCGGACCATGCTCGACGACGTAAGCATTGAGAATGGCCACTTCGTTAATCGCTTCGCCGGCGGCGAGCCAATAGTAGAGTAGTTTCTCCTCGAGCGGCTGGAAGCTGGCCTCGAGTCCGAGCACCGAATCCACTTGGCCGTGCTCGATATTGTTCTTCGCTAAGAGGCCATCTTCGGCATCTTTGTGCGTCCCCTCCTTCCCTTCCGAACCGAAGACACCGGTGGAGTAATCGTCGAAGGGCTTGCCTTCAAAGGTGGCATTAACGAGGAAGACGCGCCGATTCCGGTAATGGATAATTGCTCGACAATCTGGATCATAGTAAGCGGTGTGAGCCGTGTGTGACTCATAGAGCTCAAATTGATGGTGGAAGAAAACCTTAATTGATCGCGCGCCGCTCGGACGCGTATTCTTAACCACGACCTTGCGGAGGAAGATGTTCTTCTCGTTGTAGACGAGATCGGTGAAGAGGAGTGAGACGCCGAGTGCCGCGCTCGTGGCGCGGATCTTGCCGGCCAAGACGTCATCTTCCGAATCGATGATGATCTCCCACTCCGGATCGTTAAGCCAAGACAAGCGACCATCGGCGAAGACGCCGAGACTGTGAGCCAAGTGGCCGCCAACGTGATTCTCTAGTCCAGCGTAAGGGAAGTAGAGATCTCGCACCTCGGCCCGAGGGCCGAGGTTAACGAGGAGACTGCCGTTGCCGAGAGTCAACGCCTTAGACATTATAACGAGTGAGGGCCAGACGCACGGCACTTAGAGCGGCCGACTTGGTCTTCGCCTTTTCCAAAGCTGTGGCACAAGTAGCGTCCTGAAGCACATCTTTCGTCCAGCGTGCGAAGTCGTTGCCGTCACGCTTGGTGTGGTAAGAGAATTGCTCATCGGTCGCAATGGCCAAGAACTTACCGAGGTCAATTAAACTCCGGAGAACCGGACCTTGGTAAGACCAGAAGGCCACGTGACTCTCGACGATGGGGAGACTCTTCTTCGTCGCCTTCTTCGTCACTGCTTTCTTAATTTTAGTAATCTTGGGTTTCGCTTTAAGCATGACTTAATTTTAGCGCGTCGGTGCGCGAACGCAAATCGTGAAGTGCATTCATATAAGAAATGTAGGCCTCATAGGGCGAAGCATAGGGGTTGAAGTAGGCATGGACGTCACCGTCGGCGAACCACTTGGTGCACATATAGTAGAAGTGATCGGAGGTTTGGAGGCGACGCCACGACTCGACCAAGTCTTGGCGGTTCGAACCGAGGATCGATGGCTCGAGATCATAGAGCGCCGCGATGGCTGAGGTTTGGAGTTCATTACCCGTCCAAGCGGAGAGGTCACGCTCGGTGTCGGCCCAAGTCACCACTTCCGGCACCGCGAGAGAGTCCATCGCCGGGTAACGCTCGACCGCTTCCTCGACGGTAACGAAATCATTATCCGGATGGCGAAGCACTTCGACCGGCAGCTGACGGAGAAAATTAAAGATACCGGTATCTTCCCACTGATGCTCGCCGAAGGTCTCGTAATCCATAAAGAGATTAACTAAGTGACCCTGACCATTAACCGCATTGATCCATTGACTGAACTTACCAGCATCGAGCGGCCACTCCGACCACGACTTCTCTGAGAAGCGGAAGGCGACATCATCGGAAAGTTTATAATTCTTGAGCAAGAGTTTAATCTTCTTCGCGCCCGTTGGTCGATAGAGAAAGTTGGGACTCTTCCACCCGAGCACCTTGTCCCACCCTTCGGCGATCACGCCCTTGTACCCCGCGCGTTCGGCCCAAGCGCCGAGATTGTCGTTGTAGGCCAGTTCGGTATTGCGAAAGACTTTCGGTTTAAGACCGAAATATTTTTTAATCAACTTCTCGTGTAAGCTCACTTGCCGTTCGAACTCGGCTAAGGAGTAGAAGAAGGCGAGGGAGTGATAGTACGTCTCGCCGAGGACGGCGACGCGGCCGGTGGCCACGAGCTTCTGGAATTCTTCCAATACTTCCGGGGCCCAAGCGGCCAGTTGCTCAAGCAAGACGCCGGAGAAGGAGAAGCTAGCGCGAAACTCGGGATGCCGTTTCAGAAGTTCGCCCAAGAGCTTGGTCGCCGGCAGGTAGGACTTGGCGGCGACCTTGCGTAGCACCTTCTCGTTATTTAAATTACTTTCTGATTGATCGTTAAAATAGTTGGCCTCGCGACCAATGTCGAAGATGCGATACTTCTTCACTCGTCGAGGCTGATGAACTTGAAAATAGAAACAAACTGATGGCATTACCTCATTTTAGCACATTTATAAAAAAGAAAAGGGCAACCCGCGGTGGCAGGTTGCCCTTACTTGAAAAACGAACTACGTGAACAGAAAGATCAGATCTGCCGCGGATGATGGAAACCCTCTTCATCCCAAACTTCGAGATAGAAGATCTGGTGACCAACGACAAGGGCGAGGAAGGGGTCGAGACGTTCTTTAACGAATTCGCCCTTCTCCAGAGTTTCGACGAAGAACTCGGCCGCCGGCAGACGCTCCTTGATTTGGATCGCCGTTGAGATAGCGAAGGTAGGAATGGCGACTTGGCAATTTTTGATGCGAACTCGATCCCACTTGGCGTGCTTGTATTCAGCCGCTTTTCCAAACACCAGAATGCCGAACGCAAGACTGAATACAACACCAGCGATAGAAATTCCCACTAACACCGCCGGCCGAGTCGTCGACGCTTCAACACAAAAGCCAACGACTGATAGAAGGATTCCCCCAATGGAAGCGAACGTTAAGGCGTGGATGAAATAATCCAAGGCCGCTCCCCAACGAGTCCCATAAAACCTGACCCGCCACGGCGCACTGCCCCAGATCATCTCGTTCTGGTACTTGGTCACCGACTCTTGGGTGAAGGGCTTGATCTCGAGTTCGGCCAAAATAGCTTCCGGCGAAACGAATTCGCCTTCTTCGATTCCGGCCGCGGCGGGATCGTAATCAAGAAGCTTTTTACTCTTAGCCGCCAACTCTGCCACGAACTCTTGTCGTTCGACGGGAGTGGGCTTCTTGACCTCTTGCCTTTCCAATAGACTGAGAGTTTCTGTCGCTATCATACATCCTCTCTTTCTCAATGATCTAAACGGTTTCCAAGCCAACCGTCAGGCTATCGAGCTTCAACGCTCAATTCTGTCCTTAACCCTAGCATAATGAATCTTGTTTTGTCAAGCTGGAATTAGAGACTGATAGAGATTAACACATTTCTCGGCGGCGGCGCGCCAAGTGATGCCACGAGCGTTCTGCTCGCCATAATTTGCAAGCGTGCGTTGGAGCGGCGGATGGCGAAGCACGGCGATGATCTGATTCGCCATCTCCTCCGTGTCCCAGAAATCAACTTTGAGCGCATGAGTCACCACCTCGGCCACGCCTGATTGATGCGAGAGGATCACCGGCGTGCCATTGGCAAGCGACTCGAGTGGGGTGAGACCGAAGGGTTCGGAGACTGAAGGCATAACGAAGAGATCGGCCGCTTGGTAGAGGGCATCAAGTTCCGCGCCGCGCAAGAAGCCGGCGAAGATGAAGTGCTGGCCTAAGCCGAGGCCCGCCGCCTGCTCGATCACTTGCTCCTCCATGTCGCCAGAGCCGGCCATAACGAAAGTGACGTTCGGCTCGAGCTCAAGCACTCGCTTAGCCGCTTGTAAGAAGTAGTCCGGCCCCTTCTGCAAAGTGATCCGACCGACGAAGAGCACCACCTTCTCCCCTGCTCGTTTGAGCGAAGCGAGGCGATGAGCGAGACGCGGCTTAGAGACGAAATCGATGCCGTTGTGCACCACTTTAACTTTGTCGGGCGAAACGCCGTAATGCTTAACGACAATATTTTTCGTAAATTGACTGACCGTCACGACTTGATCGGCTTGCTGCATCCCCCGACGCTCAATATCATAAACTTCTTGATTAATCCCATTGCCGCCAGTGCGATCAAACTCGGTGGCGTGGACGTGGACGATAAGCGGCTTACCACTCACCTCTTTAGCCCGGAGACCAGCGAGGAAGGAGAGCCAATCATGCGCGTGGATCACGTCGAAATTTTCCGTCTCCGCGATCGCGGCCGCAGCGGCCGCGTAGCGCCGCACTTCGTCAATTAAATTCTCACCATAGATTGAATCGCTGGTGCCCCGACGCCGGCGGTAACCCGAAGCGGTGAGGTAGGGGGTGAGGATTGAGTTAACGGCCCTCACTTCGACGCCGCCATCGGCGAAGACGGTCTTCTGCCATGGTGCGTCAATGGCAAAACGTTGAGGTAAAACGAAGATGAGCTCCGTGCCGAGCTGGGCCAGAGCTCTCGTTAAGCCTTGGCAAGCCGTACCAAGACCACCACTATTGTGTGGTGGAAATTCCCATCCAAACATCAAAACACGCAGGCTCATCTTTTTAGCAATTGCCTGTTGCTTCTTTATGATATCACGCGGCGAAATAGTAAGAGAGCAAGAAAAGTTGATAAACTACAAAAAAAACCTCCGTTCGGCGAAACGGAGGTCCGAGGCCCACTCGTGGGCGGCTCAAATTTCTTTTGCGGGAGAGCTCGGCTTGGATGGATCTTTTGTATCAGGTATAGAAAGTGACTGCTGCTTCTTCCGCTTGATTCTCTCATAGACTTCCTTACGGTGGACACCAATGCGCTTTGGAGCATTGATACCAAGGCGGACTTTGTCGCCCCGAATGCTTACCACCGTAATTTCTACGTCATCGCCGATCATGATGGTCTCATCGCGTTGTCTGGAAAGAACTAGCAATGATCGGTCCCCCTTTCCGGCCCTTTTTTCGGCCCAAAGAACTGCGCCAGCTCGATCATGGCATAGCCTTAATTAGTTGTCAAATATTAAAATTTTACCTCTCCTTTCCGCTCCACTTCTGCCAGCTGACGAGTAAAGGCGAGGCGATGAAGATGGATGAGTAAGTGCCGAAGAACATACCGATCGCCATTACGAGGGCGAAGTACTTGGTCGTAGTGCCGCCGAAGAAGTAGACGGCGAGGAGAGCTAAGATGACAGTGAGGGAAGTGTTGATCGAGCGGCTGATCGTCTCATTCAAGCTCTGGCCCACCACTTCTTCGAAGCGCTCGCCCCCGCGATGCCGCAGGTGCTCGCGAATCCGATCGAAGACGACGATCGTGTCGTTAACGGAGAGACCGAGGATAGTGAGAAGGGCGGTGAGAAAGAGGGCGTCAGCTTCGACGCCATAGAAGTGACCGAGCAGAGCCATCACGCCGGTAGGGATCGAGATGTCGTGGATGAGAGCGAGGATGGCGATGAGGCCATACTTCCACGAACTTACCGGTCGCGAGACGTGGCGAAAGACGAAGGCAATATAGAGGACAATCAAGATCACGACGACCGCGATCGCGATAAGTCCCTTCTGCGCCAATTCATCCCCCACGGCCGGACCGATTGAACTGTAACGCTTCTCCACCCCGCCAAGCGCCTGCTTCAGAAGCTGGTGCTCTTCTTCAGTAATCGTCCGGAGGCGAAGAAGGAAACCACGATCGCCTGCTTCTTGAACGGCAATCTGTCCTAGATCAAGTTTATCAAGATTTGTTTTAAGTTCGGCGAGAGCTGGTCTAACCGAGTTCGTCGGGGCCGAGTAATCCACTTCCACGATTGTCCCACCGGTGAAGTCGGTGCCAAGCGTTAAGCCGTAGTAGCCGAGCGCCACGTAAGAACCGAGGACAAGGAGTCCCGAGATTAAGAAGAAGATTCGACGATGGTTGATGATAAACATAATTAATTTTTGAAACCACTGCCAAAGAGGAAGTGGGTTAACTTAGACTTCCCCGTCGGCGCCACCGAGAGTAGGAGGTTGCGAGTGACGGTGATGGCGGTAAACATACTGATGATAATACCGATCGTGAGCGTGAGAGCGAAGCCCTTGATTAAACTCGTCCCAAACCAGAAGAGAATGAGGGCCGAGATGATGCTCGAGAGGTTAGAGTCACGGATCGAGAGCCAAGCGCGGGCGAAGCCCTCGCGAATCGCTTCGTGTAAGTGCTCCCGGGTACGCAACTCCTCCTTCAACCGTTCGAAGATAAGCACGTTGGCGTCGACGGCAATGCCGAGGGAGAGAATGAAGCCGGCGATCCCCGCCGCGGTGAGCGTCACCGGCAGAAGTTTGAAAATAGCTAAGATGAGCACAATGTAAGTCGCAAGGGAAACCACCGCCACAAGGCCACTCAATCGGTACCAGAGAATCATGAAGACAGCGATGATAATGAAGCCGATTACTCCCGCTTTGATCCCCTGAGCCAGGGCTTCTTGGCCGAGTGTGGCGCCGACCGTCTCGGTGGAGACAAGTTTAATCGGTACCGGCAAGGCGCCCAAGTTTAAGTTACGAACCAGTTCTTTGGCTTCGGTGAGAGAGAATTGGCCACTGATCTCGGCCCGGCCATCACGAATCTCCTCGCGCACCACCGGCGCCGAGAGAGCGACGCCATCAAGATAGATGCCGATCTGTTTGTCGATATTGTTTTTAGTTAATTCGGCGAAAATGTCGGCCCCTTCAGCATTGAACTCAAGTGAGATGGAAGGGCTAAGTGATTGCTGACCGAAGTCGACTTGCGCTCGCTTCAAGTAACGACCCGTGAGCGGAGTGGAGATGAAGTCCGGATCCAGCGCGAGGAGTGGATTATTAGGCAATGGCTCACCCGCTTGGAGAGCGGCGGCCGCTTGGGTGAAAGCTTCCATAATCGCATCTTTCTCCGGACCATCAGGCCGCTCGGTCTTAAACTCAAGCGCCGGCGTGCGATCAATCAACTTAATCGCATCGTCGAGATTGGTAACGCCCGGCAATTCAACGATGAGGCGGTGCTTAGCTTCGGCTCCGAGACCGGCCGTTTCCAACTGAATCACCGGTTCGGCCACGCCGAAGGCGTTGATGCGACGTTCGATGACGCCGCGAAGTGAGGTCATCGCCTCTTTAATATCCGTGCCGGGCGCCAAGGTTGTGGTATCAGCCTCGTAGACCAAGTGACTGCCACCGCGAAGATCGAGACCTAAACGGAAGGGTCGGTAACTCGACCAGTCAAAATAGGCGAGCCCGAGGGCGAGCAAGATAGTGAGGACAGCAATGATCCGTCGTTTGGCCATAATAAATTGATGGCTATCATTATATATATGTGCGCCAACTTGGCAAATTTTGTCCCTCTTGCCGGCAAGGGGGCAACCTGCTATACTCGAAAAATCATGGAAATTCTGCGAGCCCTCGTGCCGTGGATACAAATCATTCTTGCGGTCGCAGTGACCATCGCCATCCTCTTACAAAGCAATGAGGCTAGTTTGGGTGGTGTCTTCGGCGGCAACTCGAGTGTGGTCCACACCAAGCGCGGCATGGAGAAAGGTTTGTTTGTCATTACCGTTATCTTAGCTTCCCTATTTATTATCACTTCAATTGTCGCCCTACTTTTAGAAACGTTCTAAATCTGTGTCTAATCAAAAGCCTTCCGTCGCCGCCCGCATCGCGGCGACGATCAAGAAATTAACTCATACCGAGAAGCTCGCCCTCACGGTCTGCCTAGCGATCTTCCTCCTTGGTTTGGCCGGCTTCGTTTTGCTCACTAATAATGAGTCTCTCGTGGAGCGGCCGGCCGCAGGTGGCCGCTTGGTGGAAGGAGTGGTGGGCGCGCCGCGCTTCATTAACCCGCTGCTCGCCACGGCTAATCCCGATCGCGACCTCGTGGCGCTCGTTTACTCCGGTCTGATGCGGCGCGGCGCTGATGGCAAACTCGTACCCGATCTCGCCCGCGAGTACAGCGTCTCCGACGACGGCAAGACTTACACCTTCACCCTCCGACCAGACCTCGTTTGGCATGATGGCGCGCCCGTCACAGCGAAGGACGTCGTCTTCACCGTTAACCTCGCTAAGGAACCGGCGATCAAGAGTCCACGCCGCGCTTCGTGGGAAGGGGTCCAAGTCTCCGCTCAAGGTGACGACAAAGTTATTTTCGAATTGAAGCAACCTTACGGATCATTCCTCGAGAATGCCACGCTCGGTTTATTACCCGCTCACTTATGGCAAGAGGTGAGCAATGAAGCCGCCCCCTTCAGTAATTTAAATATCGAACCGGTTGGCACCGGACCTTACCAATTCAAGCAGCTCACGCGTGATCGTGATGGCCTCATCACGAACTACACTCTCGCGGCGGCGAGTCATTTCGCGCTCGGTGAGCCGAAGATTAAGAACATCATTTTTAACTTCTACCCCAGTGAGGAAGGTTTGGTCCAAGCTTTTAAAAAAGGAGAGATCACCAATCTTGGCGCCGTCTCCCCCGCTCTCGCCGAAGTGCTGATTAAAGAGTTCGGCTCATCGATCGCTCTCTACCAAGCGCCACTCCCTCGCCTCTTCGGCGTCTTCTTCAATCAGAATCAGGCTAAGATCTTCGCTCAAGCGGAGGTGCGCCAAGCTCTCGATCTTTTAATTGATCGGCCGAAATTGGTCCAAACGGTACTCGCCGGCTTCGGCCGACCGGCTTCGGGCCCGATCCCGCCACAAACGAAGGAAGCCGATCTCGCTAACTTGGCCGCCACGGTGGCGCTCGAGGTGACGGCTAGTTCCACCGCCACAAGCACAACCAGCACTCCTCTACTCGAAGCCGAGACCTTACTTAAGAAGAAGGGTTGGACGCGCAACGCCGAAACGAACGTCTGGGAGCAAGTGGACAAGAAGGAGACCAAGGTGCTAGCCTTCTCCCTTAGTACCGCCGACACTCCCGAACTGAAAGCCGCGGCTGAATTGGTGAAGCAGACTTGGGAAGACTTCGGCGCCAAGGTGGAGATCAAGGTCTTCGAAGCCGGCGCCTTGAACCAGAACGTCATCCGGCCGAGAGAGTATGATGCTCTCCTCTTCGGTGAGATTGTCGGTCGCGATCCTGATCTCTACTCCTTCTGGCACTCGAGCCAACGCCTCGACCCGGGGTTAAACATCGCTCTCTACACCAACGCCTCGGTTGATAAGATGCTCGAGGAGTTGAAGGCGAGTCTACCCAATCAAGATCGCGAAGAGGCTTACGCCAAGATCGCCGCCGAGATCGTGAAGGATACGCCGGTAGTCTTCCTCTACACGCCCGACTTCATCTATCTCTTACCAAGCGAGCTTAAGGGTGTGGCGATTGAGGGCTTGGGCAATCCGGCCGAACGCTTTATGAACGTCCACGACTGGTATTTGAAGACGGAGAAGGTTTGGCCCATTTTCAACCAAAGTTAAGTTTAAGTTAATAAAAATTAAAAAAATATGATCAACAAATTTCCCGGACCGAAGCGTCCGCCACGACCCCATCGCCCACCCCGCGGACTAAAGCCGGGTGGCGGACGTAGTGATGGTAATGAGCCGAAGAAGAAGTTGCCGCCGCTCGGCGAGGGTGACATCCGGATCATCCCCTTAGGTGGCGTGGAAGAAATCGGTAAGAACATGACCGCGATCGAGATTGGTAACGACATTGTCGTCATCGACATTGGTCTCGCCTTCCCCACCGGCGACACGCCGGGGGTGGATTACATTATCCCTGACTTCACCTACGTCGAGGAAAATAAGGCGAAGGTGCGCGGCGTCATCATTACGCACGGCCACTTAGACCACACCGGTGGCATCCCCTACGTCATGTCGCGCATTGGCAATCCGCCGCTTTACACTCGCAATCTTACTTCGCTCTTCATTAAGAAGCGGATGGATGAGTTCCCCCATCTCCCCCCTTTAAACATGATCGTGGTGGAGAATGACAGCAAGATTAAATTGGGCGAGATCACCGCTCGCTTCTTCGGCGTCACTCACACCATCCCCGACTCCTTCGGCGTGTTGATCGAAACGCCTTACGGCTTGATTGTGAATCCGGGCGACTACAAACTCGATCTAGACAAGGTGGATGGTAAGCCAACCGAGGAAGAGGAGAAGCGCTATAGCATCTTCGACAAGGAGCAAACGCTCGTCCTCCTCGCTGACTCGACCAACATTGAGAATCCGGGCTTCTCCGTGCCCGAGCGCGAAACGCTGAAAAATTTGGAAGAAATTATTAAGAGCGTGAAGACGCGCCTCTTCATCGGCACCTTCGCCTCGCAACTCGAACGCATGATTAGCATCATCGGCTTCGCCGAGAAGTATGGGCGCAAACTCGTGGTGGAAGGTCGGAGTATGAAGACGAACGTCGACGTCGCCATCCAAGCCGGCATGCTGAAAGTGAAGAAAGATACCATCATCTCGGCTCAAGAGATCGACTCCTACCCCGACGACAAGGTGGTGGTGCTCGCCACCGGCGCCCAAGGTGAGGAGTTTGCCGCGCTCATGCGCATGGCGACCAAGAATCATAAGTACCTCCGCTTCAAGAAGGGCGACACCGTCCTCCTTTCTTCCTCCATCGTGCCGGGTAACGAAATTACCGTCCAAAAGTTGAAAGACAATATCGCTCGCCAAGGAGCCAAGATCATCAGCTACCGTACCTCCGAGGTCTACATCCACTCCTCTGGCCACGGCAACCGTGGCGAAATTGAGTGGCTCCATCGTAAGGTTAAGCCTAAGTTCTTCATCCCCATCCACGGCTCACATCACAAGTTGCGCCAGCATGAAGAATTGGCGAAGGAGATCGGCATGCCGGAGAAGAACATTGTGGTGCCCGACAACGGCATGGTGATCGAAATTACCGACCAAGGGAAGAAGATTGCTGCCTTGAAAGAAACCGTCTCGAGTCGACTGATTATGGTGGATGGGCTCGGCACTAATGATGTGAAGGAGGTGGTGATCCGCGACCGGCAAATGCTGGCCCAAGATGGCATGTTCGTCATCATCGCCATCGTCAACGTGAAGACGGGTAAGGTGGTCAAGTCGCCCGACATCATCTCCCGCGGTTTCGTCTACCTCAAGGAATCACAGGACCTCTTGCACCACGTGCGCCAAATGACGAAGAAGAAGATCGAGGAGGCGACGGCTCGGATGCACCCGATCAACTTCGATTACGTTAAAAACTTGGTCCGCGACGAGGTGGGCAAATACTTACTCCAGAAGACCAACCAACGCCCCATCGTCCTCACCGTCTTGATTGAGGTATAATCAAGGGTAATGAAGCGACGGGTTATCTATTTCGCAGGATTCTTTCTCACTTTTAGCGCCGCCCTGTCTTACTACGCCAACTCCTCCTTCCTCGCGAACGTCGTCGGCGAGGAGCGCATCGGGCTCGTTTATTTCGTCATTTCACTTGGCAGTCTGATTGTAATCGGCCTGACCCCTCGTCTGATTAAGTGGTTGGGGTTAAAGACCCTAACCCGTCTTGGTGGCCTCATCTTAACTCTAGCTTACCTTGGTTTAGCACTCGGTCGTCTCCCTGGTATACAGTTGGCCGCCTTCTTCCTTGTCTACAACGCCGCGGTGGCGCTTAGCTTCTGGCTCGACCTTTGCCTCGAGAGTCTGTCGCGCGACGGCGAGACGGGGCGGATCCGCGGCGGCTACCTTACCGTCATCAACGCCGCCGTCCTCATCTCCCCTCTCATTAGCACCAATCTACTTGGCGAAGGCGAAGATTTCTCCAGACTCTACCGTCTCTGCTTCCTAGCCACCCTGCCGCTCCTCTTCCTCCTCTGGTTTAAGCTCAAGCCGGCTAAGTTGTCTGGCGGCGGGCATAGCTTGTGGCAGAAATTACTTAACCCCAATCTCCGTCGCGTCCTCTTGGTCGATCTATGGTTAAATCTCTTCTACTTCATCATGGTGGTTTATATGCCGATCCATCTCCATGAGAAGATCGGATTATCTTGGGAGAGTATCGGGCTTGTCTTTACGATTATGCTCATCCCCTTCGTCGTCATCGAGTACCCCTTGGGCTGGCTCGCCGATCGTCGCTTGGGCGAGAAAGAGGCGCTCACAGCGGGTATCATCCTAACCGGCATCGCTACCGTGGCAATCTTTTTTATTAATTCAGCTACGGTGGCCCTTTGGGCGGCGCTCCTCTTCGCCACCCGTCTCGGCGCCAGTGCTTGGGAAGCGATGAAGGAGACCTACCTGTTCAAGCACGTTGCCGCGGGGGACGTGAGCACGATCGGCCTCTCGCGGCTTAACGTGCCAATGGCTTACTTCCTCGGATCAATTAGCACCTTCTTCTTGCTAAGGGTGGCCACGACTCATACTCTCTTCCTCGTCCTTGGTTTGTTCGTCTTAACCGGCCTCGCTTTCAGTCTCCGACTCGCCGACACGAAGTAGTATTATCGGCTCGATAACTTCTCGCCCATCAGGCGCCAGAGGAGGCAAGCCTCGCAACTTGCTTCGCGGCAACCTTGGTTTAAAAATTTAAGCGAGCGGATCTCGCCCGCCACGCGCTCAATTGTTTTAATCAAGTCTTGGACCATGGCATCATCAAGTTCAAACTTCTCTTTCCGGTACTCCCCCTTCTCATCCGGCTCAATGAAGTCGAGTTCGCCCGTCATCACGCGGTACTTGCCGCCGGCGTAACGATCGAGGAGGAGTTTGTAGAAGACGAGTTGTCGCCCGTAGTCGCCACTCGCATTCTTATTCTGCCCCAAGATCTCGCGCCGCGACTTCGGCTTACCCGTTTTGTAATCAACCACATTCACCGCCGATTCGCTCGCGGTTAAGAATTCAATTTTATCAATCTGGCCCGTTAACTTAAGGTCCGGTGAGAGGAGGACGCCACGGATGCTAAACTCATTAATGATTCGCTCTGGCCAC
>JBBTTW010000003.1:0-2378 GCA_038064055.1 Patescibacteria group bacterium | reverse complement strand
ATCGCCGCAAGCCACATAATTATTTAAATTAGTTGTTGACTTATGGACATTGAGCGCGAGGGGGAGATTGTCGATTAAGGCTTCCTTGGTAATGAGGAGGGTCGTCTCGGAAGCGCCGTCGAGCACCGGACTAAGAGTAAAGATAGGTTCGCCTAAGTTGGCACAGGAACCCTTGTGGAGGTGAGCTGGTTGCGGCAGATCAGCCGGCGCGCCGGTAAGCGCTACTACAACCTTAACTTGGCCATCTACTTCCGTTAACTTGGCTTCGCCCTTCTCCCCCGAATTCTCCTGCATGTTGAGCGTCACGACGAGTGGGGCGGCTTCTTCGGCGACTGGTGATTGCTTAGTGAATTTATAAATACCGAAAATTACGAGTAAAATTATGACAATCCAGATTATTTTTTTCATTGTGGTCTTCACAGCATATACGCTTCTCTACCAGAGCGCAACTTGGCCCGTTTGGGGATAATCCTTATTCTCACCTCTCGCCTTAACGAAGGCCTCCCCCGCCGCTTGGCGATAAGTACAGAAGTCGCAGTCGGCGCCGGTCTTGGGTGGCTTGTCAGCCATGAGCACGCGCTTCATCTCCTCGAGGGTCGCAGGAATCCAGCTCGGGTCACCCTCGTAGGGTAAGAGCGAGATGTCGAACTCGAGCTTGGCGTCGAAGGCGGCCTTGTCGCGCCGACCATTCACATAGACGAAGTAACCGGTCGGTGCCACCTTGAAGCCGTTCTGCCGGAAGAGCCATTGATAGACCTCCATCTGATTCTTGTAACTCTTCTGCCAATCGGCGTCGAGATTAACTTCACTGTCTTTACTCGTCGCCTTGTAGTCAACGATGATAAGCTCACCCGCCGGATTAACCCAGACGTCGTCCACGGCGCCATAGACGTCGAAGTTCGTCTTCGGCTCAAGATAATGAATGCCGCCACGGCCGAAGTCCACTTCGCGCCAGCGATCAAGCTTCTCGTGTTGATACGGCACAGCGTCGAGACCATAATCCTTCATCATCGGGTGCGCGCTCCCCTTGGCGCGGTGAGTGTCGAATTCCTTTTTCAATAAGTGATCCACGGCGGCATTAAGCGAGAAGGGGTAACCGGGCGGCTCGCCGACACCAAGCCGCCGGTCGAGGTAGAAGCACAGCGGGCAACGGAGGAACATCTCAATCTTCGACCGACTGATCTGGAACGGTTCCGCCGACTTGGGATCAAACAACCCCTTACTCCGCTTACCCTTATAATATTGACTCATAATTAATCGCCATTGTAGCACAAGCTTAATTTAGTTTTAAAAGCCCGGCAATGAGACAAAATACCCAAATACGAATTGAGTGATGACTCAGTAATCAGGCTTTTTTCGACTAACCTCAAAATCCTCTTTTTTGTCTTAGTTCTTAAAACTCGATAGTAAGGCAAGGTGACATAGCCCAGATAATCAACCCCCTGCCGAAACTTGCGGATGGTGATTTTATTATCGTGAAGTTCGAGTTGAAGGTGAGAATCAAGGAAATTCCTAAACTTTTGAATTAAACCGGCCAGATCTTCAACTGAGAAACTAATAACCACGAAATCGTCGCAATAACGAAGATAGTAATGAGCCTTGAGCGAGTGTTTGGCAAATTGATCTAATTGATTAAGATAAATGTTGGCAAAAATTTGGCTGGTTACATTACCCAAAGGTAGCCCCTTCCCTGGTGAAGTTTCAAAACTCCAGATAATTTTCTCGAGTAATTCTATTGTTTGGGGGCAAGAAATTCTTTTTTTAATCAACTCGAGTAAAATATTATGGTCAACGGAATCAAAAAATTTCCTAATATCGCATTTTAGGGCATAGGTTGGTTGACGATAATTATGACTGGTTCGTCTCAAAAACTTTTCCAGTTGTCTAACCGCCCGATGCAAACCCTTCTTCTTCCGGCAAGCATAAGAATCGTGAATGAAGACTGGATCAAAGATTTGATACAATACGCGGTAGACGGCCTGAAACAAAACCCGATCACGGACTGAAGCCTTGTGGATTCGTCGCGGTTTCGGGTCAGCGACAATAAATAGTTGATAAGGATCGGTGGTATAAGTACCGTCAATCAGTGACTGGTGTAAATTATAAAGATTATCTTCGAGCGACCACTCAAACCTCTGCACATCTGGTTTAGATCGCTTCCCGCGACTAAATTCACGCCACGCAATTAACAAATTTTCTAACGAAATTATTTGATGAAAAATCTCCCTTTTAACCCCCCCCCTCCGATAATTTGGATCTCTCGATCGTTCATATATTGAGAACATTTTATCTTGTTACCTACCAGCTTGGCAAAAAATTACCAAAGCAAGAACGTTTTGGTTTGTGGGCTAAAGTTGAGCTGACAACTTTGGAAGTTT
>JBBTTW010000002.1:0-12922 GCA_038064055.1 Patescibacteria group bacterium | reverse complement strand
GGAGGGTTCGCATAGTGGTCTAGTGCGCTCGCTTGGAAAGCGGGTGTGGGGAAACCCACCAAGAGTTCGAATCTCTTACCCTCCGTAACGACAATTTCGATACCGTTACCATAGGTATCTGAAATTGGCGTCTTACAGGAGGCTGGGGAGAGATTCGAAAGACGGACCCGTCTTGGGCGGGGAGTCCGGGCAGGAGCCACTTACGAATCCGACTTTGGAGGATGAGTTAGTGAGCTGACGCCGAATCTCTTACCCTCCGCCAGATTGGCAACTTTTAACCCAAGCAAAATGAGAGTTTTCGCTCCGTATATTCTCTAAGAGTATGTTGGATCCATTTTTTAAATTTACATAACATGTGGATAACTTTTTCCAGTTCGCCGAATAAAGATGAAGATATAAGGGTTTTATGTTTTTTTGAAATTCGATTCTTCACCTATTTTCAAGCACGAGTATAGTCGCTATACTTCTTTATATAGACATTCTTTTTATGAAAACATTTTTAGAAGCAAAACAAGATTACGACAAAAACTTTTTAAATCAAAAAGAAGTTAACGCTTTCTTGTCCGTTAATCTTGATTTAAGTAGAAATTGCAAGATAAAAAATGTAAAGAATCAACCGAACGAAGAATACTATAAATGGCAATTTTTCTATGCATTAATACACTCTGGTTTATATAAAAAAGATTTTTTAGGAGCAGAAGTTTGTTTTCCTAAGGGTAATAAAAATTCAGCGCCTATAAAATTAGACGGTGCTGTTTTTGATGATAAGAATTGGTTCGAAAAATACAAAAAATATCATCAGGATAAAGATCAAGAATCTCTGGACTGGCTCAGGTCGCATTTAGTGGGAGTTATTGAATTCAAAAAAGAAGACGGCAAGGATACAGAAACTGTTTATAATCAACAACTTAAACCAGCGATGAAAGAATCCGAGCTAGATTTTTGCCTCGGTGTTTTGTATGACACGGGAAGACTCTTCCTTTTCCAGAAGAAGAATGGGAAATATCTAAGGTTAGATGAATTTTATAACACCAAAGGAGAGCAAAGTACTACAAAAGACCTGTCTCTCCACCTCATGGATGCATATTATAAAATTCCATCTTTTGAACAGGTAGAAAAAAGAGTTGTAAACATAAAAATTGATCGTTCTAAACGAACCGTTGATGACCTTGGAGTTATTACCGGTATTTCCAGCCAACAAATCAAAGATGGAATTTCTAGCATTATAAGAGCAATGGATAAGGTAGGAATGAAAACTCAACGGGGCTATGAGATTTTAATACAAATTATAGCTCTGAAAATTTATGATGAAAAAAGAAGTGAGGATTTAAAAAGAAATCTAGACTTTTATAAAACAGACGTAGAAAAAGAAAAGCTTGATCTCCTTTTCTATATAACCCCTTCGGAAAAGAATTTCACTTCCTTAAGTGATAGCAATATTCAATCTTTTATTCAAAGAATGAGAAATCTTTATGGGGAAGCATCACAAAAGTATCATTATATTCTCAAGAGGGATGATCGAGAAACAATTGTGTGGGAAAAAGAAGAGCATGTAGGCGTTATAAGCGAAGTTGTGGAACAGTTACAAGACTATAGCTTTGTTAAATCTCAAAAATCAGATCTTTATCAGATAGTTTTTTCTGAATTTGCGAATGCTTTCTCAATGGCTGATAAAGGTCAATTTGTGACACCAATACCTATCATTGATTTCCTTGTGCAAATTGTTAATCCAAGAAGTGATGAGAAAATTATTGATCCCACATCCGGAATTGCTGATTTCCTGTCGGTCTCTTATATAAACTCCAAAAGTAAGCTGGAAGATAAAAATATTTATGGTGTTGATAATGATGAATCGATGGTGATGCTCGCTCAACTTAACATGCTTCTTAATGGCGATGGCAATGCCATTTTAAAATACAAACCAGACAAAGGTTCGATTACTTGGAAATTTGACGATAGAGATAATTTAGTCGAACTAGACCCAAAGACTCACGCTAATGGCAACTGGGATGAATGGAAAAATCAAACAAAATTAAAGAAGTTTGATGTTGTCTTGACTAACCCACCATTTGGCGAGGATAGAAAGCTTGAACCAAAAAGTTCTAGAGAAAAAGAGATGGTAGAAATGTATGAACTATGGCATAAGGCTCGTAGTGGGAAATGGATAGATCTTGGATTAATCTTTCTTGAAAATGCCTACAGAATTCTTAAAGAAAATGGGCGCATTGGTATTGTTCTCTCAAATTCTCTTGCATCTATTGATCGTTGGGAAGAGGCTCGAAAATGGTTGACTGATAACATGAGAATCGTTGCTCTTTTTGATCTGCCATCAAGTGTCTTTGCTGATACTGGTGTAAATACAACTATTATCGTTGCGTATAAGCCTAGACCGAAAGAACTACAGGAATTAAAAGATAAGGACTATAGTATTTTTGTAAAAGATATTCAGAAAATTGGCTATGAAATTAGAACTTCAAAAAGAGTAAAGTTTTTTAGTCCCATGCATAAGATAAACGAAACAACATTTGAGGTTGAACAAGATTCTGAGGGTAACCCCCTCCTAGATGAAGATTTTACACAAACCATCAAGGATTTTAAGGAGTGGTGTCTTGGTCAAGAAAAGACATTGCAAGACTTGTTTATAAAAGAGAAATAATATGACTTATGTTGTTGTACCAAAAGAGGTTAAACTAAAATATATTCTGGGAAACCACAGCTCTTTTTCACCCCATGCTTTAAAGGGTATATTTATTCTTAACAAAAATACTAAAACCCTAGGAGAAATTATTGGGGAGAATTTTTCTAAAGGAAAACCAGTATCTCGTTCCGCTTTTGTTAAAAATTCTGGGAAGTTTTTGATAACCAATAGTGCTTTACAGAATGACTTCTTGCTTTCTCGAAAAAGAGAAAGTGCATTTATTTCTTTAGTCCCAAGCGCCTTTAGTAACCCAACTTTAATAAAAGACAGTATCCTACTTGCTTTAAATGGCAACGTAGGTCAGTCAAGCTATGTAGATATTGATGATGTCGAGAACTATACAATTAGTCCATGGATGATTAATTTTCACTTAGAAAAAAATAACAAATATCTTTTTGCTTTTTTAAAAAGCCAATTTTTTCTTGAACAGGTTGAGTTTCTTACCCCAAAAGGTGCGATATTAAGCAATGCAAACGAAAAATTATTGAACGCACAGATAGCCTTTCCCCCTAGTAAGGACAGTGAAAAGATTATTAAATATGTAGAAGTCTTGGTTCAGTCAATCATTGATAAGGAAAAAGAAATTCAAATAAAAAATGCTCTAATATTTAATTTAATAAATAGAGAAATATCCGAAAATCAAACAAAAAATGAGTTTAAGTATAATCAGCCGAAAATTAGTCAATTAGTGGAATTTAATAGGATCAATGGCGCATTCTATTCGAAATATTTTAAAGAGAGAGAATTTAAATTATTAAATTATTCTAGGGGAGTAACTGGGATAAAGGATCTCGGTTTCAAGATTACTAGAGGACAGAATCTACAAGTCTCCTGTATTGGTAAGAGTATATATTCTGATAAGAAAATTGACGGTTTTTATACATTGGTAATACCTAAGAATATTTCTACCTACGGAACAGTTCTAAAGTACGAGTATTTAGGTAGTTCAAAAAAATTAAAGACTCTGAAGGCTGGCGATATTATTTTTGGTGCAGAGGGATTCGAAAAAGGTAGATCTGTCGTGGTATTTGAAGATAGAAATAATACAATTACAAATATCCACGGAATGACCATAAATCATTCGGGGCAAAATATTGTCCTATCCGTTTTTATTAAATGCTTCTTGGATTACCTTAGACAAATTGAGCTGATCGATTTGTATGCTGTTGGTGGAAACGGAGGAAGTTTAGCTCAGAAATATTGGGATGTTATACCATTTCCAAATTTTCCAGAGAAAAAACAGAAGGAGATAGTCGAACTTTACTATAATCCTACACCTAGAGAGGATACCAAAACACTAGATGAATACACTAGTTATGATCGTGAGTGGAACCAAGAAGCCGGGATTGTTCAGATAGACGAGTCTCTTAAAAAAACAAAAGGACGTTTAGAATCTGTCATTAATATGATAGTTTCAGACAAAGATATAGAAATGGATTTTTCAAATATCTAGTCATTTACTGAATAGTCCACCATGTTCCGTCCTTTGTCTGACCTCGGCTTCGGTACTTCAAACCATTCCGGATGCTCTTTGGGGATAACACTTAATTTCTGTCTGGATTCTTTTATCAACCTTCCTTCGATTTTTGGTCGAGGGTGGTTTGGAGTAAGCGTTCGAGGATGGTAGTGAAAACGGCGACGGTGATTGGCGCGAGCGCGATGGCCATCCCGATCACAACGAGGCCCGGGGCGTCATCGGTTTCGGCGATGGGGAAGAGGAGCGGCACACCGCCGACGTAGAGCACGGCAATCACGACGGCGCAACGCTTGATCTTATTTAATGCCTCGGCCGAGAGAGTGGAGAAGGCGGTGCCTTGGTCAAGGTAGCGGAGGAGTTTGAGCGCCTGCCAGAGGGCGATGAAGAAGGGGATAGCGGTGGCGTAGAGGCCGAGGATGATGAGGAGGAGGGCTTGAGATGCCTCGGGGAATTCGGCCGAACCGCCGCGCCAGACGCTCGGCAAGGCGAAGAGGCCGAGCGCGAGCACTCCGGCACCCAAGATGAAGATGATAAAGCGTAAAAAGTTTGTCGACCGGCGTCTCATTAAGACTAACTTAATCAACCCCGCACCGTTTGTCAATATATTCTTCTTGCCGTTTATCGGTGGTAAGATAAGCTCATGATCACAATTGAGGATTTCAAGAAGGTGGAGATTAGGATGGGGAAGATTATCACCGCTGAGCGCGTGCCGGAGGCGGATAAGTTGCTCCGGCTCATGGTGGACTTAGGCGAGGCGACGCCGCGGCAGATCTTGTCGGGCATCGCCACTTCTTATCCTGATCCGGCCGTGCTCGTAGGGAAGTTGGTGCCGATCCTCGTGAACCTTGAACCGCGGACGATCCGCGGCCTCGAGAGTCAGGGGATGATGCTGGTGGGAGTTATCTCTGACTCCGAGGTTGCTATCCTCGAACCGGCGCAAACGGTGCCGGCGGGCAGTGTGGTAAGATAAAGTTATGGTAACTGCTCCACGCAAACTTTGGTTCAAGGCGAAGCGCTATGGTTGGGGTTGGACGCCGGCGTCGGCTGAAGGGTGGCTCGGCCTCGCGATCTACTTAGTCGTCCTGATCAAGATTTTTTGGAAAATTGACGCTAATTCCGGCTACGAAAATGGCGCTTTAATCATTTTAAATCCCCCGTTCATCATTGCCACAGGGATTCTCCTTCTAGTCTGCTATTTAACGGGCGAACCGCCACGTTGGCGCTGGGGTGGGAAGAATTAGGTTGCTAGTTGACAATAATCTTGAATCGTGTATAATGGGGCGGTAAGTGTTTATTCTCGGGCTTTTAGTTTCCTTACAACAGCTTTTTAGCCAAGGGTAGGGGCGAAACACGAGGAGAGGTCGCCTTACATTTAGTAGTTAGAAAAAACACTCATGGCTAAGAAGTTATATGTCGGCGGTTTGTCTTACAACACAACCGATGACGGCTTGAAGGATGCTTTCGCTCAAATCGGAGCAGTGAGTTCGGCTAAGGTCATCACTGATAGAATGACCGGTCGTTCTCGCGGTTTCGGTTTCGTCGAAATGGAATCCGACGCCGATGCCGACAAGGCTGTTGACACGTGGAATGGCAAGGAGCTCGATGGTCGTCGCTTGACGGTCAACGAAGCCCGGCCGATGGCGGATCGTCCGCCTCGTCGAGAATTCTCTCGATAAGCCCACGCTAAAAAGCTAAAAAAGAGCGTTCGTTCGCATAATGCGGACGAGCGCTCTTTTGATTTTCCAGTTCTCTTGATTTCAGGCCGCTGATGCTGATCCGGTGATAGGGACGGCGTGCCGGATGTACTCAAGCGGCACTCTTTGCGTCGTGCGACCCTCCACGATCACGTGACCACTCTGCGGATCGGTGCGGAAGACGGGCAAAGGCCGAGTCTCAAGCTCCTTCGGCGTCACTTGCAGATCGCGTAACGTGGTAATCGGAATTTGGGCGTGATCGAGGAAGACCTTGTCTCCTTTCTTCACTTCTCCAACATGCCGTACCGGATCGCCCACCCTGAAGGTTGGGACTGGTTCCGACGTTGGTAGGGGTATCGCCTGAGCCAACCTTAACCCCGTCACTCCACCACCGCTACCACTCTTTCCACTCGCTCTGGGCTTAGTTGCCATTTTTTGGTACTCCATTCCAAAAAGGGGACTAATGAGAACAAAAAGAACCACACCAATCTTAAGTCTAGCGCTTTGGCCTTATCCGTCAAGCTTGTTATAATGACTCGCAATGGATCCCCAAGCTCTGCGCGAAATCATCCTTAATCTGCCAAATCAGCTTACCGCCGACCTCAAATTCGTCGGTCGGGAAGGTTTGGGCGCGGCCGAGCGCTTCATTCTCTGCGGGATGGGTGGCTCGGCCCTCGCCGGCGGCCTCTGCCGCACCTATTTACCCACCCTTGACCTCCTCATTCATCGCGATTATGGTTTGCCCCGCGTGCCGGACTACTTCTTAACTTCGAGCCGACTCATCCTAAGCTCCTACTCCGGCAATACGGAGGAAGTGCTAGACACCTTGCAGCTCGCCACCGCTCGCGGGCTTAAGGTGGCGGTAATGACCTCCGGCGGCAAGTTGCTGGAGGAGGCCGTTCGTCTCAACTTGCCGCACGTGGTGCTACCAGCCGGTTTGCCGCCGCGCTTCGCCGTCGGCTACGCCTTTGTCGGCTTGGCGCAACTCTTAGGTCACGAGGCGATGCTTGCTGAGGCGCGGCAGGCGGCCACCCTCGTTACCCCCGCGAATCTTGAGACGACAGGGCAAGAGTTGGCGCGGCTAGTTGATAGTAAGATCCCAATCATCTACGCTTCCACCGTCAATCTCGCTCTCGCTTACCAATGGAAGATTAGTTTCAACGAGACGGGCAAGATCCCCGCTTTCGCCAACGTCTTACCCGAGGCGAACCACAACGAGCTCGCCGCGAGCGACCCTCACTTCATCCATATTTTCTTACGTGATTCCACCGATGACGAACGGGTTAAGCGTCGCTTTGAGGTGTTGAAAGAGATGTTTAAACTCCAAGGCGTGCCGGTGCTCGAGGTCGAACTGGCCGGCGCGAGCGCTCTAGCCAAGATCTTCAACGCCGTTACTCTCGCCAGTTGGACGGCCTATCAAGTGGCGCTCAACGCTCGGCGCGATCCGGTTAATGTGCCGACGATCGAGGAGTTCAAGTCGCGAGTTAGAGTAGCGAGTTGAAAGTGATGTACCTCCTTGCCGACATTGGCCGCACCAAGACTCGCCTCGCCTTCTCTCCCGACGGCGAGCGCTTTGGCGAGCCGGTGATCGAAGACACGGATCTCAATTTTGCTTCCTGCTCTAATCATCTCAAAGCCACCTTAAATCAGATTTCCGGAGCTGGTCACGAGTCGGACCCACTTATTCTCGGCATTAGTCGGAAGGTTTGGCCGGAAGTTGATTTGAAAGTTGAGTTACCGCGCGTCTTAGGTCGGCCGGTTTATATTGAGAACGACTCCGCCCTCGTGGGTTTGGGCGAAGCGGTAAGTGGCGCCGGCCGCGGGCCGAAGATTATGGTCTATGTGACGGTGAGCAGTGGCGTGGGCGGGGCGAAGATTGAGGAGGGCAAGATTGATCAGAGCGCCCACGGCTTTGAGCCCGGTCAGCAAATTGTAGTTATTGGAGAAAAGTCAGAAACGCTCGAAGAATTGGTTTCCGGCCTTGCGGTTGAGAGGCGTTTCGGTCGTCCGGCTCGCGAAATTACGGATGAGGCCGTCTGGCAAGAGTTAAGTCAATACCTCGCCATCGGACTTACCAACACGCTTCTCCATTGGTCACCGGATTGCCTCGTCTTGGGTGGCAGTATGTTTAAGGTGCCTGGATTCAAGGTGCCGGTGGTCGCCGCTCTCATTGCCGAGCAGCTGAAAATATTCTCGCCTCTACCGACGATTAAGCTGGCCGAGCTCGGAGCGATCGGCGGTCTCCACGGCGCCCTCGCTTACGCTCGGTCGCTACCTCATTCATAGCCGTGGTTTTAGTAAATTATCAACAGATTTCATTTTTTGATTTTTCCTAAGGTGGCAGTTAGAATTAGCCCATGACTCCAACCAAAACCCGCTCGAAAAAAATTACCCCTAAACTTAAAAGCATTCGTAAGCGAGATGGCTCGGTCGTACCCTTCGACGACTCGCGCGTTACGAGTGCCATCTGGAAGGCCATGCGAGCCTCGGGCGAGGGGACGGAGGCCGAGGCCGCGGGGGTGGCCAAGGCGGTGGTTCGAGATCTCGAGCAAGTAGTCGCCAGCTCGAAGCAAGACTTCACTCTCTCGGTTGAGGGGGTTCAAGATTTCGTTGAGAAGCAGCTCATCCTCCACAATTTTGTCAAAACTTCCAAAGCCTACATCCTTTACCGTCAACGTCGGTCGGAATTGAGGCAAGAGAAGGGCGAAGTTTCGAAAGAAGTGAGAGATTTGGTGACGAGCAGTAAGAAGTATTTCAAGAATCAACTGTCAGAATACGTATATTATACAACCTATTCTCGTTGGTTAGACGAGAAGGGGCGCCGCGAGACGTGGATCGAGACGATTGGCCGCTACATCGACTTCATGAAGGAGAATTTGGGTGATAAGTTGAAGGATAAGGAGTACGAAGAAGTGCGCGAGTACATGCTAAGCATGTCGGCGATGGGCTCAATGCGCTTGCTCCAATTCGCCGGCCGAGCGGCCCGAGGCACTAACGTCGCCGCTTACAACTGCTCCTTCATTGCGCCGCAAGTCTGGCAAGACTTTGGTGAGATCGTCTACATCTTAATGTGTGGTACGGGCGTCGGCTTCATGGTCGAAGAGCAAAACATCGGCCAGCTCCCGATCATTAAGCGGCAAGGAGGAGAGAGGGTTAAGACCTTCGTCATCGAAGACAGTCGTGAGGGTTGGGCCGACGCGCTCGTCCACGGCATGACCGTTTGGGGTTCGGGCCGCGACGTCGAGTTCGACTACTCCATGCTCCGACCGCGCGGAGCGCGCTTGAAGACGATGGGCGGTCGCTCATCCGGACCCGACCCGCTCCGCAATCTCCTCAACTTCACCCGCGAGAAGATGCTCGCCCGCCAAGGTCGCCGCTTGAAGACGATCGATGCGCATGACATCATTTGTAAAATTGGCGAGGTGGTGGTGGCGGGTGGCGTGCGCCGCTCGGCCCTCATCTCGCTCTCCGACCTCGATGATGTGGAGATGCGCGACGCTAAGAATGGTCAATTCTACCTTAATCACCCCGAGCGCTCGATGGCCAATAATTCGGTGGCCTACAACGAGAAGCCGACCATGGGTCAATTCCTCGACGAATGGATCAATCTGGCCAAATCGGGTTCCGGCGAGCGCGGCATCTTCAACCGTGGCAGCTTAAAGCACCAATTACCAGCGCGCCGGTGGAAGATCTTCGAAGCTGATAAAGACACCTCCGGCACTAATCCTTGCGGCGAGATCGTCCTTAAATCGAAGCAATTTTGTAATTTAACCGAAGTGGTGGCTCGACCCGAAGATACGGAGGAGACGCTCATGGATAAGGTGCGGATCGCGAGCCTCCTCGGCACTTACCAAGCCACTCTCACCAACTTCCCTTACCTATCTAAAGAGTGGAAGGCCAACTGCGAAGAAGAAGCCTTGCTTGGCGTCTCCATTACCGGCCAATACGATTGCCCCTCCGTCCGTTCGCCCTCGGTCTTGCGCAAGTTGAAAGAAGTGGCCATCGACACCAATCGTAAATACGCTTCCCGTTTCGGCATCAATCCCTCAACCTGCATCACCACCGTTAAGCCCTCCGGTAACGGCTCGCAACTCTTCGATTCTTCTTCCGGGATGCATCCGCGTCACTCTCCTTACTACATTCGCCGCGTCCGCGTCGAGGGTCACAACCCAATCTTCCAAATGCTTAAAGATATGGGTGTGCCTTACCATCCGGAAGTGGGTCAAGACCCCAGCACGGCCACCACCTTCGTGCTCGAATTTCCGATCAAGTCACCGAAGAGCAAGGTCTTCAAAGATGATCTCACCGCCATCGAGCAACTCGATCACTGGAAAATGGTGAAGGAGAATTACACCGAGCACAACCCCTCCACCACCATCTCCGTCGGCGAAGATGAGTGGCTCAAGGTAGGCAACTGGGTCTATGAGAATTGGGAGATGATCGGCGGCCTCTCCTTCCTCCCGCGCTCGAACCACGTCTACCGCCTCGCGCCTTACGAAGAGATCACCGCCGAGCACTACGAAGAGATCGCCAGCAAATTCCCGAAGATTGATTTCGCCAAATTGGTTCTCTACGAGACGGACGACACCACGGAAGTGAAGAAGGAGCTCGCCTGCGTCTCCGGCACTTGCGAGATCGACTCACCGATCGGCGTTGACAATAAAGCTTCCACCACAGTATAATAATTAAGGCTGGTATTGGATAGTTACGCCTAAGAAATTAGGTGAGGAAAGTCCGAACACCCCTTCATCTTCGGATGAAGAGACGGGTACAGGTTAACGGCCTGCTAGAGTAATCTAAGAGGTGCGATCAGTGCCGCCCAAGCCGAAAGGTGAGGGGTTCCTCTTGAAGGAATAATGCCATGGCAACATGGGTGCTAAAACAAATGCTAAGCATTTGTTCGCACGAACATTTTGCTTTGCAAAATGTTTTAGTGAAACGGCTAAATCCTTACCTGGGTGCAAGGCCGTGTCCCTCGGTCCGCCTTCGGCGGATCGAGGGGAGTGCCGCTTGATTCGTCAGAGTAATTTGGCGAACAGATAAATGACTATCGCCAATTTTGTTCACCATAGGTGATTACAAAATTGAGCGTCTCGCCAAAGCGCTATCAGCGCGACGGCGGACGACAACCCGCCTCCACCCTAACGGGTTCCGGCGAGGTGCTCGATTTTGCGCCACCTGCGGTGGGCAAAATCGGCACAGAATTCGGCTTATAGATACCAGCCTAAACTTAATCTTCTCCCCCCGCCTTTGTCGGCGGGGGGAGAAGCGTTATATAATCGTAGGATGTTTTTAAGAACCCACCGCCGACTGTTTATCACCCTGTTTGGTATCTTGGCGGTGGGCTCCGCCTTGTACTTGCCCGGGCGGGAACTCTTGGCCAAGTTTGAAGCGAGTCGCGCGCGACGGGCCCTAGAAGCACTTGTCATCGCTACCCAGTCTACCACTCCGATCGCGGCCGAGATTGAGGCCGCCGCCGACGCCGCCCTACGCGCTGGTCGGCGCGCCACCCGCCTCGCTCCCGCGGCCGGGGCGAATCACCTGCTCTTGGCCGAAGTCTATGCTCGATTAGCCAGTCTCGGGACGAAGGGAGCGATCGAGATGGCCCTCGCGGAAATGGAATTAGCCGCCAAGCTTGAGCCGGCACTTTTCTACCGTGATCCGACCACTGCCTTTCGGCTCGGCGTCTTGCGTTATGGGGCGAAGAATTATGCCGGCGCCAGCGAGAGTTTGAAGCAGGCGATAACCCTCGACCCTAATTATGCCGATGCCCATTACTTCCTCGGTTTGAATTTGAGAGACTCGGGTGACTCGGCGGGCGCTTTACGCGAGTGGCAAATCGTTAAACGGTTGAATCCCAACGAACCCAACGTAGATAAACTAATCCAGTCTTTGAATAATGGTTGAACGAATTTTAAATTTTTTCCAACGCGAGTCTTCGAGTTTGCATGAGGCGGCCTTCCTCCTTGGCAGTCTCGCCCTCGTCTCGCAAATCCTCGCTCTTATCCGCGATCGCCTCCTCGCCGCCTCCTTCGGCGCTGGTCTCGAGCTCGACACCTACTACGCCGCCTTCCGCGTGCCCGATCTGCTCTACGTGTCGCTCGCTTCCTTCATGTCTGTGACCGTGGTCTTACCCTTCTTCACCAAGCACTTAGAGCGCGGCGACCGCGCTTCGGCCGAGCATTTAATGAACGATCTCTTCCGCATCTTCTTGGGCCTCATGCTCACCGCCATCGTCATTCTCTACTGGTTTATGCCTCAAATTTTGGCTTGGGTAGCCCCGGGCTTCGATCCGGCCCATCAGCTCGAACTGCTTAAGTTGTCGCGGATCCTTCTCCTGTCGCCACTCTTACTTGGCCTCTCGAATCTCGTTGCCACCGTCACTCAATCCTCACGCAAATTTCTGCTTTATGCCTTGAGTCCGGTGCTGTACAACCTCGGCATTATTGCCGGCATCATCTTCCTCTACCCCGTGCTTGGCTTGGCTGGTCTCACTTGGGGCGTCGTGATTGGCGCCTTCGCTCACTTGGCGATCCAGTGGCCGGCCTTTCGTCGTGGACCCGTCTCCTTTCGCTTACGCCGCCGCGCACCCATTACCAATCGAGCCGAATGGCGAACCGTCCTCCTCCTCTCTTTGCCGCGGACACTCACTCTCTCGGCGCACCAACTCTCGATTGTGGTGCTCGTGGCGCTGGCTTCTTACCTTGCTGCCGGTTCGATCGCCGTCTTCAACTTCGCCTACAATCTCCAAGCCGTCCTCCTCTCAATTATCGGCGTGAGTTACTCGGTGGCCACCTTCCCGGCTTTGGTCCGACTCTTCACCAATGGTAACCAGAAGCAGTTCGTGGAGCACTTGGGTACGGCGGCGCGACACATCGTCTTCTGGTCGCTACCGACACTCACGCTCTTTATCGTCTTGCGGGCGCAGATTGTGCGGGTGATTCTTGGCGCCGGCAAATTTGATTGGGCCGATACGCGACTCACGGCGGCCGCGACCGCCATCTTCCTCGTCTCGGTGGCGGCTCAGAGCCTCATTCTCCTCTTCGTGCGCGG
>JBBTTW010000001.1:0-40834 GCA_038064055.1 Patescibacteria group bacterium | reverse complement strand
CGCGTCGATGTGGCCGACCGTATGGATGAGTTTGAATATCGAGAACCAATGGTAGCCGCTCTTGAGGGTCGCTTGCACCAAGTGACGGCCGCGAGTGCAAGAATCGACGCCGGAACTTACGGTAATTGCATCGTCTGTCAAAATCAAATTGAAGTTGAACGCCTCGAAGCCAACCCCGCCGCCGCCACCTGCAAGCAACACCTCGAGCACGCCTAGTCGCTACCCATGCTCGCCAAGGTCCCGTCAGCCCAAGTTTCCGGATTGCGCGCCGACCCGATTGAGGTAGAGATCGACATTGGTCGCGGGCTGCACTCCTTCACCATCGTTGGCCTGCCCGATCAAGCCGTTGAGGAGGCGAGAGATCGTCTCTCGGCGGCAATTAAGAACTCGGGCTTCCCCTCACCCCAGAAGGGCAATCGCAAAGTGGTCGTCTCGCTCGCACCGGCCGACCTGAAGAAGGAGGGTGCCGGTTTCGACCTCGCCATTGCCATCGCTTACTTACTGGCCGCCGGAGAAACTAAATTTGAGACAACCCGACGCGCCTTCCTCGGTGAGCTCGGCTTGAGTGGCGAGCTCCGGCCGATCAAAGGCTCGCTCCTCTTAGCGCGGCGCTTGGCCGAGGCCGGCTTCGAAGAGCTCTACCTGCCGCTCGCCAACGCGCGCGAAGCGGCGCTTACCACGGAGATCAAGATTTACGGGGTTAAGAATCTCCGCCAACTCGTTAACCATCTCGGACCGAAAGCGAGAAGTGAGGAGGGGGTAGTTGAAGTTAGAACGGAACCCTTGGTCCTGCAACCACCGACAGCCATCGAGCATCGCGAGCCAAGTTGGCTCACCGACTTCGCTGATGTGCGGAGTCAGCACACGGCGAAACGCGGCCTCGAGATCGCCGCGGCCGGCGGCCACAATGTGGCGATGGCCGGGCCGCCGGGGACGGGCAAGACGATGCTCGCTCGCGCCTTCACCTCAATCCTCCCGCCGCTCACCTTCGACGAGATCTTGGAGGTGACGGGTATCCACTCGGCGGCCGGGGTGCTCATGGAAGATCTCATCACGAGCCCCGTCTTCCGCTCACCCCATCACACTGCTTCCTACATTGCGCTCGTCGGTGGTGGTGGCACGCCGAAGCCGGGGGAGATCACCTTGGCTCATCAGGGCGTCCTCTTCCTCGATGAGTTCCCCGAGTTTGATAAGCGGGTGATCGAGTCGCTCCGCCAACCGCTCGAAGATCGCGTCGTCACCATCTCGCGTTCGAAAGGGACGATCACCTTCCCCGCCAACTTCCTCCTTGTCGCCACGATGAACTACTGCCCTTGCGGCAAGCGCGGTTTGCGCGGCCAAGATTGCATCTGTAACCCGGGCGCTTTGGCCCGCTACCAGCGCAAGCTCTCGGGCCCGATCGTTGATCGCATCGATCTCTGGCTGGAAGTGCCGCAGATTGATCCGGAGAAGCTTGGCGATGGTGGGCGAGAAGAGAGTTCGGCGGCCATTCGCGAGCGCGTCGTCCGCGCGCGAGCGATCCAAGGCGAGCGCTTTAAGAAATTTAAAAATAAAATTAAACTGAACAGCCAAATGGGTGTGCGCGAGCTTAAGACCTTCGCTCCACTCTCGGCTGAGAGTTTAAAGTTACTAAATGACTCCGCTCGGCGGCTCAATCTCTCGGCTCGCGCCTACCACCGCGTCATTAAACTCGCTCGCACGATTGCCGATCTCGCCAGGAGTGAGGCAATCCGCGATGAACACCTTCTTGAGGCCCTCCAATACCGGCCAAAGAATAATTCATGACCAATTTACTTCTTCCAGCCGAAAGAATTGAGCGTTCGATCTTACTTATCCGGAAGCAGAAGGTTTTACTCGATGCTGATTTAGCCGATCTTTATGGCGTAGAAATAAAGGTTATGATCCAAGCAATAAAAAGAAATGTGGAAAGATTTCCGAAAGATTTTATGTTCCAATTAACCAAAGTAGAAGCTGACTCTCTAAGGTCACAATTTGTGACCTTTAAAAGTTCGGGGCGGGGAAAACATCGTAAATATTTACCATACGCTTTCACCGAGCAGGGGGTCGCCATGCTTTCGAGTGTGCTCCGAAGTCCCCGGGCGGTGAGGGTCAATATTGAAATCATGCGAGCCTTTGTTCGGCTTCGCCAGATCTTATCCACTCATGCTGATCTGGCACGCAAATTAGCCGAGCTAGAGCAGAAATATGATAAACAATTCAGTGTCGTCTTCGAAGCTATCCGCCAACTAATGATTCCGCCCGAAGAACCACGGCGACCCATCGGTTTTCGGGTTAAGAAATAATGCCTAATCAAAAACCCCTTAAAATAGGCCGTATTATGGTTAATGACTTGACTCCGTTAGAGGTAAACCCCTAACGGGGTTGACAGGATTTCGTATTCGTGTATACTGATGGGTGGCTAGGTTAATGGTTCGTTGGTAGTCTTGGTGAGACGGGATCGGAGTCTGCGGGTCAGACTTTGCCGGACGCACACCTAGGACGTAAACAACCCAACGGACAAAACAGAGCTTAAGAGAAAGACTGGTACGAGCGTAGGAGATACGCGAATGATGTCTGGACACCCTCCTTAGCGCCAAGCCAAACAGCACTTTTTCTTGATATGGGGTCACTAACCACTTTTGGGACCAAACGAAATGAAGCACTCAGCTCGAGAGCATTCGGGCAAGTGGGACCCCGGGACTAGGCCAATAGAAAAAACGGCCGGCCGCGGATTCTCGACATTGTGTTGAGAACCGCGGCTCTTTTTTGTCTAAAAATTATTTTTAAAAAATAAAACCCCGACGCGCCAAAGGCGGACGGGGTGGGTAGGGAACTCTTGACCGAGAGTTGATTACTTCGGACTCGGCTTGATCAGCTCGCGGTAGAAGATGGCAATACAGAATTCAGCAGGATTACCTTTCCCGTAAGCGTGGGAAGAAAACCCGTAGTCAGTCACTTTGATCGTTGGGTTTGCCTCTCTCCATTCAGCAAATTTTGTTTCCAGCTTTTCCGGATCACCTACAGCGCGAAGAATCTTGACCTTCTCCGGGCCGAATTCGGGCGCCACTGGAGAAACAGCAGGCAGTTCTAGTTTCTGGAGAGCAGCTTCTACACCCTCAAGCCCTTTGTCCGAATTCCCGAGCCCGAGAAGGTTCAAGACCTCTTCCCTCACGACCTGAAGCTCCACCTTAAGATTAGCGAGAACTTGATGCGCCACCGTTGGCGGATCTTGTTCGCGGAGCAACCCAAGGAGTAAGTGCTCGGTGCCAACGTAGCTATGGCTGAGACTTCGGGCTTCTTCGATAGCGTACTCGATAACCTTTTTTGCTTGTGGATTCTGGGGGAGTTTGCCCATCGTCACCGCATCGGGGCCACTCTTAACCAGTTTCTCGACTTCGATCCGCACCTTGCGCAAATCAACGTCCAAATTCTTAAGAACGTTCGCGCTCACCCCCGAACCCTCCTTCACCAAGCCGAGCAGGATGTGCTCCGGTCCGATGTACTCGTGGTTGAAGCGTTGGGCCTCTTGATTGGCTAGAGCAAACACCTTCCGCGACCGATCCGTGAACAATCTATCCGGGTTAAGCATTTCATCTCCTCACTTTCTCCGCCTAGCGGCGGCTGGTTTCGTTCCAAAGATCTTCCAACTAATACAACTACCACTAAAGCCTGATTTTGTCCACCAAGGGTTTACCACGAGCACGCCCCACCTTTTAAGTGGGGCGCGTCGAGTGGGATATTACCTAGATCAATTTTTCCAACCTAATTTCCTTTTTCAAGTGATCATGGCTGGAGAGTTAGTTAGTTGGTTAAGCATAGAGAGTTAATATTTAAAAAGGATTCTTCGCCCCGCGGATCTCAAAGTGGACGTGAGGGCCGGTGGACTTACCGGTTGAGCCGACGTAACCAATGATCTGCCCTTGCACCACCGCTTGTCCCACCGACACGAGATTACTCGTATTGTGAGCATAGAGGGTTTGAGTCTTATTGTTGTGCTCGATCACCACGTAATTGCCGTAACCGCCGTTCCAGCCGCTAGACTTGGAGATAATGACGCGGCCGGCGGCGGCGGCGTAGATCGGCTCACCCGCGGCCGTAGCTAAGGCGATACCATTGTAGCCATGCAGACCTTGAGTCCGGGTGCCGCCGCGGATCGGCCGGAGGTAGTAACCGGCATAGCTCGGCCCGCCGCCGCGGATCACTCGCGGCGCGGCGCCGGCGGTGGTCGGAGGCGTGGCCACCTCACCATCGGGGATAATAATAACGTCACCGACGGCGAGCGTCGCACTAGGCGCAAGATCGTTAAATTGGATGATTTCCTCCAGATCACCGTGGTATTTCTTAGCCAAACCTTGAAGCGTCTCGCCCTTCTCCACCGTGTGCCGCACACCGGTAATCGGTAGAATGACGAGGAGTTGGCCTTCTTTAATATCCGTCGCCTTACGGAGATCGTTGGCCCAGACGATTGTATTCACCGTCACTTCAAACATCCTCGCCACTTCGGACAAGGTGTCGCCTTTGCGTACCACATAGAGACTAATCTTGTCGCTGGCGGGTAGTTTATCAAACTCTTTAATCGTGCCGAGGGGGCCAGCTTCCGGCTCGAGCGCGCTGTCATCAACGACAACAATTTCGCCCCCACCACGTGACCAATCAGGGTCGGGGGTGAGGGCGGATTCTAAGAGCGACATGTTTTGCGAATTTAAGGAAGGGCCAATCGCTTCGGTGGTAGTGCTAAAAATGATGATTCCAGACAATATTATAACCCCAAGAGCAATAAGCCTTTTAGGGAAAAGGGAAGAAAATAAGGGTTTTTTATGTCTCGAAGGTAAAATAAGCCAATTTCACGGACTTTTCTTTCATCTCTATCAGAAAATGGCTTTATTAAGCCATTTTATTTCCAATCAGTCTTTCACTCGTGACTACAATTTTAGCAAATTTCGAAGGCTTATTCAAAGAGAAAAGAGGTCGCTGTGGATAATCTGTGATATAAATTTAGGACCATGAGCGAGCGCTTAAGCGAACTAAACGAGTCACAACGAGAGGCCGTGGAGCATCGCGATGGTCCGCTCCTCGTCGTCGCGGGTGCCGGCGCCGGCAAGACGCGCACCATTGCCTACCGCATCAACCATCTAATCGAAAGCGGAGTGAAGCCGGAAGAAATTCTCGCCGTCACCTTCACCAACAAGGCCGCTCGCGAGATGCTCGAGCGAGTACTTAAGTTAATGGGCCTCGAGCAGGTTCGCCAAGGCTTGCCTCGCCTCGCCGAAGGCGGGCCGCTTCGTGGCCGGCCGACTATCGCCACCTTCCATACCCTCGGCGCCTCAATTATCCGCGAAGAAGCCTCGGCTTTGGGCCTAAATCGGCACTTTACCATTGCCGATCATGACGATTCGCTCTCGATCTTAAAGAAAGTGATCAAAGAATTAGGCCTCGACCCCGAGCGTTTTAGTCCGCGCTCCATCCTCCATCTAATCTCGCAAGAGAAGGGGGAGGGCATAAGCTTGAAGCAATACGCCACCATGGTTAACGACCTGGGGCAGAGTCGCTCGGCTTACTTGGCGCGCGTGGCCTTACCGGTGTGGGAGAAGTATGAGTCCGAACTGGCGCGGCGCGGCGCCCTCGACTTCGACGATCTCTTGCTCCGGCCGGTGCTCCTCTTCAATGGTCGACCCGACATTTTGAAACGCTATCAAGATCGCTGGCACTACTTACTGATCGATGAATACCAAGACACTAATTTGATCCAATACCAACTGGCGCGGCTTCTCGCCGGCGAGCGGCGCAACATCTGTGCCGTGGGCGATCTCGATCAAGCCATTTACTCTTGGCGCGGGGCTGATTGCCGCCACCTGCTCCGCTTCGAACTCGATTACCCGGGGGCGAAGATTGTGACACTAGAGGAGAATTACCGCTCAACTAAAGCGATTCTTGAGGCGGCCAATCAAATTATCAGCAAGAATCTGAATCGGGTGGAGAAGACACTCTACACCAATCGCCACGACGGTGAGCGGCTTTCGGTGCTCACCAATTTCGATGAGCGCGCGGAAGCAACGGCCGTGGCGGAGAAGGTGGCGGCGCTCATCGAGCGAGGAGTGGTGCCGGACCAGATCGCCATTCTCTACCGCGCCAACTTCCAGTCTCGAGTACTTGAAGAAGCAATGCTCCAAGCCGGCTTGCCTTACCGCGTCCTCGGCACTCGCTTCTTCGAGCGGAAAGAAATTAAAGATGTGCTGGCGTATTTGAAGGCGGCGCTCAATCCGGCTGATCTCGAGAGCTTCGAGCGCGCCTTGGGCTCACCCTCACGCGGTTTGGGCAAAGTGGCGTTGGCTAAAATTTTTGCCGGCCAAGGAGCGACGTTGCCGGCCGGTCAACGACAGAAGCTAGAGAAGTTCAAGAATTTATTGAGTGAGATTAGCGCCGCCGCGGCGGCGGAACCAGTGTCGCGAGTGATTAGTCGGATTATTAAACATTCCGGTTTAATGGAAGCGCTCGCCGTCGGCGGCGCGGAAGATCGCGAACGACTGGAGAACGTCGAAGAGCTTGTGAGTGTGGCGCTCAAATATGATCACTTGCCGCCGGCCGAGAGTGCCGCCACTCTCCTCGCTGACGCGGCGCTCGTCTCCGATCAAGATTCGCTCGAGGCGAAGAAGAAGCCTTCCGTTAATTTAATGACGGTGCATGCGGCGAAGGGGCTTGAGTTCGACCAAGTCTTCATCGTTGGGCTCGAGCAGGGTCTCTTCCCCCACGAACGCTTCGGTAATGAGGCCGATCCGAATTACGATCCGGAAGAGGAGCGCCGACTCTTCTACGTTGCCCTCACTCGCGCTCGCGACAAACTCCACCTCTCTTACGCCGAAGTGCGCACCATCTACGGCTCGACGCGAGTTAATCAACCATCTGAATTTCTCCTCGATCTCGATTCAAGTTTATTTGAAGAAACAATTTATGTTGGCTAAAAATTTTTCTCGAAAAATTTCGCCCGACCCTATCCACAAAGTGGATCTAGGGTTTAGGGCTAAAAAATCTTTAGGTCAGAATTGGCTTACGAACCCCGCGCCACTCGCGCGAATGATCGAAGCGGCGCGCCTCGCGGCAGGCGAGACCGTGCTCGAAGTGGGTCCGGGCACGGGTAGCTTAACCGCCGCCCTTCTCGCAACGGGAGCCAAAGTGGTGGCGGTGGAGAAGGATGATCGCCTCATTAGTTTGCTCCAAAATAAATTCGCTCCGGAAATTAAGTCCGGCCAATTAACCTTGATCCATAAGGATATTTTGGACTTCCTCAAAACTCCCGACGCTTCGGTCGGGACCCCGACTTTACGTCGGGGCTACAAGCTAATTGCTAACTTACCCTACTACATCACCGGCCAACTCCTGCGTCAAGTATTAACGAGCACGCACCAGCCCTCACTCGTGGTGGTGATGCTTCAGAAAGAGGTGGCGGAAAGAATTGTTTCTAAAAATAATAAAGAGAGTTTACTTTCTATCAGTGTTAAAATCTATGGTGAGCCGAAGTATGTGGCCACCGTGCGCGCTGGCAATTTCCAACCAGTGCCGAAAGTTGATTCGGCCATTCTCCTCATCGATCAGATTAATAAAAATAAATTCGTTGAGGCGAAAGTGAGCGAAGAAAAGGTTTTTCAAATTTTAAAACAAGGTTTCGGGAGTAAACGAAAAATGTTAAAAAATAATTTAGGCGTAGAGGAGGAGGTATTAACTCTCTGTACTCTCGATAGCAAAGTCCGCGCCGAAGATTTAAAATTAGAAGATTGGCTATGCTTATCAAAAAATATTTAATTCTCTTTTTAATAATCGTCGCTGGCGCTGGCTTAACTTATTATTTTTGGCCGGCCAAAGGCGGCGCGCCGATCGTAACCGAATCAAGAAAATTGGTTACCAATTGGGGACTAAAATTAGAGCTGGCCGATACGGACACCACTCGCACCAAGGGTCTCTCGGGGCGAGCGAGCTTACCTAGCGACACCGGCTTACTCTTCGTCTTCGATCGCGCCGGCACTTATGGCTTCTGGATGAAGGAAATGAACTTCCCGATCGACATCGTCTGGATCAATGAGGCAAAGCAAGTGGTGGGGATTACCAAAAATCTTACCCCCGAATCTTACCCGCAAGTCTTCTACCCGCCCGAACCGATCAAGTCGGCACTTGAAATTAACGCCGGTGCGGCGGAAAAGTTAGGGATAAAAAAAGGCGACCAGCTAAGCTGGCCGCTTGATTCTTGATTAGGGATTAGCCCAAACAACCCTTAGTCTTCTCGAATTTCCAACTTCTTACAGACGAAATCGATCGTTGACCCCACCGTGAGTAAGATCTCGGCTGTTTCGTCGGGGATCTTGATATCGAAAAAATCTTCGATCTCAATCACCATCTCGACGGAGTCGAGCGAGTCAGCATTAAGGTCTTCCTTAAAGCGATTTCTCTCCTCGAGGTCGGCCTCGCATCGACCGAGTTGCAGCGCGACAATTTCGAAAACCTGTTTTTTCACATCATCTCGCGTCATTTCGCCCCACCTTTCCGTGGTAAAAGACCAATTTCCCATTCCGAAACCAACTTTCAAACTAGCAAATCTGGGCGCGCCGTCAATCCGACCAATTTTATCCACTTTGACGCCTAAAAATCTTATCGGAGCAATAAAAAATTAAGGTATAATAATGAGCGTGAAGCGTTTTGGGATAATCGCTGTTTTCGTCTTAACTGTTTTCGTGTCTTTCTTGTGGCTCTTGGGCGAACAGCATTACTTCTCCTACTCGCAACCGAAGGTGGTGACGCCAAAAATCGCCGCGGTGGAGAAACCGGTTATCCGCCCTATTGAAGATAAGAATAAAAATCAGGTGGCTGATTGGACCGAGCCGTTGACTAAGCAGAAGGATCAGGCCGTCTCGCTTGTGCTTAATGCTCTAAAGGGAAAGCAAGCGCCCCTCCTGCCAATCGAGGCCTTACCGGCCACTATTGCCAAGGAGTACACCCTGGCCGATCTAAGACTCGTGCCGATGAGCGATAAAACTTTGACCAACTACGGCACCGAGCTTAAGCAGGCGATGACACCTTACAGCACCGACGGTTTCGGTTACGAAGTGACTCTCCTCGCCGACTTAACGCCGACAAATGAAGCATCGGTGGTGGCGGGGATTGAAGCGGCCACCGCGCGTTACGACGAGACGATTAAAGAATTACTCGCCATCGCCACCCCGAGAGAGCTGGGTCAATCCAATTTAAATCTGCTTAATTTAATTAGTGACTTGGCGGGCAATAGTCGCTTAATGGCCGCCATCCGACGCGAGCCGGTGCTCGCGCTCGGCGCCGCGGAATTACAGATTTCCAATTTAAAGAAGGTGGCAAGCGCGATTGGCAACATCAACCTCTTCTTCCTCACTAGCGACTTGGCGATTGCTAAAACACCGGTGACAGTGAAGATTGCGACTAATTTAAAATGAACCATCCGATCCTAAAACAAATTCTCGCTCTCTTCTTCATCTCGAATTTTCTCCTCTCGCCAATTTTGACCGTGGCGCAAGCAGATCCAGTGGTGGTGGAAGAGCCGGCCGCCTCGAGTCTCCTCGTCGGCCCACCGGCACCTCCGGTGCCGGTGGGCGAGATTGATCCCGAGAACTTCCTCCGGCCGCCCGTCACCGCCGCTCGACTGGCAAGCCAAGATCCAAAGGCCAATCTCGAAGAGTGGCGCGAGCAAGATCGTGAGGCCTGCGAGCTTGAGGCTAAAGGGAGTAAGAAAAAGAATCCGACCGTCGGACAAGCTGTAGCCGGAGCCGTGACTAAACCCCTGAAAGAATCCATTAATGAGCAACTGGGTATCAACGCCATCCCCACCGCTTTAAATCAAACGATCAACGAGAGCGCTGCCTTGGCGATTGAGCAAGATCTCCAAACCGAATTCAAGGCCGGATTCGAGCAAAGGTTGAAGGAGGAGTTACCGCTCACTTTAGCCGAGAAGCTCGAGGCCGCTCGCGCTACCGGCTTAACTGATGCCGACATCCGTGCCAATCGCGGACTCTTCACCAGTCTCGTCCGCGATTCGATCCGCGAGAGCTTGCCCCGAGTCTTGAATGAAGACTTTGTTGGTAACGCCGTCTCGAACTCGGTTGATCGCGGCCTGCGAAACTCACTCCAAAATAATCTCCGTCTCAACTTCGGCCGTGTGGCGCGGCCAACGGTTGAGACTTACTACCGCGCGCAAATCGAGACGGTCCTCGCTCAAGTGCCCGGGATGATCGAGAAAGAGGTGAAGCATATTGAAGACACAATTAGAGGAACGATGGCCGGACTAGAGTATTTAAAAACCCAAGCTGCTGAATGCCTAGGTGATCCTCTGTGTATTGGGACAAGGGCTCTGACTGCTGGATTAACAGTTCGCGTCGACCCAGAAGAACCATTCGGATTAGTGCAAGGACTGGCTGACTCCTTATTTCCTGAAATCAACCAGGCGATCACCTTACTTAAAAACATGGTGGAGCAACTTGATGGGATAACTAAGTTTCTAACCTGGCTCACCGAATTTTTAGACACTGACAATCAGGATGCTTTCGTCGAGCAGATGATTACCAAACTCTCGCTTCAACTTGAGCAATCATTAACTGAACCGAAGAACATTGCCAGGCTCGCGGACGCGATCACTGGCGCCATCTCCGGACCAATCAACCGCCAACTCGAAAGTTCGATCGATCAAGTCATGGACTCGATCGTCGGCCCCACCCGCGCGCTCGAAGATGCGATCGATAGTATGGATGAGGTCTTCCTCGATCCGATCATCGATGCCGTCGATCTCCAAATCAGTATGACGGTAGCCCAGCTCACCAAGCCAGCGGTGATTATTATTGACCATATCGGCGACACGATTGCCATGAGTATCGATAACACCCTAGGCCAAGCCCTCTACCCTCTAGCTCAAGGCATTACTATGGGCGCCTTCGAAGCGGGGAGTTGGGTGGCGGATGGAATCAATAGTGTTGGCTACGGCATTCAAGATGCCATTTTCCCTCGACCGGAGATTAGCGTTGTGCCTGATGACTTCAATGGCCCTATTGGGCCGGGTCAAGTTCCCCAAGGACAATTCGATTTGATGCAACAAGAGGGAATTAGGATTGTCCCCGACAGTATTGCCACCCTCCGACCAGGGGAAATGCGTTGGAGTGACTACCAAGCAGCCTTACCGCCTCATGCTCCATTAACCGGCGCTCTGGGTGATATTTCTAGTACCGCCGCCGAAACCACCCAAGCTTCGGTGGGTCAGGTCACCGAGCAAGCCGTCGGTAGTGTGGGAGTACAAAGTGGTCTCACCTCAAACATTGCGCAGGGCCTAAAGGGTGGTCTCGTTGGGACCTTCACCGCTGGTGTGACCTCCGTCCTTGAGGGGGTGCCGTACGTCGGTCCAATCCTCGCTCAAGTGGCCGAGCAGGTTTTGGCTGAAACAATGTCGACTATTGGCATGGCCCCGGCGGCTGGTGGCTTCCCGGTGATGGATGTGGGGGTGCTCTGGTCAAGCAAAGGGATTCTCTCGGTGGAGCAGGGAATTAGTCGCACTTCGGGAAAAATTTTGAGCGAGGAGAAGAAAATTTCTGACCTAACGGAGAAATTACTTAACCTCCAGATCCAAGCCTGCACCAACTCTAAAGTGATTAGGCGAGTTCAGATCCTCGCGGAAGATCGAATGTTTATCTGGAATCCGGCGGCGCGAAAAGCGTCGGCCAAAGCGATTAGCGAACATAAGGATCGCTGGATCACCGACTTCTTCAATCATGGTTACGAAGTCAGCGCTGCTGCTCTTAATGTGCCCGGAGCAACGGGGGAGAAGAAGCCGCTCTACGTCCAAAACACCGCCACCCATTTAGCCGAAGTTCAAAATGAGCAGAAGCGCATCCTGATTGAGCAGTTGAAGGGTCTGGCCGAAGATGAGGCTAATTACCCTCTGGTGCAAGAAATTTATAATAAACTGTCCCAAGAACCGGACGAGACCTTCGCTGAGCGGCTCAAGCCAACGCTAACCAAAGAAGAGTTCGATGAGATCACGACCGTGGGCAAATTCTCCGACGCCGCCGACCCTTGGGGTAATTGGCTTAAACTGATCCAGCCGCAGAATAATCCGGCCGGCGTGGAGAACTTAACGCGCGAGGAGCTGGCGCGGCGCGCGGCCGAGGCCGACCAAAACGCCCGCGAGGAGCTCGCTTGGGGTCAGGGTGTACTCGGGCCGCGTGAGTGTGCCGCCGAAGATCAGTTAGAGAATGGTGATTGTGCTAAGTGGAAGACGACCGTCCCCGCGCCAACGGTACGCGACTACTTCACCTCACTCATGACCTCGATCACGCGCCAACTGGAAGGAGCTGATGAGTCGAGCGAGGACGCAGTGAAGCGCGAACTGCCAAACATTGAAGCCGAGTTTAGTGCCGGCCTCGACGCCTACGCCGACACGGCGCGGGGGAGCATCTTCAACAGCCAAGATCCGTGCCCGGGTCCGGGTCCGTGCCAAGATAGTGGTTGGAATATTTGATAATGAAAACTAGCTTTCTAAAAAAATTTGTCGTCTGCTCGATGGTAATGTTTTTTGTCATGGGTTTTACAACCCAGAGTAATTTTGCCCTAGCTCAAACAAATGACCCCCTAGGAACTCTTATGACTCAATTGGCAGAAATAGATGAAGCGCTAGCCGTGACTGATGAATTTTACGGTGCGAGTAATTTAAATAATTTAAACGAACAGGAGCTTAGAAATTACGTCACGGATAAAGGAAACGAGCTCCGAGAAAGAGCTTCTATCTTGCAACAAATGCTGGTGTTGTCCCCAAACAATGAATCAGTTCTATTGCAACTAGAATCTACCCAAGCGCAACTCCGAGAACTTTCTGAGTTATACAATCCAACCTCGAACCCAGATTCGCAAGTTGATCCAAGACAAAGCATTAGTAATAGAGTGAGTCCGCCTAAACCAGAAAGTTGTGGTTTCTTTTCCAGCTTCTCGTGTTTCCTCCGTTCGGGGATCAGTTATGTGGGCGAATTCTTAAAACAAATTCTTGGTTTGGTGCTCTGGGGAGTGGGTGGGCTCTTCGATTACGCCGTCCAATACTCCGTAGTTAATTTCGGTAGTTTAGCCAATTCACCGGCGGTTAATGGCGCCTGGCAAGTCTTGCGCGACGTCTCTAATCTCTTCTTCATCTTCATCCTCCTCTACGCCGCCATTGGCATGATCTTACAAGTCTCTTCAATCAACGGCCGGCAAATCCTTGTGTCGGTGATCGTGATTGCGCTCTTAATTAACTTCTCGGCCTTCTTCACCCGAATCATCATCGACGCTTCGAATGTGGTAGCTTACCAATTCTACAAAGCGGTTAGTTTAGATAAAGAAACTTACGCCGTCGCCTTCGGCTCCGGTTCCGTAAGAGGCTTATCGGCAGTGTTTATGAACGCCCTGCCTCTTACCACTTGGATCGGTAAGGCGGGGACAGCTGGCTTCATTCCCGCCGCGGGAGTGGGTTGGGAGTTTGTGAACTCGTCCGTCGTGGCTTTCGGCACAATTGTGATGATGGTGATCACCATCTTCGTCTTCATTGCTGCTACCGTTCTCTTTGCCCACCGAGTAGTGTCGCTCGTACTCGCGATCATCCTCTCGCCGCTTGCCTTCCTTGCTTACGCTCTGCCAAACCAGAAAGGGCAATTTGATAAGTGGTTCCATACCTTACTTGATCAAGCCTTCTTCGCGCCGCTCTACCTTATAATGATCTACCTCACGATTGTGGTGCTGAAGAGCGATGCTCTGGCCGCGATCCTCACGGGGAACAATCCTTCATCACTCCAAATTATGTTCCACTTTATGATCGCGGCTGGCTTTATGCTGGCTTCGATTATTGTCGCCAAGTCGCTTGGAGCGAAAGGAGCGGCTGGAGCACAATCTTACATTGATAAATGGCGAGCCGGGGCCCTTGGCTTCGCTGGTGGCTTCATTGGCGGCACAGTGGGGCGCAATACTATTGGCCGACTGGCTTACAAAGCTTCGGAATCCAATCTAATGAAGGGTCTCGCCGCGCGGAACCCGCGCATGGGTGGGGCGTTAAAGAATATTGCCGATTATGGATCCAAGGCCGGCTTCGGCTCGAAGAAGGGCTTCGCCAAGGTCTTGGATGATAAGACGAAGATTCCAGACTACATTAAGAAGGATCCGGCTCTCCTAGCTCAATATATGAAGGGGATGAGAGTGGGTTTGCCGGGGACCTCGATCTCTCTCGCTGGTGGTCTAGCCCAACAGAAAGCTTATGAGAAGCTGAAGCCCGAAGATCGGGTGAAGTTAGCCGAGTATCGCGCTAAGGGAACAGGGGACATGAAGACAAGGGAACAGATCACGAAAGAAATTGAGGAACTCGATCTAAACAACCGATCAACCCTTGATTGGTACAACGGTGCCACTGAGGAACAACGAAGGGCGAATAAGCCAGCCGTCGAAGCTTACGACAAATATATGAGGGAGCGACAAGGGAAGCTTGAATTACGAAAGAAGTCGCCTAAGGCGAAGCGGCTGGAAGGAACAAGAGATCGAGTAACACGAGCCGGCCAAGTCCTAACTAAACTAGAACAAGGTCTCCCTGAAGCCGAGCGGAAGAAACTCGATGCAGCCCTAGAGAAGAAGGATAACGCCAAGCGCCAAGAAGAACGGCTTAAATTTGTGAGGGAAAAGATTGAGACAATGAAATTAGATCCCGATTATCAAAACAAAGCTGAATACCAAGCTCTCTTAAGAGAGGAAACGGCATTGATTAAGAACAAGCAGGTGCCAGAAAAGCCGGAAGATAAAGACAAACCAAGGGATGATAAGTAAAATATAATCTATGGAACACACTAGCGAAGAATTATTAGCCGCCTTCTCTAAGCTCCCCGAGGATCTCCAGTTGGCAATTTGGGATCTCGACATCGAGGGCGCGATTGGCGACATTGGTATTGGCAACCATCTCCAAGTTGACCAAATGGGCATCTTGGCTGACCACGTCGCTCTTAGCATCATCGGCCTTGAGCCAGTTAGTGACTTGGCCAAGAATTTAATCGAATTGGGTGTTTCCGGCGAAGTGATTAATAAGATCGTGGGGGAGGTTAATCAAGAGATCTTCCTCCCGATTCGAGATTCGATGCGTCAGATGGAGGAGGCGAAGGCCTCGGGCGAAGTCCGAAGTGAGGCGAGTAAGCCCGCCGACCAAAACACGGTGTTTGAGAAGAAGCTCGGCCAACTCTTCCGCATCCCCCGCGAAGAAATTGATTTGGATCCATATCTAGAGAAACCAGAATAGAACTGTGGTAAAATAGAGACAATGAACTTCCAAGTTCCCCAGTTCATTGAGGTCGAGGACAAAATTTTCGGGCCACTGACCTTCAAACAATTCGTCTACTTGGCCGGCGGGGCGGGGGCCGTCTTCATGGTCTACAACTTCCTCCCGTTTTTCTTGAGTGTGTGGATTATTATCCCTCTCGCGGCGCTCACTTTCGCCCTCGCTTTCTACAAAGTTAACTCCCGCCCGTTTGTGAATGTGCTTGAGTCGGCCTTCCACTACGTGCTCACCGCCAAGCTCTACCTCTGGAAGCGGCGGCCGAAGACCGCCGTCGCGACCGAGATCAAGCTCGGGGAGCAAGCGGCGGTGCCGATTCCCAAATTATCGGGGAGTAAGCTCCGCGACCTGGCTTGGAGTTTAGATATTAAAGAAAATTTACGTTAAAGTTATGGCGACTTCGACCCAAGACAATAAAGCTCGCGCCACCCAAGACTTCGTGCCGGTGGAAGAGATCCGCGACGGCGTGGTGGTGATGAAGGATGGGGGACTCCGCCTCGTCTTGATTGCCTCGTCCCTCAACTTCGCGCTGAAGTCGGAGGAGGAGCAGACGGCGCTACTCTTGCAATACCAGAATTTCTTAAACTCGCTTGAGTTTCATCTCCAAATCTTCGTCCAATCCCGCAAGCTCGACATTCGCCCCTACCTCACCATCCTCGAGGGGCTTGAGAAGAATCAATTAAATGATTTGATTAAGATCCAAACTCGAGAATACATTGAGTTCATCCGCGCTTTTACCGAGAGTACCAACATTATGGCTAAGACCTTCTTCGCCGTCATCCCTTACGAGCCGCCGGTGCTGGAGAAGCGCGGGGGTCTCCTCTCGCGCCTCTTTGGGAAGAAGGGCAGCCAAGACAAAGTCACGTCGGTGGCGAAGTTTGAAGAGTACCGCTCCCAACTCGAGCAACGAGCCAGTGTGGTGGCGCAAGGCCTGTCGCGCCTCGGCATCCGCGTCGTTCAACTTGGCACCGAAGAGCTGGTTGAGCTCTTCTTTAAGATCTTCAACCCGGGTGAGATCGATGCGCCTCAGTTAAGGAATTAATATGGGATTATTTAGTAAAAAACCAAAGACAACCCAAAACACGATCGCCCCGATCTTACCGGCCGACATCTATAAGATGGGGGTGCTTGAGCTGAAGGACATCATCGCGCCTTCGGCGCTCAAGATCACCCCGCGCCTCATCCACTTGGGGGAGAAGGTGGCGCGAACTCTCTTCGTCATCTCCTACCCGCGCTTCCTTGCCGGTGATTGGTTCTCGCCGATAATTAATTTAGACAAAATTTTTGACGTCTCCATCTTGATCCACCCGATCGACACCGCCGTCGCTTTGCGCCAACTGGAGAAGAAGGTGGCTGAAGTCCAAAGCCAGATCAGCATGAAGGAGGAGAAGGGGTTAGTGCGCGACCCCGTCCTCGATGTGGCCTACCAAGACATTGAGAGTCTCCGCGACGCCCTCCAGCAAGCACGGGAGAAGATCTTCGACGTTGGCCTATACCTCACCATCTACGGCGACACCGAAGATGAGTTGAACGAGATTGAATCGGAAGTGAAGGGGTTGCTCGATGCCAAGCTTGTCTACCTTAAGCCCGCCCTCTTCCAGCAAGAAGAGGGTTTCAAGAGCACTCTGCCGATTGCCGAGAACTTACTCCAAGTTAATTACAAACTAAATTCGGCCCCCCTTTCCTCTCTCTTCCCCTTCGTCTCCTTCGACCTCACTTCCAATAAAGGAATCCTCTACGGCGTTAATCGTCATAACTCGAGCCTCGTCCTCTTCGATCGCTTCTCCCTTGAGAACTACAACTCCGTTATCTTCGCCAAGTCGGGCGCCGGTAAGTCTTACGCCACCAAGCTTGAGATCTTGCGGAGCTTGATGTTCGACGCCGACGTCATCGTCGTTGACCCCGAGCGCGAGTACGAATTCCTCGCCGAAGCCGTCGGGGGTCGCTACTTCAACATCTCCCTCACTTCCGAGCACCACATCAATCCCTTTGACCTACCCTTCCCACGCGAAGATGAGTCACCGGCTGATGTGCTCCGGTCGAACATCATTAACTTAGTCGGTCTCTTCCGACTCATGCTTGGCGGCCTTACTCCCGAAGAAGATGCCGTGCTTGATAGCGCGATTACGGAAACGTATGCCCTGAAAGACATTACCCCCGACTCCGACTTTAGCGGCAAACCAGCGCCGCTCCTTTCCGATCTCGAATTCGTCCTCGCCGGCATGGAGGGCGGGGAGACGTTGGCGCAGAGGCTCGCCAAGTACACTCAAGGCACTTGGGCCGGCTTCATTAACAAGCCGACTAATGTCGATATTAATAAGAAGTTCGTCGTCTTCTCTGTTCGCGATATGGAAGATGAGTTGAAGCCGGTGGCGATGTACATCGTGATGCACAACATCTGGAACGCCATCCGCCGCAACCTAAAGAAGCGCCTCCTCGTGGTCGATGAGGCTTGGTGGATGATGAAGTCGAAAGACACCGCCTCCTTCCTCTTCTCCCTCGTGAAGCGGGGTCGCAAGTACTACTTGGGAGTGGCGACGATCACTCAAGACGTCGGGGACTTCCTCCTCTCACCTTATGGCCTGCCGATCATCACCAACTCCTCAATCCAACTCCTCTTGAAGCAGTCGCCCGCCTCAATTGACCTAGTGCAGAAGACCTTCCAACTGACCGATGAGGAGAAGTACCTCTTACTTGAGTCCGGCGTTGGGGAGGGGATCTTCTTCGCCGGTTTGAAGCACATTGCCATTAAGATCATCTCCTCTTACACCGAAGATCAGATCATTACCTCCGACCCCTCCCAATTACTATCGATCAAGAAGGCGAAGAACGATCTCGCGGCAGGAGTGGGGGCGGCCTAATTATTCTTAAACCAATTCGATGCCTAAACCCCAAGAATTTGAGAAGAGGAATCGGGTGGAGTTTAGCTCGGCTTTTCTAATGGTATCGGCGGCGGTTATTTTTGACCTAGTTCAAGTTTTTCTTGTTTCTATTGTTTATGTTGGCTGGATCGCGTCATTTTTCTTTAGTATTTTTGTCTGGTTAACCTTCTATCTTTGGACATCAATTAAGGGCTGGGGCCTGTCTGACACAGTAAAACAAGCGTTTATTATGTGGGTGCTTCCTCCTATGGAAGAATTACCTATTTTCAATGCTCTTCCCATATGGACATTGCGTGTAGTGTTACAAATATCATGGCTTAAAGCTGAAGACACTCTTTACAATAAAACCCATGGACGGGTTGATGCTGAGAAATTGATCAAGAGATTGGAGAAGGGTCGCTATTTAAGAGGTTCGATTGAGTAAGTTTGCCCAAATAAGTTATAATTAGGGTGCTAAATGTTAAGATTTCTTTTCATCTTTAGTTTCTTTTTGCTTGCCACGACTCCGGTGCTAGCTCAAACGTCCGAGGTAGCGCTTATTTGGGAGGCGAAGACTTATGCGCCGGTATGGTATGAGGGTCGGACCCTACCCACCCCGAGTAGCCTCGTCCGCGTGGTCGCTGTCCCGACGATCTATAACTCAAGTGGGGTGAAGCTTAAGGTCCAAGATCTAGATTTCAATTGGCGGAAGGATGGGGTGGAGATAAGGAGCGCCTCCGGCGCTGGGCGCGACACTTTCGACTACCGCGCCGCTAGTCGCGCCGGCGAAGTTAATTTAATTGAAGTTAATGTGGCGCGGCGAGATGGCGTAAGTGTCGCCGCGGGGGAGGCGCGAGTGAGTGTTGCTCGGCCCGAACTCCGCTTCTATGCCATCAAAGATGGGGTGATCGATCACACGAAGAGCCTGGCGCGACTCCAAATCGTAAGTGATGAGACGAAGATCATTGCCGAACCCCTCTTTTTCTCTATCGAGGACTGGCTCAATCGTCGTTTGTCTTTCGAATGGTCGATTAAGGGGCAGAAGATTGTGCCGGCCACGGAGGATCCCCGCCGGCTGACGGTCGTCGCTACCGCCGATCAAGTGGGGGAGACGGCGCTTGATCTCGCGGTGCTGAATAAGAATTATCCACTCCAATCGGCTACCGGTAAATTGCCGATCGGTTTCGGTTTAAACACCTTCCAATTTTAAAATGAAGAAGTTTGGATTAATCATCTTGGTTCTGGGTATGATTTTAACCTCGAGCGGTGTCGCGTTGGCTGAAAATGCGCCCGGAGTTGTTTTACTCGAACCTCTTCAAAACCCCGTGACTCTAACGAGTCAAGGTCAATTTTCTGGTTTAACCGAATATTTGGGTTTCGTCTTCCCAATCGCTATTGGCTTAGCCGCTACGCTCGCCGCTCTAATGATCGCCATCGGTGGCTTTAAATATATCTTAAGTTCCATCCCCGGGGTTAAAGAGGAGGGGAAGAAGCAGATCACGGAAGCGATTTGGGGTCTCGTATTGGCTCTCGCCGCTTACCTTATACTCAGAAGCATCAACCCCGAGTTGGTTAAACTTAACTTCGACCTTAAACCGCCCCAGCAAGTGGGGCAAGAGGCGTCACGTTAAAATAATATGAGGCAATTTCTAATCGTTTTAATTATCATCCTCATCCTCGCCGGCGTCGGTGGCGGCGTCTGGTGGTACCTCCAGTTTAATCGGGGTGGCCCCAACGTTCCAGCGGCGCCGGTGCTTGACGATAGTTTGGGCCAGAATTTCCCCATCTCTGATCCAATCATTGACCCCACACCACTTCCCGACCCCAATCAACCAAACCCTAACCCTTCGCAAACTAATGATTCAGTCGCACCCACACCCGACCAACCTTCGGGTTTGAGTATTTTAAACAGCCGCGCCGCGAGCGGCGCGATGATTATTAGCGCCGCCACCTCAAGCGCGAGCGATAAACTCATCTTCCTCGAGCGCGAAACGGGGCTCGTAGTGGAAGTGGATCTAAGGAGCGGCGAGAAGCGCTCGCTCGCGCGCTTACCCGTCCGCGGCGCGATTGAGGCCGGGTCGCTGGTTCTAAATAGTGGCAAATTAACAGCTTGGTTCTCTACTCTAGCCGGGGAAAGTAAGAATTACTTCCAAGCCACCGTTACTCTCGCTACAAGCACCACTGAGTTAAATTTACCTGAACCACCAATCGAGAGTCTTAGCCCTCAGATACGTGAGCTTGTGTTGTCTCCAGCCCGAGATCAATTCTTCACCTTGGAGACGGTCGGGGAAGACACGATTGGTAAAGTCACAACCATTAAAACCGGTAAAACTTCTTTGGTTTTTAATTCGAAATTAAATCAATGGCTGGTCGCTTGGCCGGAAAAGAGTCTCCTTGGCCTCACTAGTCGCCCCGCCGACAATTTACCCGGCTACTTATACTTGGTTAATTTAAAAAATAATAGCGCCGATCCGATTTTGAGTGGAATTAACGGTTTAGTCACCCTCATTAGTCCGAGCGGGCAAAAGATTCTTTACTCTAAAATCGGCAATTTGGGCCTTGAACTTAGCCTCTACATCCGAAGCACGAAGGAAACCAGGCTTTTAACGGTGAAAACTCTGGCTAATAAGTGCGCCTGGAACAATAATTCGACCTTCGTCTACTGCGCTGCGCCGCAAAGTGTTGGAGTGGGTTTCTCTTTGGTTAATCGACTCTTAGGAGGAATGAAATTTAATGATTTAGTCTGGAAAATTAATGCCGACACTGGTACGAGCCAGTTAGTTTGGGCGGAAACAGCCGGTTTGGGTGATGCGACTCAATTATTGGTCACCAAGGATGAGCGAAAAGTGATCTTTATCGAGCGGGAGACGGGGCAACTCCGTCAGGTGGAGCTAAAAGACGATCTGACTCCCGTCGCACCCACCACTCGTGAGTAATGGCGAAGAGGTTACTTGTTATCCAGTAGAGGCCGATCGCTGAAGGTAAGCTGGAAGCGGCGAAAATGATGAAGATCGGTAGGATATAGCGCATTTGGGTTTGCATTTTCTGGGCGATAATTTGATTATTACTAGAGGAATTACTGTCCGGAAGACTGATTTTAGGATTAGCCAACCAAAGTTGGATAAACTGCGTCACCCCTACCAGTAAGGCTAGGGGGAAATATGTTTTACTTAGATCAATCAACCCAAGCCAGATTAAGGACATTTCATTAGGACTTGGGGTAAAGGAGTAGATCAATTCCGGATGAAGAGTGGCACTGCTCTTAAAGACAAAAAACAAAGCCAGAATGATCGGGATTTGAATCAATAGGGTCCAGAAAGAGGTGAGGGGGTTGATGCCGTGGGTTTTATAAAGGAGCATTATCTGTTTAGCCTGCTCACTTCGATCATCTTTGGTGTTTTTCTTTATTTCTTGGAGTTTTGGCTCGATTAACTTTAATTGCTTTTGGGTTTTAATGATTTTGTGCTGGAATGGAAGGAGAATGAATTTAACCACTAAAGTGAGGATGATAATCGCTCCACCCAAACTTTCCCAAGGAAGCACCGCGCTTAGAAAAACCAGTGAATTATAGAGTGGTTCGATAAATACAGACTTAAATAGGCTTGAAATCATAATTAAATTAGTTTGGTCTTATAGAACAAGGACATTAATTCTTCTTCTAAAATTTTAAAAGACAACTTCATCACACTTGGTTTTAAGAATATAAGACAATAGTGTCCACCTCTCATCCGATCTAAGTGTCTCATAGTAATATTTCTCACTCGGCGCTTCCAAAGATTTCTGGTTACCGCCTTCTTAGACACTTGACCACTCACAATAACGGAAAATTGGGTTGGTTTTTGCTGATCGTCACTTTTTAGTCTTCCAGTTAATCGAATAGTCAGGTTGGGGGAGTGGTAAGACCGACTATTCTTTAAAATCTCGGGAAAAAGAGATTTCAGAACTCGCCGCTCGCGTGGGAACATCGAGGAAAGATTAGACGGTGAGCTTAGCTCGCCCCTTGCGACGACGAGCTTGAACCACTCGACGACCGCCAGGAGTTCGCTTTCGGACCAAAAAACCGTGTGTTTTATGGCGTTTTCGCTTTTTGGGTTGATATGTTTGAGACATTGGTTCTAGTGTAGCTCATCTCGCCTCTATTTCCAAATTTTTTAGTTATCCACAATAATCCACTGATTATCAACAGGTGTGCGCAAGTTGAGTATCCCAGTCAGTGAACCTATAATGGGGCTCATATGGTTTTGGACAACAAGCGACTTTGGGAAACAGTATTGGCAGAAATTGAAATGGGTATTTCTCAAGCCACTTTCGGCACTTGGTTCAAAAACACTTCGATTAACAAGCTAGAGTCGGGAATCGTCTTCTTGGGGGTACCTAATACCTTCGTTAAAGAGTGGTTACTTAATAAGTACCATAAGTTTATCCTGAAATCTCTCCGTAATATCCAACCCGAGATTAGAGGGGTGGAATATTTGATTAGTCGCCAAGAGGAACCAGAGAAGGCGAAGAAGCCGGAGGGTTATCCCACCCCAACCGAATGGGGGAATCAACAGATTCCAATGTCGGAGATCTATATCAATAAAGAAGATAACCTTAATCCTAAATATGTGTTCGATCTCTTTGTGGTTGGCTCCTTCAATGAACTAGCTTATGCCGCCTCCCAAGCTGTGGTAAAGAAGGTGGGGAGTCTCTATAACCCTCTTTTCATCTATGGTGGTACTGGTTTGGGTAAAACCCACCTCATCCAAGCAATTGGTAATCATGTGAAGAATAATTCCGGTGGGAGTAAGCGGGTTCATTACATCACCTCGGAACGCTTTATGATGGATTATATTAATTCCGTGCAAAACAATCGGGGTAATCTCTTTAAGGAGAAGTATCGTAAATATGATGTCTTGATTATGGATGACGTCCAGTTTTTATCCGGGAAAGAGAAGACTCAAGAAGAATTATTCCATCTTTTTAATAGTTTCTACGAAAACAACAAACAGATCATCTTTTCTTCTGATAAGGCACCGAAATATATTAGTGGAATCGAAGACCGCCTGCGATCTCGATTAGAAGGGGGGATGACGGTGGATGTGGGGAAACCAGACCTGGAATCACGTTTGGCTATATTAAAACACAAGTCTAGGCTTAGTAATTTCACCCCACCAGATGAAATCTTGGAGTATATGGGTTCAGTAATTCAAGATAATATTCGGGAACTCGAAGGGGCTCTAAATATCATTATTTGCCAATCTTATTTAAAGAAACGCCCCCTCACAATCAATGAGGTTAAGGGGTTGATTAAAAACAATATCAAACCCAAGAAAAACATCTCAATTAAAGATGTGACAACTGTGGTGGCTGATTTCTACCATATTGATGAGAAGAAGCTTTATGAGAAGACTCGGAAGAAAGAGGTGGTGAAGCCGCGCCAAGTGGCGATGTATATTCTTCGAGAAGACTTTAATACTTCCTACCCTTATATCGGACAAAAACTTGGTGGCCGAGATCACACCACTGTCATCCACGCTTACGATAAAATTAAGAATGATCTTGGGGATAACCAGTTACTAACTCGTGAATTAGAACAGATCCGTAGTTTACTATACCAAAACTAACTAACACCTATTCACAACTTGAACCAAAAAATAAATTTAATTGAATTAGTAAACTTGAGTGTATTTACGAATTATCCACTTATCCCCCGACCTAATATCATTAATATATCTTTCTTAATTAATAAATAATCTATTATGAATCTAGAGTGTTCTAAAAATAAATTACAATCCGCTGTACTATTAGCCGAACGAGTTACAGGTAAGAATTTATCCCTCCCAGTTTTGTCCTATATTGTCCTTGAGGCTAATAATCGAGTGTTGAAAATCAAATCAACTAATTTGGATTTAGGTTTTGAGATTTCCATTCCGGTAAAAATTAATAAAGAGGGATCAGTTGCTCTTAATGGATCACTCCTTGGTAATTTTTTAAGTAATCTTAATTTAAACGAAGATCGAGTTAAATTGGATTTAATTGATGGTAATCTAAATATTTCTTCCCCTAATCATTCAACGAAGATAAAAAGTTACCCCACTGATGATTTCCCCTCAATCCCGAAACCAGACAAACCTGATTCTTTAGACCTAAAATCTCAAGATTTGGTTGAGGATTTAAAATACGTCTGGTATAGCGCCTCAATTTCCAATCTGAAAGCTGAAATATCCAGTGTTTGCTTATATAACCAACCCGACGGCTTATTCTGGGTGGCGACAGACTCTTTCCGTTTAGCGGAAAAAAAACTAACCCAAAAGAACACCAAAACCAATCTCCCTTATTTAATTATCCCCCTGAAAAACATTATTGAAATAATAAGAATTTTGGATGGTTTGGATTTGGATTTGAAGGTTGAATACAATAAACACCAACTATCATTAAAAGCTGAAAACTTCCACCTCACCTCAAGATTAATCGACGGTGTCTTTCCTGATTACCGGCAAATTATCCCTACTCGTTTCACCACTCAAATCACCGTGGCACGGAATGAGTTACTCCCCTTACTTAAATTAGCTAATGTTTTTGTCGATAAATTAAACCAAGCGGAATTAAGTTTAAACCAAGAGGGTAAATTGGAAGTTAAAACCATTAATGATAATGGTGACAATGTGGCCTGGATTAATTGCGAGGTGGTGGAGGGTGAGACCTTGGCCCTTAGTTTGAATTTGAAGTACTTACTCGATGGCTTAAACGCGATTAATTCAGAGAAAATCATCCTTGGTTTCAATGGCCCACTTAAACCGATAGTGATTAAGGGTTTGGATGATCCTAATTTCACTTATCTTATTATGCCGATTAGACGTTAAGCGAAAGGATGCTCCACTCAGCCCAACAAGGTTTCGCCCGACTTAGGGAGTTAATTAAAAAGAAAGATGATTTCAATGAGTCGGTGATTGAAATAATTTTTCAATACTCCGGAATTAAATTAGAAAAAGGTGAATTTACTTATCGCGACGGAATGGTTCGATTAAAAACCAGCCCCCTCAAGAGAAACCAAATTATTTTGAAGCAAAAAATTGTCTTAGAGAATTTAAATGCCAACTTAGCACCCAAACTTTTCAAGCGCCTAGGTTAATCGAGGATGGAAATTGGGATGGTAGCCGTACCCTGATTACCCACACTGTCATAAACAATCACCTTGAGCTCATTAGCGTCTCTGGTTAGATCTTTAATATCCTCCACCAAGAGACTATAGACGAATGGCGCTTCGCGCTTGGATCCCAAGAAATTATTATTAAAGAAAAAGTCAGCATGCGAGAGTGGAAAGCGCGAAGCTTGAGCGGTGGTTTCGATTAAAATCCGATCCGTTGAGCGAAAACTGGAACTAAAAGGTTTTAGAGAGACAATTGGGTTAAACTCGGGACGATGAACATCATCAAGCGCTTGAGGAATGATAGTTTCTGACTCGTTTAGATGGCCATTTAACGCCGCCCATTCCAAAACCGACTTTTCCCACAAGGGGAATTGCTGATCATTGGTTCGATTCAACCAATAGAGGATGGAGTGAACTTGCTTCACCACCCGTTCTTCCTGGAGATCCTTCGGAGTGTATTCAGTGGCGAGCTTGCCGGAAATTTTGTCGATCATATAACTTTGACCACCCTGCCAGAAACCTCTTAGGACCGGCGGCAGTTCGCTCGAAGTCGGTTCAGGTTGAACAAACTTCTCAGCGGGGACCTTCTTTATGGCGGCAGTGAAGAATTTATTCCACAACGGAGCGACAATGAGACCGGCGACCCGCCGCTCCATTGGTTTGTTGTCGTTATTACCCACCCATGCCCCGGCGACGAGGTTTGGTGTGTAGCCCACAATCCAGGTATCACGGTAATTATTAGTCGTACCCGTCTTCGCCGCTACATCTCGGCCAGGAAAATAGAGAAGGGAATTCTCGCCGAAGGTTGGAGTCCTCGCTTTGTTATCGCTTAAAATATCGGAAATAAGCCGAGCGGTATTTTCAGACAACACTCGTTGTTCTTGGGGTTGATTGTCTTCCAGTTTTTTACCATCACTCGATTCTACTACTAAGATATTCTGGGTCTTGGTTTTGATTCCATCATTAGCGAAGGCGCCGTAGGCGCCGGTTAAATCAAGAAGTGACACCTCTCCGCCGCCCAGCACCAGGGTTAAACCATAATCATTAGCTTTACCCAAACTTTGGATGCCCATTCGCCGCGCCGTCTCAATCGAGTCACCAATTCCAGCTAAGTAGAGAGCCTTAACCGAGGGAATATTGATGGATTGAGCGAGGGCCTCACGGAGCGACATTGGGCCACGGTAACGATCATCATAGTTAACCGGTGTATAGCAACGAGTCGGATCAACTTCGCAATGAACATCGAATTGGGTCGGGACGTCGAAGAGCATCGTTTCGGGGGTAAAACCCTTGTTGAAAGCGGTGGCGTAGACGAAGGGTTTAAAAGCCGAACCTGGCTGGCGGTGAGCGAGGGTGATGTTGAAATTACCTTCTCGCTCTTGATTGAAATAATCTCGAGAACCCACCATCGCGAGCACCCCACCAGTCTTCGGATCCATCACCACCATACCGGAGTTGTGAGCATTAAAATTCTTCTCATTCAGATCACCATAGGCATCAATCGCTCCCTCGGCCAACTGCTGGATCTCCCAATCAAGAGTGGTAATGACTTTAAAGCCCTTAGTTCGAATTGATTCTCGACCATACTTCGTTTCTAATTGCCCCAGCACCCACATTACAAAGTGTGGCGCCTTAATGCCGGACGGGGCGAAGGCTTGGAAGACCACCTTCGCGGCCTTAGCCTCATCGTGCTCAGCTTGGTTGATGAAGCCAAGTTCGAGCATCCGTTTAAGAACCAAATCCTTCCGCGCGTCCAAGTCTTGGCGGTGATCGCCGTAAGGAGAATAGTAAGTCGGCGCTTTGGGAATGGCGGCCAAGTACGCCGCCTCGGCGAGCGTTAGGCTTCGGGCTGAGTGGTTGAAGAAAGCTTGGCTCGCCTCTTCCGCGCCATAGAGATGGCCGCCGTAAGGCACTTCGTTTAAGTACCAACCAAGAATCTCCTCCTTCGTCATTATTTTCTCCAATTTCAAAGCTAGGAAGATCTCCTTTATCTTTCTCGTGATCTTACGGTCTTGAGTGAGAAGAGTGTTTTTAATTAACTGCTGGGTGATAGTGGATCCACCTTGCTTGCCCGTGACTGTGCCGGAGCCGAGATTAACGAACAGGGCTCGTAGAATGGCGCTAAGTTTGAAACCATTATGCTCGTAGAATTGATCATCCTCAATCGCCACCGTCGCGTTCTTCAGTTGTTTAGAAATCTCATCCGGTGGAACGAGGCTCCGACGCACCCCCTCATCAACGTTATAGAGCAGAATTTTACCTGTCCGATCATAGATTTTAGTCGATTCTGTCACTAAGCGCTCATTTAGTGATTGGAAATCCGGTAACTCCAGATTAATCGCCCAAAACAAAGTCACCCCGGCGATGACAAAGATCGCCGTTAGGGCGGGGAGTAAGTATTGCCGCTTGATGAAACGCATCGATTCTATCCTAGCATTTCTGGTTATTCTTCGTAAGACATGTTAAATTTGATTATCTAAAAGAGATGAAAACCAACACCGATCGTCAAACTATCGAGGCTCTCTTAAACCGCGGCGTCATCACCGAGATCTTACCTTCGCGAGCCGAATTTTTGGCTAAACTCTCAAGTGGTGAACGGTTAAAAATTTATATTGGAGCGGATCCTACTTCCACCGCCCTTCACTTAAGCCACGCTAAGAATTATATGGTGCTTGAGGAGTTGCGACAGCTCGGGCACGAAGTGATTATCTTGTTTGGCGACTTCACCGCGAGAATTGGCGACCCCAGTGGTCGCAATGAAGCCCGACCGCAACTCTCGACCGAAGAAATTAAAACTAATGTGGCGAGCTGGTTGCAGCAGATCAAACCGTTACTTAATTTCAACGATCAAGAGAATCCGCCGCGCGTGGTCTACAACGGTGAGTGGTTGGGGCGACTCACCTTCGGGGAGATTCTTGGACTGGCTAGCAACTTCACCGTCCAGCAAATGATCGAGCGCGACATGTTCGACAAGCGTTGGCGGGAGAATCAGCCAATCTATCTCCACGAATTCCTCTACCCCTTGATGCAGGGCTATGATTCAGTGGCACTGGAAGTGGATGCCGAGCTTTGCGGCACCGACCAAACCTTCAACGCCCTCGCCGGCCGGACGCTGTTAAAACGATTAAAAGGGAAAGATAAATTTGTGATCGTCACAAACCTCATGGCGAACCCGAAGACGGGAGCGCTCATGTCGAAGAGTCGGGGGACGGGCGTCTTCCTCTCCTCGCCGGCGAACGAAATGTTTGGCGCGATTATGGCCGAACCGGACGAGATGATTGAACCACTGTTTATAAATTGCACGCGCTTGTTGCTTGAAACCAAAAGCGAACTCTTGGGTCTCGGTCCCCGCCAAGCTAAGGCGAAAGTGGCGCGTGATATTGTCGGGCGCTTCTACGGCGCCGAGGCGGCCGAGGCGGCGGAAGCAACCTTCGATAAAACCTTCCGCGATGGCGCCACCCCCGAAGACCTGCTCGAGATCTCGCTTGGCGCGGATGGCGACTTAGTGGGCGCTTTAATTGAGAAGGAGGTAATCGCTTCGCGTGGTGAGTGGCGCCGCTTGATCGACGAGGGGGCGATCCGTACGGGGGAGAATGAGAAGATTGAAGATCCCCATTATCAGCCAACCCCTGGTGTAGTTTTAAAAATTGGCAAACGCCGCTTCGTGAAGATAAAAACAAACTAGTCCGCCGCGGCGGACTAGTTTGTTAATCAAGTGATGGTCTCTTAGCTACTCGTCACCCCCTACCTCCTCTTCTTCTTCCTCATCTTCATCACCGAGACCATCTTTATCGGCAGCGGCGCCGCCGGGAAGGATCTCATCACTATCATCCAGTAACCCCTCATCACCACCAATAACGTCGTCGAGTTCGTTTTCGAAATCCATGATTATTTTAGGCTTGTTTAAGGCCGACCTTTTATTTAATTTTACTAAACCACTATTTTCTACCATACCGAGATTTTTTTGCAAATAAGGGAGCGCTTTTTTGTGGATAAATTGCCACGGCGCGGGACGCGCCGGCAAGAGCCATCGCTACCGCATCGATCTCATCATCCGACTTAATTGATCCGGTTTCCTTAATCATCAACCCCACCATTCGCTTCACTTGGTCTTTACTGGCTTGACCGTAACCAGTGATGGCGAGCTTAACCTCAAGTGGCGCGAGATTAATAAGCGTGAGATTAAATTGCCGCGCCAAATAACTAATCACGCCGCGCACTTCCGCCACTTTAATCGCCGTCTTCTGGTTAGTGGCGAAGAAAATTTTCTCCAGAGCCAGAATGTCGGGCGAATATTTTTTAATAATCTTCCCCACCGCTTGGGCGAGTTGCCAGAGCCGCTCAGAGAATTCGTCATCTTTATCTGTCGTGAGGCAAGTTGAGAAGAGGAGAGTGTCTTTCTTTCCCGCCACACTCTCGATCACCGCCACCCCTAAGCGATCATAACCTGGGTCGATACCCAAGATTTTCATAAAGCCGTATTCACACTCACGCGCTCCACATCATCATGCTGATTGAGTTCGGCCAAGAGATTAGTTAATTGGTCGGCAACCTCACCCGCAGGTGGCGGTACCAGCGTCTTCGCTTGCCAACCGGCGGCACTTTTCTCAAAGGCCCAAGTCGCGGCACCGGCGAGCGCCAGACTACCGCCGTGCTCGGCGAGTAAGTGCTTAACTTCTTGAGTGGTGCGATTGCGACTATTAGTAATCGCTTCGATAATCAGGGCCACTCCACCCGGACCATAAGCTTCGTAGAGAATCGTTTCTAGTTCTTTCGCTTCCGCTCCCACCGCCGACTTAATCGCTCGTTCAATATTCTCATTTGGCATGTTGGCGACTCGGGCGCGTTCGATAACCGTTTTCAACCCCGAAGCAGTCTCGTCGCCGTTCGCCTTACGTGCCTCAAGTTGGATCTGCTTCACCAAAACTGAGAAGAGCTTACTCTTCTTCGCATCCACCACCGCCTTCTGCCGTTTAATTTGGGTCCATTTATTATGTCCAGCCATATTAAATTAATTTCTCTTGTTTGTTTGTTGGTTCCGAGTGGCCGAGATGATCGTAAGCTTTGCGGGTGGCGGTGCGACCGCGGGGGGTGCGATCGAGGAAGCCAAGTTGGATCAGGTAGGGTTCATGCACTTCAGCAATTGTCGCTTCTTCTTCGGCGGTGGCGGTGGCGAGAGTGCCAAGCCCGACCGGTCCACCCCCAAACTTCTCAATTAAAACGGCGAGTAATTTTCGATCAGCGCCAGAGAGGCCGAGCTCGTCCACCCCCATCATGGTTAGGGTCTCATTAACGATATTTTCATTAATCGGTTGTTTTTTAATTTGGGCCAAGTCGCGGGCGCGCTTAAGAAATTGGTTCGCCAGCCGCGGGGTGAAGCGGCTGCGCTCGGCAATCGCCGCGGCCGCGGCGGCGTCAATCTTAACGCCGAGAATCTTCGCCGAGCGATTAATAATTTTTTTCAGCTCATCTTCGGTGTAGAAGTCGAGGCGGAAGGTGCCACCGGAGAAGCGTGAGCGAAGCGGCGCCGAAAGCAAGGCGATGCGAGTAGTGGCGGCAATGAGGGTGAAGGGGGGGAGGTCGAGTTGGATCACTCGCGCCCCCGGCCCTTTGCCAATAATAATGTTGAGCTTACCCGACTCCATAGCAGGGTAGAGCACCTCCTCGATCAGCTTGTTTAGGCGGTGGATCTCATCGATGAAGAGGATGTCGCCCGGGGCGAGGTTGGTGAGGATGGAGGCGAGGTCGCCCACCTTCTCAATCGCCGGCCCCGACGTCACTTTAATCTGCGCCGCCATTTCTTTAGCGATCAAATAGGCGAGTGTCGTCTTGCCGAGCCCCGGCGGGCCGTAGAAGAGGAGGTGCTCGGGGGGGTGCTGGCGTTCTGTCGCCGCTTGGAGTAATATCTTCAGGTTCTGTTTAATGCTTTCTTGGCCAATATACTCCTCCCAAATCGAGGGTCGGAGCGATTGATCAAGAGACCAATCATTAATTGGTTCAGCTGCTGGTTCTTTTTTGATACTTGACTTCTTTTCCATTTTATGCTAGGATCGTGGTTGAGGCCATAAACCTCTAAGCAACTAAACTTCCGGGTTTAAACGGGTGCTGGTTAAAGGACGTGCTGGTTTTTCCGCTTCGGTGGAAAACACTGGAGCCATCCTTAGACCGACGCCTCACTTTGAGCCTCCGGGCCCAAAGGATTGCTTAGAGGTTTATGGTCTCAACTCGTATTGTCAAAGAATTTCGGCGTACAAATCAACCACCCGCTCGAGCTCGGCGAGGGCGGTGGTGCCGCTAAGCACCTTAAGTAATCCGTCCTCACGGAGATCGAGGAGCTTCGATTCGTCCGCCAAACGCTTAATTTCCCGCTCGCTCGCATTCCCCACCAAGAGGGTGGCGATGGCACTCGTCATCACTACCGCCTCGAAGATGCCGGTCCGGCCGCGGAAGCCCGTCTCATGGCACTTACCACAGCCCTTCGGGCGGTAAAGCGAGGCCGGTAGCTCAATTTTCGCGCCGCGCTTCTTCTCAATCGATGGGGTAATGGTGGCGATGAGCTTCTGCTCTTTGTCCGACGGGGCGTAAGCCTCGCGGCAATCGGGGCAGAGTTGCCGCACGAGGCGTTGGGCGATGGCGATGTTTAATGCCGCTTCGATGATCTTCGGATTCACTCCGAGATCAATCAAGCGAGGGATGGTGCCAGCGGCGTTATTAGTATGGAGGGTGGAGAGCACAAGGTGACCGGTGAGGGAGGCATTAATCGCCACCTTCGCCGTCTCGCCATCTCGAATTTCTCCCACCATGATGATGTCGGGATCTTGCCGCAGAGCCGAGCGCAAACCAATTAAGAAGGTGTAATCCTTACCCCGATTAACTTGGGTTTGGTTCACTCCTTCTAAGTGGTACTCGATCGGATCCTCAATGGTAATAATTTTCGTTTCCGAAGAATTTAAGGTCCGGAGAATGGAGTAGAGGGTAGTCGTTTTACCCGAACCGGTTGGTCCGGTTAAGAGAATGAGTCCATTAGGTTTAGTAATTTGCTTTTGCAGTGTTTCAAAAAGAAGTGGCTCCATGCCGAGGGAGGAGAACTCAACCATTAATGATTCCGGATTAAGTAAGCGAAGCACGATTGACTCACCGTAAGCGCCTGGAAGAATGGCGGTGCGCACTTCGATCTCACTCGCCCCCAGCTTAATTGAGAAGCGTCCGTCTTGGGCCGTTGTCTTCACATTCAACTTCAAACCGGAAATTAACTTAACTCGCGACAAAAGCGAGCGGTAGATCTTACCTTCGAAGAAAGCGAAGTCATTTAGTACGCCATCAAGTCGGTAGCGCAGGCGGAGTTGATTTTCTTCCGGCTCAAGATGGATGTCGGAGGCCTTCACAATCAAAGCGCCGGCTAAAATAATTTCCAATAAACTCGTGACACTACCGCCATGCGCGGCACGGGCCGTCTCCTCCACTAGGCGGGCGCGGATACCGGCCAAACCCTTAATTTCTTCCACGAAGCGATTAATCTCGTCGTTTGCAATATCAATTACGCCCGCTTCCGTCTGGCTCGACTCGGAAATTTCTTGGTAGCGCTCCAGCGCTCGCCCGAGGCTCGCGTTTGAACCGAGGTAAGCCTCAACGGCGAAGCCCTTGCCAGCCAATTCTTGGAGAATGGATCTCGTTTCCGGGTTGTCGGGGGAGAGAATGATGACGAATAACTTCTTGCCGCTGATTTTGAAGGCGGCAATTTTAGCTTGCCGCGCTTCTACTTCGGGGATTAGGCGCAAGGCATCGGTATTGATCGGTAATTTTGAGAGATCAATGTAGGGGAGATTGTGTTTGGTCGCTAAAATTTGAGTCAGGTCTTCCGCTTCCTTAGCGTGGAGCTCGTCTAGACGTTTAAGCTGATTGTCTTCTTTGAAATCGAGTGTCATCTCCTCCTATTCCTAGCACACTTTAGACAAAATAAAACCCCGAGTTGGTGATAACTCGAGGTGTCGGACAAAATCGGACTTTTAGTGGAGCAAACCGAGGGTGCGCAGGAGCCCAATCCGCGTGCGTTTGTGTTTATCTGGTCTGGCCGCCGCGAGCTTAACCCGCAGGGCTACTTTATCGGTCAAACCCAAGCGTCTCCCTCCCGACATGAGCAAGACTGCTGCCACCGGGTCGTAACTATAACCAAGCTTCTCCTTGTTTGGCCAAAGGCGGATGCGACCATCTTCGATCCCCGCCACCCAACCCTTAGTGAGTAAGCCACCTAAGATTCTTCGAAATTCCTCCATGCTCATCGGCATCCGAACCGGCGCCCCAACGCGACCCATGGCGTTCCTCCTTTGCTTTATTCTTGGGCCAAAGTTTCCGTTTCCGTCTACTTATATAACTATCACCATATGCTAAGATGAGTCAATGGAAGTTTTGAGTAAAAGTTTGGCGGAAACAAAGGCCGTAGCCAAAGATTTCTTGGTTAAATTGGTTAACCCCGAGTTCGCCGCGGCGAATCGAGGGGCCACAGTGGTGGGTTTGCATGGTGATTTGGGTTCGGGTAAAACTACCTTCACTCAAGCGGCGGCGGAAAGCCTGGGAATCAAAGATCGGGTGACAAGCCCGACCTTCGTGATTATGAAGAAATATGAAATTACCAAACCGGGAGGTGATTGGAAATACTTAATCCACATCGATGCTTATCGATTAGAGAAAGCCGAAGAGTTGGCAAAATTAAATTGGTCGGAACTCGTTGAAGATCAAAATAATTTAATTCTGATTGAGTGGCCGGAGCGCGTGGCGGAAGTTTTGCCCCCTAATCTCATTTCAATTAATTTCAAATTTATCGACGAAGTCATCCGACAAATTAGTTATGAGTAAAACGGAAATTAAATCCAAAACCCTCGTCCTCCTCGACGTCCACGCCATTCTCCACCGGGCCTACCACGCGCTACCCGACTTCACCACTAAATCTGGCGAGCCGACGGGGGGCTTGTATGGTCTCGTCTCGATGCTCATTAAACTAGCGACCGATCTCAAACCCGATTACTTCATTGCTTGCTATGACTTACCTGAGCCGACCTTCCGTAAGGCGGTGTATAAGGAGTACAAAGCGGGACGTAAGCCAACTGATTCCGCCCTCGTCTCGCAAATCGAGCGCTCGCGCGAGGTGTTTGAAGGTTTAAACATTCCTTGCTACGAACTAGCCGGCTTCGAAGCCGATGACTTGGTGGGCACGCTTGCCGAGCAGGCGAAGCAAGATAAAAGTTTGAAGATAATTATCGCCTCCGGCGATCTCGATACTCTCCAACTAGTCGATGGCACGCACGTTCAAGTCTACACTTTTAAAAAAGGGTTGAACGACACTATGCTCTATGACGAAGCGGCGGTAAAGACGCGCTTCGGCTTCGCTCCCGAACTCTTGCCGGACTGGAAGGGCTTCCGCGGCGATCCGTCGGACAACATTATTGGTATTACTGGCATCGGCGAGAAGACGGCCACTACCCTCATCACTAATTTCGGCCCAGTGGAGAAGATCTATAAAGTGTTAAAGAAAGATGTTTCGACTTTTAAGAAACTTAAATTCACTGATCGAGTGATCAATCTGCTCACGGCGGGGGAAGAGGAGGCGCTCTTCTCGAAAACCTTGGCCACGATCCGGCGCGACGCGCCGGTCGAGCTCCGTCTCCCGAGCGCCACTTGGCGCGAGGGGGTGACGATGACGGCAGTCGATTCACTCTTTGATCGATTAGAATTTCGAAGTTTAAAAGAACGTTGGCACAAACTTTTCCAAATTGAAAAAACGGAAGGTTCTAAACTCGATCTCCCGAGTAGTAAGCAAACTGATCCCGAGCCGGAAGCCGGCGCCTTGCGAGAATTACAAATTCTCGCTTGGTTACTTAATTCCGAACGCGATCATCTCGACTGGGCGGCCCTTAAGGAGCTTACTGGTGCGACTGATCTCACTCACGCGCGAGCTTGGCTGGAAACTGAAATTAAAAAAGCGAACCTCACTCGCGTTTGGGCTGAGATTGAGTCGCCGCTAATCTCGATCCTCGACGCGGCGCGGGGGCGCGGCATCCTCCTCGATCGCGTCTTACTGAAAAACCTCTCCGTCTCAATGCATCAAGAACTGACCATTCTAGAGCAGAAGATCTATGCTTTGGCCGGACACGAATTTAATCTCAATTCGCCTAAGCAATTGGGTCAAATCCTCTTTGACGAACTTAAACTACCAATCAAAGGACTAAAGAAGACGGCCGGTGGCGCGCGTTCGACGCGCGAGTCAGAGTTACTTAAACTCGCGCCCGAATTTCCGATCGTTTCCGAGATTCTTGCTTACCGCGAACGACAGAAGCTCCTCTCGACGTACATCGATGCCTTACCCGAGCTCGTGGCGCCGGACGGCGCCTTGCACGCCACCTTCGACCAAATGGGCGCGGCCACGGGCCGCCTCTCAAGCCGCGACCCCAATCTCCAAAACATTCCCACCCCCGGCTCCCTCGGTGGCGTGATCCGCCAAGCTTTCCAAGCTCGCGCGGGGCATCGCTTCATTGCCCTCGATTACTCCCAGATCGAGATGCGGGTTCTAGCTGTGCTCTCAGGCGATGCGGCGCTCATCGAGATGTTTCGCGCCGGTGGCGACATCCACACCGCCGTCGCCTCGCGAGTCTTCGGCGTCGAGCCGTCGGGAGTGACGCCCGAGATGCGCCGCCAAGCTAAGGTGATCAACTTCGGCATCATCTATGGGATGGGGGTTAATGCCCTTCGCGCCAATCTCGGCACCACCCGCGAAGCGGCAACCGAGTTCTACACCCGTTACTTCGCCACCTTCCCCACTATCCGCAACTACTTCGACCAAGTTAAGGCCACCGCCCGCACCAGAGGGTACACCGAGACGGAGTTTGGCCGACGGCGCTACTTACCCACCCTCCGTTCGCCACTCCCATTCCTGCGAGCCGAAGGCGAGCGAATGGCGATGAATGCGCCAATCCAAGGTACAGCCGCCGACATTATCAAATTAGCAATGATCAAGACCGACGCCGCTCTCCGCCAAGCGGGGTTAATTAATGACGCCCACCTCCTCCTCACCGTCCACGATGAGCTCTTATATGAGGTGAAAGAAGAATTAATCCCGAAAATAAAGCCAATTTTGGTTAAAACAATGGAAACGGTGGTTGACTGGCCCATTCCTTTATCGGTGAAGGTGGCGAGTGGTTCCAATTGGGGGGAGCTTGAGGTATAATCTCCTCGGGCAAGGGCCCAAATTATCAGGCAGTAACCATTAAAAACAATTAAATAAACTAAAAATGATTACAATTAAGAGACTAGCAACTGTCTTAGCAGTTTTTATAGCGATTATTATCTTACCGGCCGTTGGTTTAACTGAAGTCACCACCAATGTGACACCGTTATCGACCCTGACCGCCGAGCAAATGGCGACCTTGAATCGTCTTTATGCCGAAATTGCCACCCTCCAAGCCAAACTCAATGAGTTGAAGGCTCAAGCGACGGGAATACAAACAGAACTCCAATTGACCAAGCAATGGTCTAAGGGCTCAAGACATGACGAAATAAAGACCCTACAAAGATTGCTTTCGACCGACACAGAGATCTATCCGGAGGGGGTAATCACTGGCTACTACGGTCCTTTGACCGAGAAGGCAGTAAGAAAGATGCAAAAGAAAGCCGGCCTCCCAGAGACGGGTCAATTAGATAGTCAAACCATCTCGAGAATTAACGAAATCTTAAAGAATGGGGCTGGCAAGTCGGGCAAGATTCCTCCCGGACTTCTCCATGCTCCAGGGATCTGGAAGAAGATGGGCACAACCACCTGCCCTAATGGTTATGATTGCGACGATGATAATGATGATGACGGTGATGATGACGGTGATGATCGCGGCGACAAAGACAAGACCGCTCCAGTTATCACGAGTAAGTCGGTGAGCAATATCACCACTTCCTCTGCTGTGGTCACTTGGCTCACGAATGAGATGACGACTGGCAAGGTCCACTATGCTCTTACTACACCAGTAGTCGGCCAAGGCGGGGGATTGGTGCAATTCGACAACACTCTCGGCACCACGAGTTCGGTGAACCTCTCCGGTCTTACCGCTAGCACGACCTACTACTATTACATTAAGACTCAAGATCAATCTGGTAATTCCGTTACCACTCCGGACGCCAGCTTCATGACTTCAAATTAGTCAGAACTAGGTAAAAACCTAAGTCCGGCCCCGCCAGAGCGACCCTCTAGCGGGGCTTGACTTTTCTCCCTCAATCTGCTAAGTTATTGGCCAGTTAGTTCAATGGCTTGGAGGCGTTCTCTGGGCCATAGAAATCAAGGTGTTTGACAAGAAAGGTGATGGTCATGGCAAAGAAAAAAGCCAAAATGATCGTCGAGGGAGCGTCTGTGACCGGCCCTCAATGGAAAGAGTTAGTACGGCAGGTTGTGGATGGCGAGCTGACGGGTGAGCAAGTACAGGCTATTTTGGGGCGGAGAAATCCGTTTATCCAAAACACCAAGAAGCTCTCCCCCCCCGACATCATCCTCCGCCTCCGTGACCGCTGGGCTGAATTCTGGCAAGTTGTTGGTGGGCGGACACTCACCGACGCTGACCTCGTTCTTCCTGCTCTGCGATCAGGGTTAGAAGCTTCCACGTTGGAAGCCTTCACTCTCCCCGTCGTCACTCCGCGAGATCTGAAGGCCGAGCAGCTCTACCAACTCACTGTCGATACCAACTTCTTCCCCTGCTGGAAGAATTGGGACAACCTCGATGTTCTTGAGGTGAAGGAGTCGTACCTCCAAGTCGTTGACCAAGCCCCCGTCATCCTCGTGAAGCCGGTGGTCGAAGCCAGTGCTGACCTCTGTTTGTCTTACAATCAGGCCATCGCTGATAAGAAGATCTTCATCTCGATCCGACATCGGATCACCATGGAGCCCTTCGGCTTCTGGTTGAACAAGGACCATCCGCGGGAGGCCAAGCAATTTGGCATCCCGCAGCACTTCGATCCTAAAGGCTGGACCCGCACGGCTTCTCTGGCTCCCGTCGGTCGCGTCGCTAACGGCAGCTGGCACGAGGCGCACGGCAAGTTCAGGGTCAACTGGTCGGCTCACGGCAATGCCGACCCGCACGGTGGTCTCCGTCAGGCAGTTTGTTGAACCCTTGTGATTTGTGTTTTGTACCCTTACGCCGCTGTGCAACTTGTTTGCACAGCGGCTTTCCTTATTTTAAAATAATATTGGCTAATACAATCGGTCCCGCCGAGGCGAAGCGGGGAGTTTTTGCTCGATTAGATTTTATGTTATAACTATATATTATGAAAACAGCTGTTAAAATAAAAGAAACTAACTCCATTACTTTACCTAAAAGTCAGTATGCTCAATTTTTGCGCTGGCAAGAATTAGAAAAAAAGCGCTTAATTGAAAAGGAAGATACTGATCAAGCAATCGCAGGCTATATGGAAGCCAAAAAGAAGGGTAAATTAAAAGTTCTCCGTTCCTTCAAAGCTTTACGGTAAGATGCAGATTTATTACTCCCCGCGCTTCCGGAGAGTTTATAAGAAGTTACCATTGGCCCTGAAGTTGAAAGTCGAAGCCCGGGAAAATCTTTTTCGCCTCAATCCTTTTGATCCTCGGCTGGATACCCATAAACTGCACAGTGAGTATCGGAATTTCTGGTCCTTCTGGATCACCGGTTCTTACCGGATCATGTTTGATTTTTCTGGGAAAGATGAAGTTACTTTCATCAACATCGGTGACCACGACATTTATCGCTGAATTCAACGATAGTCCTTCCAAGACATTGAACCATTGCGTGGCCTTGACTTTTGTATCACAATCTGCTAGGCTATAGGGCAGTTGGTTCAATGGTTTAGGGGCGTTCTCTAGACCATAAAAACAAAGGTCTTTTACAAGATAAGGGAGAACAATCATGACGGAAGTCGCCGATGACGTTCTCGGACGTTTCGCTCGCCAGCAACACGACTGGTTTAGGCGAGTGAAAGAAGGGTCGCTCGATCCGGAAGAAATTTACCGAGCCGTCAATCCGTTAGTTCAGAATGGTAGGCCAGATGGCAAGAGTAAACGACGGAGAGCCAAGACACCAACCCACTCCGACTTCACGCTCCATCTCTTCGACCACTGGGTCGACTTCTGGCGCGTGGTCGGTGGTCGCACACTCACCGGTCTCACTCTCCCCACCCCCACGACTGGCTTGACCCTTCCCGTTGTTACCCCGAGTGATCTTACGGCCGACCAACTCTACGATCTGACCGTCGGTACCAAATTCTTCTCTTGTTGGAAGTACCGTGACGATCTTAATGCCTTGTGCGTCAAGGAACCCCATCTCCAGGCAATCGATCAGGCGGTGGTGATCCTTGTGAGGCCAGTGATCGAAGCCAATCAGGATCTCCCGATCTCCTATGATCAGGCCGTCGCCGAGAAGAGGTCTTTCATCTCCATCCGCCAACGGATCATTATGGAACCCTTCGCTTTCTGGTTGAACCTAGTTCACCCCAATGAAGCCCAGAAGTTCGGCATCCCGAAACATTTCGACCCGAAGAATAGTTGGACTCGCACTTCCTCTCTGGCTCCCGGCGGTCGCGTCGCTAGCGGCCGCTGGTTCGAGGCGAGCGGCAGGTTCAGGGTCTACTGGTCGAATCACGGCAATGCCCTCCCGCACGGTGGTCTCCGTCAGGCAGTGGCGTAACCTTGTCACTTAGAATTTGTACACTTGGCCCGATGCAACGTAAGTTGCGTCGGGCCGCCTTTTATCTGTTAGAATAAACCAATGGCTAATACAACCAATTTGTCCGCTAATTAACGGGACGAGTAATGGTTTGCCATTAGGAAATTGAAACTGCTTGCTCGGTACTAGCGGAGATCCTGACTCCAGTGGATGCTCCCAAACTTAGCTCACAAGGATGAGTTAACGCAGATAATTTTGTAAAAGATTATTGGTGACATGGATGGTATCGGGCAAATTCTGGATCCCGACGGTAACGTCGCTAACGGCAACTGGAACGAGGCGAACGGCAAGTTCAGGGTCAACTGGTCGAATCACGGCAATGCCAACCCGAACGGTGGTATCCGTCAGGAAGTTTCGCGCCACAAGGAGTTCGTTTTCACGGGCTCCTTTTGCGTTTGAGTGTCCTTGATCCACCCTGCGAGCATCTTAGATATTTCCTGTAATCGTGTTTCTAATTCAAGATACTTTTTATCTTCAATTATCTTTGCTTCATTTCCGAGACGAATTAACTGTTTAATTATTTCGATCTTGATTCTTGTTTTTTCAAGAATCGGTAATTTGTTAATTTTTGGCGATAATCCCGCTTCGATCAAAAGAGTTAAAACTTCAATCGTTGTCAGTTCCACCCTAGCCCACAGACCAAATCTTTCTTGCTTCGGTAGTTTTTTGCCAAGTTGGTAGGCAATCAGATAAAATGCTCTCAACTTATGAACAATCGAGAGATTGAAATTGTCGGGGGGGGGGTCTAAAGGAGAAATTTTTCATCAAATAATTTCGTTTGAAAATT